>NZ_JBIUBJ010000003.1:0-213113 GCF_044547985.1 Nonomuraea sp. NPDC052265
GCGATGACGACGTCCTCGACCTGGTCGAGCAGGATCGAGGGCGGCCGGCCCGGTCGCGGCTCGTCCTGCAAGCCGTCCAGGCGCTTGGCGATGAACCTCGCCCGCCAGCGGTTGACCGTCGCCGGCGCGATACCGAGCTCGGCGGCTACCTGATGGTTCGTGCCACCCTCGGCGCAACGCAGCACGATCCTGGCGCGCAGCGCGAGGAACTGCGCAGTCTTCGCCCGTCTGGCCCAGCGCGTCAACTGCGCACGCTCGGCCTCGGACAGGACCAGCTCCGCCTTGCGCCGACCCGGCCGCGGCTCGTCCCCCAGGCCCGCCAGCCGGTCAGCTGCGAACCGAGAACGCCACTTGCGCACCGTCGCGACGTTCACACCCAGCTCGGCAGCCACCCGGGTACTTGACGCACCACCCGCGCAGGCCAAGACGATCTGCGCACGCTCGGCCGCTCGGGCGCCTGCCCCGCCTGCCGCTCGATGCGATAACTCGATGCGCTCCTTCTCCGAGAGCACCACCTCGACAGCACGTGGACCTCGATGCGACATGAAAACAGCTTACGCATTTACAGCCGAATTTTCCGGCGCATCACACTAGAACGCCGCTGAAGATGTTGGGCTCTGGTCGTGCGGTGGGCGAGGGGTCAGACTCGTCGATATGCAGGGCGAGTGGAGCGGGGAACTGATCGGGCCGGATGTGTGGCAGACCTGCCGGGAGCTGATTCCGGCGGGGAGCGTGTTCGCGTTCTTGGCCGAGCATCGCCAGGCGTTGTTTCCCGCCGCGTTGATCGTCTGAATCTAAGGCCGCTTTTCTCAGGAAGATCAGCTTCTCGCGCAGCTCGGCGTTCTCCCGCTCCAGTTCCCGGATCCGGGCCCGGTCCGGCCCGGCAACCGGCCCCGGCTGCTCGTCCTGAGCGTTCACGATCCGATGCCGGTTCACCCAGCTGCCCAGGGTGCTGGCGTTGATCCCGAACTCGCGCGCCACCGACGCAACCGTCCGATCACCCTCCAGCACCATGCGGACGGCCTCGTCCTTGAACTCCGGCGAGAACTGCCTACGACGCCTCGTCACGTACCTACCTCTTCCAGACTTCTGTCAGCTTATGTAGCCGACTGTCCGGAATCTGCTGGGCACCTCAACTATGGCTACGACAAGGCCTCCCGCCTGACCTCCATGTCGTTCAATGCCTCCGGAGCCCGCCGCTCCTACACCTACGATGCAATGAATCGCCTGACGAAGGATCAGCTCACCACGTCCTCCGGAGGGGCGATCGCCTCCATCGAGTACGGCTACGACTTGGACGACAACCTCACGTCGAAGACCACCGCGGGCACAGCTGGGTCCGGGGTCAACACATACACCTATGACTGGTCCGACAGGCTCACCTCCTGGACCACTCCGGATGGCACGAAGACCGACTACGCCTGGGACGCCTCCGGCAACCGGGTCAAGGCCGGTGACAAGACTTACACCTATGACGAACGCAACCGCCTCACCTCAGGAGACGGTCATACCTACAGCTACACCCCGCGCGGCACTCTGGCTGAGGACTCAGCTGGGATCGTCCGCCTCACCAAGTTCGACGCCTTCGACCGCCTTGTCCGCGACGACACCGTCACCTACGACTATGACGCCCTGGACCGGGTCGAGATACGCACCGCGAATGGCAAGTCCAGCCGTTTCACCTACGACGGCCTCACCAACAATCTGACCTGCGTCACCGACGCGAACAACGTCATCACCGCAGCCTTCGGACGGGACGCCTTCGGCCGTACCTTGGGCATCAGTGACGGAACCGGGCCCATCCTGGCTTTCTCCGACCTGCGCGGTGACCTGATTGGCACGTTCACCGCCAACGGCACGGCGTTGGCCGACTCGGTCGCCTACGATCCGTTCGGAGAAGTGATCACGCGTACCGGCGCCACGCACGCACTCGGCTACCAGTCCGGCTACACCGACCCCGACTCTGGCAAGGTCAATGTGGAGAATTACACGGATTGCCGTAAGGACCGCAACGGACGAGGTGTGTGTCGGGACGGCGCCGTCGTTTACGCCAGTTGTGTGGCGGGTGGCTATGGCAAGGACAAATGCGCCGATGGCGGTGATCTCTACGAGTCCTGCCGTACGGCCAACCGCTCCAATCGGGGCTGGGCCCGGGAGATGTGCGCAAACCAGGAATTGATACACCGGGAATGCCGGACTCGAAACAACAAGGACACGTGTGAATACGAGGCGGAGTCCTACGAAGACTGCCGCACCGCGGGCAAGCGTGGGCACGATGGCTGCAAGGAGTACGCCGAGTACTACCTGACCTGCCGAAACGCCAATAAGCGAGATGACTGGTTCTGCAAGGGGGTTCAGGACAGCGTGCGCCCGTGCGTGGTCGACGCCCGCAACGACATGGGCAAGTGCAGAGACGTTCCCAAGCTGTATGAAGCGTGCGCCAAAAAGTACGGGGAGAGAGGGTGTTATTCTGAAGACGACCACGGAGCCAAGGGCAACACCTGTAAGAAGGCCAAGAATCTCACCGATGCGCTCACTTACTCGTGCGACATCTACTTGTCCCACCAGCAGGTTAATCTACTCAACGTGGCATTGGGGCTCACAGGCACTGTTGCGGGATTCTGCATGGCGGTCCCGGTGCTGCTTGTCGCATGTGGGGTCCTCGGTGCTGCCGTCGGCATCGCCCTGACAGCGATCAACCTCGCCGACAGCAAGGAGAGAGGTGTGATCATCACGTACAGCTCGATCACGGGCAACGAGTCGGTGACGGTGGCATCCCAATGACGGGGACGAGCGCGTGATCGCCGTCTGGCGCACGATCTTCGCAATCGGCTGTTCACTGAACACAATCGCCGTGGGCATGATGTGGGTCGCATACCCGGCCCGGGCGCCGGGCGCCTTCCCCATCCTGGTAGTCGGCCTTGTCCTCACGATCGTCGGCGCGATCAGGATGCTGACGAACGTCAGACGGGCCGATGATGACGACAACCACGAGAGGTGAGCTGACCGACAAGCGCCAGGTCGGCGTGGAGCTTTGCGCTGTGCGCCTGCCGATAATTCGATCCGCGCAGGTCAAACCGGATGTGAATATCCGTGGAGGATTTCGCCGAGCCGGTCTCGTCGACGTGTGTCCAGGTCAGTGATTTGCGCACGAACTGGAGATCACCCCGGTCCGTGCCCTACCCCGGCTCATGCCGTTCGTCGTAGAGGTGACCTACACCGGCACCCCCGGCTCCGTCACGACGCCCGGGATCAGCACGCCGTGGCTCAGGCGGGCCGACGGCGCGCTCGCGCTGGGCGAGCCGAAGATCGCCTGGTGGTGGTACCCGAGCAACGACCACCCGGCGGACAAGGCCACCTTCGACATCTCGGTCACCGTTCCCGAGGGCAAGCAGGCGATCAGCAACGGCGTTCTCGCCTCCCGGCGCACCTCGGCAGGCCAGCGTCGAACGTACGGCCGAGATCATCAACTGGGAGTCGAGCCTAGTCGGCCGCTACCCGTTCTCCTCAATGGGCGGCTCGGTCGTCAACGAGAACGTCGGCTTCGCGCTGGAGACCCAGTCGCATCCCGTCTCCGACTCGATCTTCTTCGAGTCCGGGCCCGACGTCGGCGTCGTCGTCCATGAGAACGCCCACCAGTGGTTCGGCGACAGCGTGTCGGTCGGCCAGTGGCGCGACATCTGGCTCAACGAGGGCTTCGCGACCTACGCCGAGTGGCTGTGGTCGGAGAAGGAGGGCACCGGCACCGCCGCCGAACTGGCCAACGCCATCTACGACCCCGGCCGACCACCCCCGGTTCTGGCGAACGGTCCCCGGCGATCCGACCCCCGCCTCCCTCTTCTACGCCTCGGTCTACTGGCGTGGCGGCATGACCCTTCAGGCGCGCCCTCAACGAGCTGGCCGAGGCATACCCAGGCCGCATCAGGTAAAGCAGTCAAGACCAGCAGCAAGATCAGCTTTACACACAACGGGTTACAAGCTCCCGGCCTACACGCGTAGAGACCCGGTGACCGCTCACCGGAGCCCCCACGCGGTCGTGGGCCCAGGTGGGGTCAGGTCACGGTGAAGGTGAGGGGGCTGGCGGCCATGGTGGTGTAACCGTCGTTGTACAAGTACCAGGCCGCGTAACGGCCCGGCCCGGGCACACTGCCGGTGTCCAAAGTGACGCTACCGGCGGCGTTGGGCGCGGACGCCCAGGTGAAGGAGTTCTTCTTTCCAATGGTCGCGCCGCCGTCATCGGGGTAGATGCCGACCCAGTTCTTGCTGGTGACATTGCCTGGCACAGTGGAGTAGCGCACCTTAAGGGGCGCGCCCTTGACTAGTGTGGGCGTGGCGGTGCTGAGGGGAGTCCCCGGGCCGAACGCGACGCTGCATGGCTTGGTGCCGACGGCGAACGAGCCAGTCACCGCCCTGCTGGCCACGTCGATGACCGACACCGTGTGGGTTGAGTAGTCGGGGACGTAGATGAACGTGCCGTCTGGGGAGACCGCCAGTGCGCCGGCGTCCCAGATCGGGATGGTGGCCACGACCTTGTTGCCGGCGGTGTCGATCAAGGACACAGGGCCGCTGTCAAGCCCGACGTAGACGCCGGTTCCGTCGGGGCTGACCGCCACACTGATGGGGGGCGATGCCATCGCGATGGAGGCGGTGATCGTGTTGGTGGCGGTGTTGATGACGGACACACGTTGGCCTCCGTTGTCGGCCACGTACACCCGGGTGCCGTCGGGGTGCGCTGCCAGGCCTTGGCAGCCACCGGATGTGGACACCGTGGCGATGACCTGGTTGGTCGCCGTGTCGATCACCGGGACGGCGCGCTCTGTGTATTGGCCGATGTAGAGGCGGCTACCGTTGGGAGTGACGGCTATGCCTTGGTGACCGGAGACCAGAATCTTGGTGCTGACGGTGTTGGTCGCGGTGTCGATCACTATGACCGACCCCGTGCTCTGGCCGGTCACATACACCTTCTTGCCGTCGGGGGAGACGGTGAGCACTGTGCCGGGCGCCGCGAGCGCGACCGTGGCGGTGACCGTGTTGGTCGTGGTGTCGATCACCGACACGGAGCGGTTGTCGGGGTTGGCTGCGTAGGCGCGGCTGCCGTCCGGGCTGACCGCGATGTCCGATGGGCTGGCCCAACCACTGCTACTGACTTGGATGTTCGCCGTAGTGGCGCCCTTCACAGTGTCGATCACTGACACTGTGCGGTTACCGGAGTTGGCTGTGTAGGCCAGACCCGTGGTTGTCGCCGTAATGGGAAACGCCATTGACTCTTCGCCTTTCTCTGTGAAGCGCACGATGTGCCTGGAATGTGGGGAACGCGCTCCTCCCGGCCGCCGTGTCACACGAGTTCCGCTGCCGGGAGGGGCGCGTTCCCCACGCCATCCAAGATCAGCCGCTGATGCTCATGAACTGTCTGATGTCGTCCCGCTGTCGGTGATGAACGATTTGTTCGCCACCTTCAGCGCCGTCCCGCGGGAGTCGCCGCCGGGCCTACGGTTGAGCCCGGCGCTCCCTCCTGAGCGCTAGCGGCGGCGAGCGGTCATACCGCGTCTGACATGTCAACCTGACGGGTGCCACAGCTCCACCATGCTCTCGTCCCCCGCCATAAGTTCGGGAGCCACGACGATGATCCGCAGGCCGTCGGGCTCGGGTTCAAGGCGAACGGAAACCTCCCTCGCTCAACCCGCCACCCAGTCGGGTGCCGCGGTCAGCCCGTCCCGGAACGCGGCCGTCGGCCGAGGCAGCGGGTCTGCCGGTCCGGTGCTACATCCCTGATGTCCATGACAGTTCCGGCACGGCCGGCGCTTCCCGCCGTCTCCAGGACGGTCCTGCGGATCTTTTCGGCGACTTCGTCGCGATCGGAACAGTCCAGGGCGCGGGACCACACCATTGGTGATCATCGCTGGCGCAGGGACGCGTCGGCCACCGCGTCCGTACGCCTGAGTGCGTCGAGGGTTTGGAGGACATGATCATGTAGGGGCGCGCCTGCCGGTCACGCTCGCGGACCGCGGCCAGCGCGGCCGTGCAGGCGGCGGTGTGGGGACACTGCCGGGGCTGCATGAGAGCCGCCGCATGCATCCGCTAGGAGACGGCCTGGAGCTGCCACAATTGGCTGGCGTCGCCCTTGCGCCAATCCGCCTGCACCAGTTGGGTGCCTGGGGTGGTGGAGGCGTCCTTTACGGCTAGCACCTTGTTGGGGGGGTACTGGCTGACAATCCAGTACAGGCCCGCCCCGAATTCGCTTCCCCCGTACTCCTGAAAATTGAAACGCATGGCGCTGTCGGGTTCGTAGAGGTTGTACTGCGTCACTCGGTCGGGGAAGGACGGGTGGGCCGACACTACCTTGCCCCCCGAGTGTTCCGCGCTGAGCCAGAAGCCGCCGCCCTTCGTGGCGGCGATAGGCCTGAGTTCGAATCGCTGGTTGGCGTTTCCAGTGAGGTTCCACTGCACGACGCGGGCGAACTCGTTGGGATTCGCCCCTTCGATGTCGATGGCCAGCCCCGAGTGCTTATTGATCAGATGGGCGCGAGCAGGAATGGCCACGTGATCTCCCTATCGAACCGGTGATTTAGGGGGCCTGTGCCCCTCGTCTCTATGAGAACCGATCATGTATCGGAAATCACCCCTTCACATGTGGCCACATCCGGACAAAGCTTGTCCGTCCCGTCGGGTGGCTCTACTGCCGGCCAGCAGTAGCTCGGTCCTGCCGGTCGGCATCGCGACCGCAGTTGGTCCTGCCGGTCACGTAGACCGGCAGGACCGACCGAGCGGGTCAGGCGGCTAGGTCGAGGTCGAGGCGACGGCCCGTGTAGAGATCGATGGTGTACCGCTTCTAAACTCATGCACATGGCCTGAGCACGCGTTTCGTTGGACCGGCTAGGCCGCTCGGTGATACTCGTTGATCGCTCCGCTGAGCACCTTTCGACGCTGAATCCGACCCTCCATCGGCACGACAACTCCCTCGCCTTGATCAGGTGGGCGTTGCCGACGGGACTGGTGCGGACGGTGTGCGTTGGAGTGCTCGGCGTACTCTTCCAGGCCTGATCGCAGGTGTCGTTCATCGTAGATGAGCATGAGGTCGGTGCATTCGGCTCGTACGGTGCGCACCCAGCATTCGGCGTAGCAATTGGCGCGGGGCATCCGCGGCGGCGTCTTCATCACCGTGACACCGTCGCCGACGAAGATCTCATCGAAGGCCTCGGTGAATTTGGCATCCCGGTCGCGAATGAGGAAACGGAACGAGCTGACCCTCTGCCCGAGGTTCATGAGTTTGCGGGCTTGCTGGGCCGTCCAAGTGCCTGTTCGATGGGCGGTCACGCCCAGGATGGTTTCACGAACGAATTTTGGGACCGCGATTCGTATGAGTTTTGGTACCAGTTCGTGATCTTCGGGAGCGGTTCGGCGAACGAGTTTTGGTACCAGTCTCAAGGGCGCTGGGTCTCTCTGTCGGCGAACACCTGGTGTACACAAGCGCGTGCAGGGCCAGCAAGAGGCTGGGCAAGGCGTGCCCGAAGCTGCGCCGCCCCGGGGGAGGGGAACGCTGGAGCAGCACCCACGGCCGATGGGCCTTCCAGTTGGAGCTACCCGCGCACGCCGACGGATCTCGGCGCAATCCCCTGCGACGGCGCGGGTTCGCCACACTGGAGGAGGCCGAGGCTGAACTGGAGCACGCCCGTGCACTGCTGGCTCTGGATGAGGACCCGCACATCCAGAGAAAGATCACTGAGCTCATGCTCTCCATGCTCAAGGACAGCAAGGCGCTGCCGCCGGTGGAGGTGCGGCGCAAGGTCCGCACCCGCCAGGACCTCAACCCCACCGTCACGGTCGCTGAATGGATGCAGGAGTTCCTGCGCGCAAGCGGAAGATCGATGTGACCACGCGCCGGTCGTATGAGGCGCACATCCGCCTGTACTTCGCCCCCTACCTCGGCGACATCCGGTTGGACCGGTTGCGGGTGTCGGATGTGGCGGGGATGTTCGATGCGATCGAGGAGTTCAACGACGTCATCACCGCCGCCCGCGCCAGCGCCGATCCGGAGCAGCGGGCGACGGTGCGGTACCGGCGGCCGGTCGGTCCGGCCACCATGCACCGCATCCGGGCGACCCTCCGGCACGCGCTGAACATCGCGATCAAGCAGGACCGGCTGATCGACTTCAACCCCGCTGCGGTTGTCGAACTCCCTGACGCCGCATCTCCCAAGGCGCTGGTGTGGACCGAGGAGCGGGTGGCCGCCTGGAACCGCGACCTGCAGGATCGGCTCGATGTTGAGCAGCGGCGGCGGTGCGGGGCGCGGCTGAGCCGCGCCGCCATGATCAACGTGTATGCGTCCGTGCCGCGGCCGTCTCCGGTGATGGTGTGGACGCCCTCGCACACGTTCGCCTTCCTCGCCCAGGCGGCGACCCATCGGCTGTTCGCGCTGTACCGGCTGATCGCCCTGCGCGGGCTGCGCCGGGGTGAGGCGGTCGGGCTGCGGTGGAAGGACGTCGACCTGGCCGCCGGGACGGCAGGGGTGCACTGGCAGATCACTCAGCTGGGGTGGGAGCCGGTGCAGGGCAGGCCGAAGACCGAGGCCAGCGACCGCACCATCGCCTTGGACACGACACCGTCACCGCGCTGCGAGCGCACCGCAAACGCCAAGCCGCTGAGCGGCTGGCCGCGGGGGAGGCGTGGACGGACAGCGGGTTCGTTTTCACCGACGAGATCGGCCTGGCGTTGCATCCGCAGCAGGTCAGCGACCAGTTCTACCTGCTGGCCTTCCAGGCGGGGTTGCCGCCGGTGCGGCTGCATGATCTACGGCACGGGGCAGCGTCGATCATGCTCGCCGCCGGAGTCGACCTGAAGGTCGTGCAAGAGACGCTCGGGCACGTATCGTCCACCTTCACCCGCGACACCTACACCAGCGTCTACCCCGAGGTGGCCCGCGCCGCAGCCGAATCCACGGCCGCCCTCATCAACACCGCAGCCGCAGGTGCCCAGACCGCCCGGCTGATCACCCTGCCGCACCACACCGGCACGACCACTACCTGAGCCCCCAACCCAGGCAGGCCCGCCGATTCGTCGGCGGGCCTGCCTGCTTGTCCTGAAGGCTGTCACACAGACTGGCAGCTCATCAGTGCCCAATCATGGGTGCGAACGAGCCGAGCGCATCTCTGTGAGAACCAGCGGATCTTTTATCTGTTGGTCACCAGAGGCCTGACAGGCAAGACGAGCTGACTTGGACAAGACTTGACTGGGCATGAGACCGCGCTGACCAGCGGTGCTGGCCGGAGCTTCCAACTTGGCGTTCTGATGGTGGTCTTTGGGGTCTGAACTGACGATGGCGGTCTGAATGATCTACCGCCGTACACGGTCCGTACACAAGAGCAACCATGGAGCAACCAACCATGATCGACAGCAAGATCCGAGGGTGGCGAGAACCGAGAAACCCCAGGTCGGATGCGGTGTTGGTGAGTAGGGCGGGTGGGACTTGAACCCACGACCCACGGATTATGAGTCCGATGCTCTGACCGGCTGAGCTACCGCCCCTGGATTCAGTTGTGACATGCGGTGTGCGGCGGGTGGATCTTGGTGAGGCTCGCGCATGTCAAGGCTAGAGCATCGGATCCGGGGTGCCGCACGGCCGGATGGGGACGGGGTCCCGCGGACATCATTCCATGCCGGGCAAGGTTGGTGGAGTCGTGTCGATCATATTCGGGTCTCGGTTGGGGGTTGTGTTTGCTGTGGGCGGAATGGGAGGGGTTGGGAGGGGAGGTACGGTGCCGTCGTGGCGGTCAAAGTGGTGTACGAGACTCACTCCATCACTGTGGACAACGAGACCGGTGTCGCCACCGGGTGGCTTCCCGGGGAGTTGTCCGAGCGGGGGCGGGAGCTGGCCGCCGAGCTCGGGGTGCGGCGGCGGGGAGTGGACGTCGTCTACTGCTCCGATCTGCGCAGGGCGGTCGAGACGGTGGAGGTGGCGTTCGGGGGTGGGAAGGAGGTCCGGCTCGACGCGCGGCTCAGGGAGTGCGACTACGGCAGCTACAACGGGCGGCCGGTGAGCGAGGTCGCGGCCCTGCGCAGACGGCACATCGACACGCCGTGGCCGGGTGGGCAGAGTTATCGGCAGGTCGTGGCGGAGATGGCCGGGTTCCTCGGGGAGCTGCGGGAGGAGTGGCGGGGGGCTACGGTGTTGGTGGTGTCCCATTCGGCCAATCGGTGGGCCTTGCAGAACCTGCTGGACGGGACTCCGCTGGAGGAACTGGTGGACGCGCCGTTCAGGTGGCAGGAGGGGTGGGAGTACGAGGTGGCGTAGTGCCTTGCGTGGAGGCGGGCGCCGGGTCAGGGTGAGGTGGGGCCCGGATCGGGAGGTGGTCCGCGTCGCCCACGGAGGTGGTCTCGTTGCCGGGCCGGACGCGTGTGCCGGGGGCTGGTCGATGACGTACGTCGTGGGCGGGGGAGGCCCTTGGCGGGGTTCGGTGCACATGGCTGATGCGCCGACCGCGTTCGCGATCAGCGCCGGTGGGCCGAGCTGAATTGTCTCCTTGCCACTGGGGGTGTCGTCACGGTAACGGCGGGCCCGGGGGACGAGGAGTACTGCTTCCCTCCTGTCAGGGTGTTAAGGAGCCGTGCCGTACGCCGGGTTGCGTACGAGCCAATCGGAGTAGACCGGACTGCGACGTACGGCCTCGGTGTGCGCCTGTTTGGCCTGGGCGAGCACCCAGGTGGCGTCGGGGGCGGTGGGGTGGCGGCCGAGGAGCTGCCGCCAGCGCAGTGGCGCGCCGGAGAGCGGGACCATGGCCAGGCCCGGCAGGGCCTGGTGGGTCGCCTGGCAGAGCACCACGGCACGGCCCACCTGGGCGAGGTGGGTGCAGGTCGGCACGTCCGTCTCGTAGATCGTTCCGGGGGTGAAGCCGGCCCGCGCGCACGCCATGGCGAAGCAGTCGGCGAAACAGCCGTCGCCCGGCGTGACGGCCCATTGTTCGCCGGCCAGGTCGGCCAGCTCCACCTCCTTCTCCTTGGCGAGCGGATGGTCCTCGCCGACGAGGCAGAAGACCGGGTCGAGGCTGATCGTCTCCCACAGGAGCGTTCCCGTGGGGGTTCCGGAGTCGCCGCAGGCGCCGGTCAGCACGTAGTCGAGGCGGCCGAGCTCGACCATGTTGATCAGCTCGTGCGTTGACCAGGACGTGAACGTGGTGACCGTGCGCTCCGCGGCCAGCCGGTCGACCAGGCCGCCGAGTATCGGGCCGTTGGTGGCGCCGATGCGGAAGCCGGGGGAGGGGGTGTGGGCGAATCGTACGGCTTCGTCCTGCAATTCCTTGGCCGCGGGGAGCAGCACGCGCGCCCGGGCGAGCACCAGCTCGCCGAGCCGCGTGGGCCGGGCCCCATGACGGTCACGTTCGAACAGGGCGCCGCCGAGCACCCTCTCGATACGTTTGAGCTGGGCGGTGAGGGCCGGCTGTGCCAGCCCGAGCAGGGACGCGGCCTTGCTCACACTTCCCGCGTCCGCTACCGCGCGGACGATCCTGAGGTGCCTGAGCTCGAGGTCCATAACGGGAAGGTAAGGCGACGAATCGCTCCCAAACAATGGCTATATGTCAGGAATTGTGACAGATATTGTCGGGGGTGTCTGGGGTAGGGGGAACCCATGACGACGATGGGAATAGATCCGGCCCAGCTCAGCGACGAGGATGTGGTACGCGAGCTGCGGCAACTCCATGCCACTCGTAGTGACACATTCTTCCATGGATCAGACGATGCTCTGGCACGTCACACTTCCCGTACCAATGAGCTAGAGGCGGAATACCTTCGCAGGTTCCCCGACCGCGAGGTCGATCCGGCCAGGCTGAGGGAGGGGGCGAGGCAACGGTGATGTCCGAGGGGCATGACGTGCAGGAGCTGTCGGACGTCGACATCCACGTCTACGAGGCGGTGGCCTCGCAGGCGATCGGGTCCGACGGCGGCGTGGCCGGCCTGGAGGCGGTGATCCGGGCGACCGGCCTGGAGGGGGACGAGGTGCGCGAAAGCCTGGCCGCCCTCGCGGGCCAGGGGTACATCGTCCCGCGCGGCGACGGGTACGGCCTCGGTCCCCACACCTTCGAGGTCGAGTACTGAAGCCGGGGCCCGGTACTGGGTCCGGGGGCGGAACAGACCGGGCCCTCGGGCCCGAACCGGCCCAGAGGCGGGCCCAGAGGCGGCCTCAGAGGCAGCCCCGGAGCGGGCCCGGGGGCGGTCAGATGGGGCGGATGCGGGCCCACAGTACGAAGACGGCACCGAAGACGGCCATGGCAAGCCCCGTCCACAGATTGACCGCGTCCCCCAGCAGCCCGGCCACCACCAGGATCACGCCGTACAGCAGGAACAACCCGCCGATCACCATCCGGATGTCGCTCACAGGATCACTCCGTACAACAGGGCGGCCAGGATCACGGCGCCGGTGCCGAGCAGCACCGGCGAGCGGTACCAGCGCCTGTCACCGGCGAGGGCGTCGTCCTCCAGGTCCACGGCGTTCAGGCCGTACACCAGGCCGCGCAGCTCCTCCTCCGGCTTGGGCGTGGTGACCAGCGTGACGATCATCGACACCAGCACGTCCACGACGAAGGCCACGCCCGCGCCCCAGAAGCTGGCGTTCAGCTCGGTGCCGAAGTTCACCACCCCGGCCTTGTACGCGAAGTACGACGCGAAGGCGCTCGCCGTCCCCGCCAGCAGCCCCCAGAACCCGGCCCACGGCGTCATCCGCCGCCAGAACAGCCCGACGACGAACGTCGCGAACAGCGGCGCGTTGAAGAAGCTGAACAACGCCTGCAGGTAGTTCATGATGTTGGAGTAGCCGGCCGCGATGAACGCCGTGCCCACGCCGAGCGCCACACCGGCGACGGTCGCCACGCGTCCCACCTTCAGGTAGTGGCCGTCCGGCCGGTCGGGACGTACGTGCGCCTGCCAGATGTCGTTGGTGAACACCGTGTTGAACCCGCTGATGTTGGCCGCCATCCCCGCCATGAACGAGGCCAGCAGCCCGGTCACCGCGACGCCGAGCACGCCGTTCGGCAGCAGGTCGCGCATGAGCAGCGGGATCGCGTCGTTGTAGTCCTGGCCCCTGCCCAGGTCGCCGAAGAGCACCAGCGCGATCATCCCCGGCAGCACCGTCACCAGCGGGATGAACAGCTTGGGGAAGGCCGCGATGATCGGCGTCATCCGGGCCGCGTTGGTGTTCCTGGCCGACAGGGCTCGCTGCACCTCGGCGAAGTTCGTCGTCCAGTAGCCGAAGGAGAGCACGAAGCCCAGCCCGAAGACGATCCCGATCCAGTGGGCCTGCATCGGGTTGGAGCCCGCGGTCCCGGCCCAGGTGTGCAGGCCGCCTTCGCCGAGGGCGCTCTGCCGTACCTTGTCGAACAGTCCGGACACGCCGCCGACCTTGACCAGGCCGAGCACGGTCAGCGGGATCAGCCCGGCGAGGATCACGAAGAACTGCAGCACCTCGTTGTAGATCGCCGAGGACAGGCCGCCGAGCGTGATGTAGGAGAGCACGATCAGCGCCGAGACGACCACCGACACCGGCAGTGGCCAGCCCAGCAGGGCCTCCATGACCAGGGCGAGCGCGTACAGGTTCACCCCGGCGATGAGGATCTGCGCGACCGCGAACATGATGGCGTTCAGCAGCTGGGTGGCGCCGTTGAAGCGCCTGCGCAGGAACTCCGGGACGCTGCGCACCTTCGAGCGGTAGTAGAAGGGCATCATCATGATGCCGAGGAACACCATCGCGGGGACGGCGCCGATCCAGTAGTAGTGCACGGTCATCGCGCCGTACTGGGCGCCGTTGGCCGCCATGCCGAGGATCTCGATCGCGCCCAGGTTGGCCGACACGAACGCCAGCCCGGTGATCCAGGCGGGCAGCCCCCGGCCCGCGAGGAAGAAGTCGAGGCTGGAGCTGATCCGGCGGCGGGCGGCGAACCCGATCGCGAGCACGGTGGCGAAGTAGACCGCGATGAGGAGGTAATCGAGGAGGTTGACGTCTAATCGCACAACCCGCCCGCTACCCGGAAAACGCCGCGATAGCCGCGTTGTGGACCGCGTGCACCGGCCGCCATAGTGTCGAGGGGTGGACGTCGCCACCTTGAGCCCCGCGCAGGCGCGGGCCCGCTTCCGCGCAGGTGAACGGGTGCCCACGGCGGGCTGGTGCCGCGGCTGGACGCAGGCCAACCTGATCGCCGTGCCCGCCCGGCTGCGGTACGAGCTGCTGCTGTTCGCCCACCGCAACCCCAAGGCCTGCCCCGTGCTGGACGTGGGCGAGCCCGGCGCCTGGTCGACCACCCTGTTCCGCGGCGACCTGCGGACCGACCTGCCCGGCTACCGCCTCTACCGCGGCGGCGAGCCGGTGGCCGACCTGGACGAGGTGACCGGCCGGTGGCGGGCGGACCTCGTGCCGTTCCTCATCGGCTGCAGCTTCACCTTCGAGGGGGCGCTGCTGGCCGCCGGGGTCCCGGTACGGCACCTGGAGCAGGGCCGGAACGTGCCGATGTACCGCACGAACGTGCCGTGCGAGTCCACCGCCACGCTGTCGGGCCCGCTCGTCGTCTCGATGCGGCCGGTCCCGGAGGAGCTGGTGCAGACCGCCGTCGAGGTGACCGGCAGGTACCCGCGGGTGCACGGCGCGCCGGTGCACGTCGGCGACCCGGCCGCGATCGGCGTGCTCGACCTGGACCGGCCCGACTTCGGGGACCCGGTGGAGGTGCGGCCCGGCGAGGTGCCGCTGTTCTGGGCCTGCGGGGTGACGCCGCAGGCGGCGGTCATGGCGAGCGGCGTGGAGTACGCGATCGGTCACCTGCCGGGCCACATGGCCGTGCTGGACGCCCGAGATGACGACTATCGAGTGACTTGACCAGATATTTCGCGGTATAGGTGGATGCTTCGGTGAGTTCGGCCGGCGTGCCTTCGAAGATCACTTCACCGCCGTGCCGGCCCGCCTCGGGGCCGAGGTCGATGACCCAGTCGGCGTGCTTGACCACGTCGAGGTCGTGCTCGACGACGATGACCGTGTCGCCTTCGTCCACCAGCCGGTCGAGCAGGGCCAGCAGCGTGTCCACGTCGGCCATGTGCAGCCCGGACGTCGGCTCGTCGAAGACGTACACCTGCCCGCGCTCGCGCATCCGGTGCGCCAGCTTGAGCCGCTGCCGCTCCCCGCCGGACAGCGTGCTGAGCGGCTGCCCGAGCGTCAGATAGCCGAGCCCCAGCGCGCCGAGCCCGCCGATGCCGGGCAGGTCGAACAGGCCCGCCGCCTCCTCGGCCGTCATCGCCAGCACGTCCGCGATCGTGCGGCCCTCCACCGTGTACGACAGCGCCTCCTCGCTGTACCGGCTGCCCCCGCACGCGTCGCACTCCCGGGTCACCGGGTCCATGAACGCCAGGTCCGTCGTGATCTCGCCGCGTCCCTTGCACACCGGGCACGCCCCGGCCGAGTTGAAGCTGAACAGGCCCGGACGCACCCCGTTGACCTCGGCGAACAGCTTCCGCAGCGGGTCCATGGCGTCGAGGTACGTCGCCGGGGTCGAGCGCGGCGACCCGCCGATGGCCGACTGGTCGATGAGCACCACGTGCGGATGGCGGGCGACCAGCTCCCGGCGCATCAGCGTGCTCTTGCCCGACCCGGCCACGCCGGTGACCGCGGTGAGCACGCCGAGCGGCACCCGTACGGTGACGTCCTTGAGGTTGTGGGCGTTCGCGCCCTCGACGGTCATCCAGCCGGACGGCGCGCGCACGGCGTCCTTGAGCCCCGTGACGCGCCGCATCATGCGGCCGGTCAGCGTGCCGCCGGACGTCAGCCCGGCCACCGTGCCCTCGAACACGACCCGGCCGCCCCGCGTGCCCGCGCCCGGCCCCATGTCCACCACATGGTCGGCCAGCTCGATGAGGTCGCGGTCGTGCTCGACGACCAGCACCGTGTTGCCCTTGTCGCGCAGCTCCACCAGCAGGTCGCCGAGCAGGTGGACGTCACGCGGGTGCAGCCCCACGCTCGGCTCGTCGAAGATGTACGTCATGCCGGTGAGGCTGCTGCCCAGGTTGCGCACGGTCTTGAGCCGCTGCGCCTCGCCGCCCGACAACGTCGGCGTCTCCCGGTCGAGGCTGAGGTAGCCGAGCCCGATGGCATCGATCCTGCGCAACGACTCCACCGCCGCCTGCGCCACCGGGTCGTCCAGGCCCTCCAGCACGCCGATGAGGTCGGTCACCTCCATCGCGCAGTGGTCGGCGATGGACCGGCCGCCGATGAGCGAGGCCAGCGCCGCCGCGTTGAGCCGCCGGCCGCCGCACTCCGGGCACGTGCCCTGGCGCACGTACGGCGCCGCGGCCTTGTCGAGCAGGTCGAGGTCGCGCTTGAGGTGGACGCGCTCGAACCGGGTGACCAGGCCCTCGTAGGTGTTGGTGTACCGGCCCCGGCTGACCTTGAAGCCGCCGCCGTACAGCAGCAGGTCGCGCTCGTCCGGCGTGAAGGCGCGCACCGGCTTGTCGGGGTCGAACAGCCCGGACCTGGCGTAGAGCTGCCACACCCACGACCCGGGCGGGGCCATGCGGATCGCGCCCTCGTTCAGCGACAGCTCCTCGTCGAGCAGCCTGCCGAGGTCGGCCTCCACCTTCTTCCCCAGGCCGTCGCAGACCGGGCACATGCCCTGCGGATCGTTGAACGAGTACGCCGTCGCGGGCCCCGCCGACGGCTCACCGCGCCGCGAGAACAGCACCCGCAGCAGCGCGTGCACCTCGGTCATCGTGCCCATGGTCGAGCGCGCGCCGCCGCCGACGGGCCTCTGGTCCACGATCACGGCGGCGGTCAGGCCGGACATGCGCTCGGCGCGCGGGCGCTCGTGCTTGGGCAGCCGGTTCCTGACGAACGCGCTGAAGGTCTCGTTGAGCTGCCGCTGCGACTCCGTGGCGATGGTGCCGAACACGATCGAGGACTTGCCCGACCCCGACACGCCGGTGAACACCGTCAGCCGCTCCTTGGGCAGCCGCAGCGTGACGTCCTTGAGATTGTTCTGCCGCAGGCCGATCAGCTCGATGTCGCGCGACACGTGACACACCCCCATAGCTATGGCTACTACCTATAGCCTAAGCTAATCCATGTGGCTGACATTCCCGACCGGCGAGCACGACGGCGAGCCGAGACGCAGGCCGAGATCCTGGGCATCGCGCTCGACGTGATGGCGGAGGAGGGCGTCGCGGGGCTGAGCCTGGCGACCGTGGCCAGGCGGCTCGGCATCCGGCCGCCCTCGCTGTACAAGTACTTCCCGTCCCGGCACGCGGTCTACGACGCCCTGTTCAGGCGCGGGCAGGAGGGCTACCTGGAGGCCGTGCGGCGGGGGGCCGAGCCGTACGAGCCGGGGCTGGCGGCCATGGGGCCGTCCCTGGAGGCCGGGGCGCGGTGGATCATGGACAACCAGGTGCTGGCCCAGCTGCTGTTCTGGCGGCCGGTGCCGGGGTTCGCGCCCTCGCCGGAGTCGTACGCGCCCGCGCTGGCCGTCCACGAGCACTTCGCCGTCCTGATCAGGGCCGCCGTCGAGCGCGGGGAGCTGCGTCCCGACGCCGCGGGCGAGGACGGGCTCGCCCTGGCCGCGAGCCTGATCGCCGGGCTCGTCTCCCAGCAGCTCAGCAACGAGCCCGGTGCCTCCTACGAGGAGGGGCGGTTCACCCGGCTCGTCCCCCGGCTGCCCGCCGTGTTGGCGGCGGTATACCCGCCGCCGTGAGCTGGTCGCCGACCGGCGGCGCGCCCGGCCGGTTGTCGATCTCCAGGTGCGGCACGACGGGGGGCTCGTCCACGCGGATGCTCTGCAGGTAGTCGGCGAAGGCGGCCAGCTTGCCCGCGTCCCTGCCCAGGCCGCGTGCCGCCAGCCGGGCGCGCAGCGTCGGCCCGTCCGAACGCACCCACAGCAGGCGTACGGGCGGCCCGCCCAGCTCCTCGACCCACCGCGCCCACCGCGCCGCGTCGTGCACCTGCGTGGTGAACGGGCCGTCGAGCAGCACCGGGCAGCCGTGGCCGCGGATCTGCGCGGCGATCCCGGTCAGGCCGGTGTACTCGTGGTGCTTCACATGCCGGTCGTACCAGGGGCCCTCGCGCTCGCCCTGGTCGCGGCCGTGGGCCCGCAGAACCTCCGCGACGAGGTCGCCGTAGACGGTGTCCTTGTCGAGCAGCGCGGGCACCGGCGACAGGCGGGCCAGCAGCTCGGCCGCAACCGTGGACTTGCCCGCCCCCGGCGGCCCGCTGATCACCCACACGGTCGTCATGCGATCAACCTACGCGGATCTGCGTACACGGGTGCCTCGCCTGGACGGACGACGCCCGGCGCGCCCGCGGACAGACTTCCTGCTCATGCTGACCGTCTTCGCCAGAGCGTTCCGGGTGCCGGAACTGCGCAGGAAACTGCTGTTCACCCTGGGACTGATCGTGCTGTTCCGCCTCGGCCAGATCATGCCCGCCCCCGGCGTGGACGTCGTGGCCGTACGGCAGTGCGTGGGCTCGGCCAGCGGCGGCATCTTCGACATGATGCAGATGCTCAGCGGCGGCGCGATGCTCCAGCTCTCGGTGTTCGCGCTGGGCGTCATGCCCTACATCACGGCCAGCATCATCCTGCAGCTGTTCGCCGTCGTGGTGCCGCGCCTCGACGCGCTCAGGAAGGAGGGCTCCAACGGGCAGGCGCGGATCACCCAGTACACCCGCTACCTGACCGTCGGCCTCGCCGTGCTGAACGCCACCACCATCGTCGCCCTGGCCCGCTCGGGGAACCTGCTGCCCGGCTGCGCCCGTCCGCTGCTGCGTGACCAGGGGCTGCTGGCGGTGTCGGTGATCGTGGTGACGATGGTCGCGGGCACCTGCGTCGTCATGTGGATGGGCGAGCTGATCACCGACCGGGGGATCGGGAACGGCATGTCGATCCTGATGTTCACCCAGGTCGTGGCGGTGTTCCCGGGGTACATGGCGAAGATCTTCGTGCTCACGCCGTTCGGGTTCGGGGTGATGCTGGCGGCCGGGCTGTGCCTGGTGGCGGCGGTGGTGTTCGTCGAGCAGGCGCAGCGGCGGGTGCCCGTCCAGTACGCCAAGCGCATGGTGGGGCGGCGCATGTACGGGGGGAGCAGCACGTACATCCCGCTCAAGGTCAACCAGGCGGGGATCGTACCGGTGATCTTCACCTCGTCGCTGCTCTCCTTGCCGACGCTGGCCGCGCCGCTGCTCGGCGCGGAGGCGGGCGCGTGGGTCTCGCGCAACCTGAGCACCGGGACCCATCCGCTCTACATGACCGTGTACGTGCTGCTGATCGTCTCCTTCGCCTACTTCTACGTCTCGATCACCTTCAATCCCGTCGAGGTGGCCGACAACATGCGGCGGTTCGGGGGGTTCGTACCGGGGATCCGGCCGGGCGCGCCGACGGCCCGCTACCTGGCGTACGTCCTGTCACGGCTGACCGCGCCCGGGGCCGTCTACCTCGGCGTGCTGGCGTTGCTGCCGCTGGTGGCGTTCGCGATCCTGCGCGACCCCGGCACCCAGCAGAACTTCCCGTTCGGCGGGACGAGCGTGCTCATCATGGTCGGCGTCGGGCTGGACACGGTCAAGCAGATCGAGGCCCAGCTCCAGCAGCGCAACTACGAGGGCTTCCTCAGGTAGCCCCGGGCCTTCCCCAGGGCCGGCGGCCTCTCAGGTGGGCGGCCTCTCAGGTGGGCGGCCTCTCAGGTGGGCAGGGCGAGGCCCGCCCGCATGGCGAACACCACGAGCTGGGCCCGGTCGCGGGCGCGCAGCTTGACCATGGCGCGGCTGACGTGCGTGCGCACCGTGTCGGGGCTGATCACCAGCTCTCTGGCGATCTCGTCGTTGGACCGGCCCGTCGCCACCCACGCCACCAGCTCGCGCTCACGCGGGGTGAGTGTGTCCAGGCCCGCGACGGGCTCGGCGCCGCTGCGGCCGAACAGGCCGATGACCTTCCTGGTGATGGACGGCGACAACAGCGCCTCGCCCGCGGCCACCACCCGTACGGCGTTGACCAGCTCGTCGGGCGCGCTGTCCTTGAGCAGGAAGCCGCTCGCCCCGGCCTGGAGGGCGGCGAAGACGTACTCGTCGACGGCGAACGTGGTCACCACGACGATCCGGGTGCCGCCCAGCGCCGGATCGGCGGCCACGGCGCGCAGCGTGGCCAGGCCGTCGGTGCCGGGCATGCGGATGTCCAGCAGCAGCACGTCGGGACGGGTGCGGCGGATCAGGTCGAGCGCCGCCGCGCCGTCGGCCGCCTCGCCCACGCACTCCATGCCGGGCTCCCGCTCCAGCAACGCCCGCAACCCCATCCGCACCACGGCCTGGTCATCCGCGACCGCCACCCTGATCACCGCCCCCTCGGGAGCCGGGCCGTACGCGCCCACGCCTGAGCCCAGGGCGCGCTCGGAGGGCGGACCCGGCGGGTACGTGCCGGGACCGAGGTCGTGCGCGGGCCCGTCCGGGCCTGGGGTGTGGGGGGTCATGCCTTGGGCCGGGGGAAGCGGGCGGTCACCTGGAAGCCGCCGCCCTCGCGGGGACCGGCGGTGAACCGGCCGCCCGCCTCGGCGACGTGGGCGCGCATCCCGGCCAGCCCGCGGCCCTCGTCCGCGCCGTTCCAGCCCGCGCCGCGGTCGGCGACCTCCAGCACGAACGCGTACGGGTCATGCGCCAGGCGCACCGAGGCCCTGGTCGGCCCGGCGTGCCGGAGCACGTTGGTGAGGGACTCGCGGACCACCCGGTAGACGGCCCCCTTGAGGTGGGCGGGCACGGCGGGGTCGGCGGGCTCGACGTCGACGGGCAGCCCGGCGGCCCGTACGCCCGCGATGAGGCCGGGCAGGTCGGCGGCCGGCGGGTCGATGCCGTCGAGCGCGGCGCGCAGGTGGGCGAGGGCGGTGGTGCTGGTCTCCCTGATCGCCCGGAGCGAGGCCCGCGCCTGCTCCGGGTCGTCGTCGAGGGCGACGAGCGCGAGCCCGGCCTGCATGGCGATGGCCGCCAGACCGTGACCGGCGGCGTCATGCACCTCGCCGGCGATCCGCGCCCGCTCGGCCGCCACGACCCCCGCCCCACCGGGAACAACGTCCCCCCGCCCGGGTACGGCATCCGTCGCGTGGTTCGGGAGTGGGCACGTACCGGTCGCGAAGGCGTCTGTGGTCGCGGCGGGGCGAACGGTGGTGGCGGGATGGGTGACGGGGGCCGCCGGGATCCCCCAGGCCGCACCCGCCGACCAGGGACCCAGAACCGGAGCCGCACCACCGGCCACCACGGCGGACAGCGGCCCGGCCTCAGGGGCGAGCGCGAGCGGCGGCGACACGGTGCCGCAGGTGAGCGCCGACGGCGGGACCGCAGCGGTGTGGGCGTGGGGTGCGGTGGCGTAGGTGTGGGGCGAGGGCGGGGGTGTGTCGGAGGTGTGGGCCGAGGGTGGGGGTTCGGTGTCGGCGGCTGCGGCGGCTGCGGCGGCTCTGGCCTGGGCGAGGCCGCTGAACGACCACGGGACGGCCAGCCATCCGGCCCAGGCCAGCATGACCACGACCGGGATGTCACCCACCCGGCTCAGGCGCGGCAGCGCGGCGAACGGCCTGCGCAGGCGCCCGCCGCGTTGCGTGTGCACGCTCACCATCCCCCACCCGGCCAGGCTCGTGTCGCCCCGATCCTAGCGAGTTCCGGGCGGCACGGTTTTATCGCGGCCCGTCCGGCCCCTTCGAGACGATCTTGCCGGGAGGGTCCGGGAGAAGTGCCGGAGGGGCGGTTCGGTGGCGGTCGAGGTCTCGCCTGCCGGCCTGGGCGTGACCACGGCTGGGCCCCGGTGCATGGTCGTGCCTGCTGGGCGTTGCCGTGGTCGGGCTTTACGAGTGTGGTCGGGCGGGGGCGGGTGGGGTCAGTGCATTCCGTCGGTCAGCCAGCGCAGGGGGTTGTCGCGGGTGATCAGGCGGATGACGTCCTCGCCGGTGCCGGCCTCGCGCAGGCGGGGGAGCAGGCTGTGGAACAGGTGGGCGTAGCCGCAGCCGCCGTAGCGCTGGACCTGGGCCACGCGGCTCAGGCCGGTGCTGAGGAGCAGGCGGTCGGCGTGGCCGTCCTCGATGAGGCCGAGCGCGATCCTGGCCGCCTGGTCGGGCCCCAGCGCCAGGGCGCTGAGGCTCACGTACGCGCCCGCCTCGGCGATCTTGCGGGCGCCGCCCAGGTCGCCGGAGTAGCCGGCGGCCACGCGGGAGCCGGGCAGGTTCTCGCCGAGCAGGATCTCCAGCAGCGCCAGGGCGTTCTGGCCGTGGGTGGCGACGGGCAGGCGCGACTGCCGGGAGGCGCGGGCGGCGGCGCGCAGGCAGCGCTCCTCGCGGGCGGTGGGCTCGGCGCCCCAGCTGCCGACCTCGCCGATCACACCGGGGAAGACGCCCGTGCCGTCCACGCCGCTGGAGATCTCGGTCATCAGGCGCCGGGTGAGCTGCTCGACGTCCTCGTCGCCGACGTCGGTGAACGGCTGGGCGAAGAAGCCGGTCGAGGCGATGACCGGGACCCGGCTGCCCGCCGCGATGCGGGCCAGGGCGGCGGCGTCGCGGCCCATGCCGAGACAGGTCAGGTCGACCACCAGGTTGAGCTCGTCGGACTGGCGCAGCTCGCGGAGCTCCGCGGTGACAGTGGTCTCCTCGTCGAGCCAGCGGTGGGGGTCGGAGTCGATGCCTACCGCCCAGCGCATGTCGTTGCGCAGGTGCTCGTGGGGGAGTACGGCGCCGTTCACGGCGGCCGCGCGGATGGGGCCGGTGACGGTGCGAAGGATGACCTCGGGCATAGCAGACATTAACCGATAGTTACCGAATCCTGTGCCCCGTGTCCGGAAATTTTACCCTTAGTCCCGTTTGGCGAACTGCTGGTGGT
Organism: Nonomuraea sp. NPDC052265; assembly: GCF_044547985.1. Taxonomy (NCBI): domain Bacteria; kingdom Bacillati; phylum Actinomycetota; class Actinomycetes; order Streptosporangiales; family Streptosporangiaceae; genus Nonomuraea; species Nonomuraea sp. NPDC052265. Next base: position 22,847 of record NZ_JBIUBJ010000003.1, read on the forward strand.
CTGCAAGCTTTCCTGTCGGTGTGGGCCGTATCCTGAGGGCAGCCGAACGACACGGGGGAGACGTGCCGATCCAGAACTCCGAGACGGGCGACGCCGACGCGCTGAAGGACGAGGCCGCCGAACGTTCCGCCATGCCCGCCCGCCGCACCGGACTGAAGGGCTGGCTCGACGGCGTCAGGTCCACCCGCGCGGGCGCGCTCACGCTGAAGATCGTGGTGGGCGTCATCGGCGCGGTGATGGTGGTCGGCGGCCTGATCATGGTGCCGTTCCCCGGGCCGGGCTGGCTCGTGGTGTTCGCCGGGCTGGCGGTGCTGGCCACCGAGTTCCACTGGGCCCACCGGGTGCTGGAGTTCGGCAAGCAGACGCTGCACGCCTGGACGCAGTGGTACAAGCGGCAGGGCTGGACGGTGCGCATCCTCGTGCTGCTGGTGACCGTGGCCGCCGCCGCGGTGATCGTCTACTTCGGGATGCTGACCCTCGGCATCGATCTGCTGGAGATCGCGCAGAGGTTCGTCTAGCCCCGCGGGGGCTTTCAGACCGGGTCGTTATCGTTCCCGGAATCGCCGCCGTTCCCTGCCTATTCTGCGGGCGTGATCGCTCACCTCGCCGTCGCGTTGTCGCTGATGTTCCTCGCCCCGGCCGCCGCCAAGGCCGACCTGGCATTGCCGGGGACCGGTGGCATGAAATATCAGGAAAAGTCGGGTGATCCCGTACGGCTCAGCGCGTACGGCCTCGGCACCGGCAACACCTACCTCCGCTCGGCCACCGGCGACGCCTTCACCCGCCAGAAGGGCCTGTCGGAGGTGTCGGTCTCGCCCGACGGCCGCCTGACGGCCGGGGTGCCGTCCTCCTACCGGGCGGGCCACGACTCCGTGATCGTCACCGACCGGGCCACCGGCAAGACCGCCAGGATCCGTACCGTCAAGAAGCCCATGACGGCCTCCTACGCCTCCTGGTCCAGGGACGGCAGGAAGGTCGCGCTCACCGTCGAGCAGAAGGTGGGCGGGACGTGGCAGGTGCTCGGCTTCACGGTCGTGGACGTGCGCGCGGGCACCGCGAGCACGGTCCGCGTCGCCGGGCTCGCCCGGCGGGCCGGCTTCTGGTGGAGCCCCGACGGCAACCTCGTCAGCATGTACGGCACCGGCCTGCGCGTCTACCGTCCCACCGACGGCACGGTGCTGCGCACGTACGCGGACGTGGGCCTGCCGACCGGCCCCGAGGACTCCTACGCGCCCTCGGGCAAGCGCCTGACGACGTGGTGCCCGTCGCGCTTCAAGGAGCAGGTCTGCCTGGTCGACCTGGCCACCGGCACGATCGCCCAGCGCGTGGCCGTCAAGCCGGAGGCCCTGTTCGGATGGTGGGACGACACCCACCTGATCGCCGTCACGACGGCGGGGACCGGCCGCCGCCTGTCGGTGCTCGACCTGACCGGCCGCACGACGCGCGTGCTCGCGGACGTGCCCGCCGCCACCTGGGCCGCCGAGCTGTGGGTCAGCTTCGCCAGGACCCGCGTGTCATAGGTAGAGGCCCGTGCCGTGGTCGGTCTCCTGGGTGGCCACCGCGTGCAGGTCGCGCTCGCGCATGACGAGGTAGACCCGCGCGTGCACCTCGACCTCGAACTGCTCCTCCGGGTTGAACAGCACCTTGTCACCCACCTTGACCGCGCGCACGTTCGTGCCGACGCCGCAGACCTCGCCCCACGACAGCCGGTTGGCCATCTTGACGGTCGCGGGGATGACGATGCCGGAGCCGCTGCGCCGCTCCTCGGCCTCCTGCTCCAGCCGGATCATCACTCGGTCGTGCAGCATCTGAATCTCGAACTTGGGCGCTTCCACGGGTCACAGTTTACGAGCCGCCGCACGCCCGCCATCCCGCGATCGTCCCAGGTCCCGCCTTGCCCGCTGCCGGGTCAGGGCAGCAGGAGCTCGGCGTACACCGGGCGGTGGTCGCTGCCGACCGGCGCGAGCACCCGGAAGTCCGTCACCGCCATGCGGCCGTCGGCCAGCACGTGGTCGATCGTCACGCCGGGCAGCGGACCCCATCCGCCCCACGTCGGCGACAGGCCGCGGCCCATGGCGTCGGCCGCGTCCCGGTAGCCCGCGGCCAGCAGTTCGCGGACCGGGAGGTGGTCGAGGGTGGCGTTGAAGTCGCCGGCCAGCACGCGCAGCCGTCCGCCGCCGCGCGGCAGCCGTTCCAGCCCCGCCAGCCAGCACCGCAGCCGCCCCACCCGCTTGGGCGCGCACGGATGCACCGAGACGATCTCCACCTGGGCCCCGCCCGGGTGTGTCAGCACGGCCGTGGCCTGCCCGAACCCGCCCTGCTCGATCAGGTCGCCGGCCGCGAGGGGATGGCGGGCGTACACGGCCGAGCCGCCCGCGCCCTCGGCTGGCCGGGTCACCGCGTACGGCAGCAGCTCGCGCAGCCCCGCCGCCTCCAGCCGCCGCTTCGCGAGGGGCGTGAACTCCTGCAACGTCAGGACGTCCGGCCGCAGCGACCTGACCAGCCCGGCCAGCTCCACCGCGTCGGCCCTGCCCACCAGCAGGTTGGCGGCCAGCACGCGCAGCCTCGCGCCGCCCGCGACGGGCTCGGGGGCGCGGTCGGGGAGGGCACGCGGCAGCACCGCGGCGCCGAGCGCCAGCACCGTGACCAGCGCGACCGCCCCCGCCGCCCACCGCCGCAGCAGCCCGGCGAGTGCCAGGCTCAGGGCCGCGCCCACCGCCGCGTGCGGCGTGAACGCGACCACCGGCACCCACGGCCAGTCCGGCTCGAACCCGCTCACCCGCACCGCCGCCCACACGGCGAACGGCGTCACCGCGATCCAGCTCACCCAGGTACGCACGCCCCTGTCTCGCCACATGTCCTGAAAGGAGTTCACGGCGTGAGAAAGTGTGCTCCATGCGCGACGTGGAAGCCAGAGTCCTCAACGCCATCGACGAGACGGAGACGGTCGGCCTGCTGGCCGAGACCGTACGGGTCCCCAGCGTGACGGGCACCGACGCCGAGTCCGACCTCCAGCACCGCTTCGCCCGCCTGCTCACCGAGGCCGGCCTGGACGTGGACGTCTGGAAGCTCGACCTCGCCGGTCTCACCGCCCGCGCGGGCTTCCCCGGCACCGAGGCCCCCAGGCGGGAGGGCTACGGCGTCGCCGCCGTGACCGAGGGGGAGGGCGTGCCCGCGCTCGCCCTCCAGGGCCACGTGGACGTCGTCCCCACGGGCGACCTGGCCAAGTGGGAGGGCAGCGACCCGTTCGCCGCCCGCATCACCGGCGACGTGCTGCACGGCAGGGGCGCCTGCGACATGAAGGCCGGCCTGGTGGCCAACCTGGCCGTCGTACGGGCGCTGAAGCGGGCGGGCGTGCGCCTGGCCAGGCCGCTCGCCGTGCACTGCGTGATCAGCGAGGAGGACGGCGGCCTCGGCGCGTTCGCCACCCTGGCCAGGGGCCACACGGCCGAGGCCGCGGTGATCACCGAGCCCACCAGCGGCGCGGTCATCACCGCCAACGCCGGCGCGCTGACCTTCCGCCTGGAGGTCGCCGGCCGGGCCGCGCACGGCGCGACCAGGTACGAGGGCGTCAACGCGATCGAGGTCTTCTGGCCGGTGTTCGAGGCGATCAGGCGCCTGGAGGCCGAGCGCAATCGGGACGTGCCGGAGATCTTCGGCGGCAACCCGATGCCGTACCCGATCGAGGTCGGCACCGTGCGGGCGGGCGACTGGGCCAGTACCGTGCCCGACCTGCTGGTCGCCGAGGGACGCCTCGGCGTGCGGCTGGACGAGGACCCGGCCGCGGCGCGGGCGGCCTTCGAGGAGGCCGTCGCCTCGGCCGTCCACCCGTGGCTGCGGGACAACCCGCCCGCGGTGACCTGGCCGGGCGGCCAGTTCGCCAGCGGCCGGCTGCCCGCCGGGCACGAGCTGCTCGGCGAGGTGAACCGGGCGGTCTGCGACGTCGCGGGCCGCCGTCCGGCCGAGGCCGCCGCGCCGTACGGGAGCGACCTGCGCCTGTACGCGGCCGGTGGCGTCCCGACCCTGCACTACGGCCCCGGGGACGTCCGGTTCGCGCACGCGCCCAGGGAGCAGGTCGAGCTGGCCGAGCTGCGCGAGGTCACCCGCACGCTGGCGCTGCTCGCGGTCCGCCGCTGCGGCGTCCTCTGAGCGCCCCCGTCACAGGGACGACTCGACCGGCAGACCGGCCCCGGCCCGGGTCCTCCAGGGCGACGGCCCCCGGCAGGTGCCGCTGGGCGTAGGAGGAGCCGCGAGCACGGTCGCGCTGCCCAGACGGGCGTTCAGCTCCTCGCGGGTGATGGTCATTGTCGATGGTCATTGTGGCCTCCCAGCGAAATGGACTAAAGTCCGGATGTGTGGATGGCCGGAAAGTCAACGGACCGCAGTCCGGTTCGTCGAGCGAGCCGCTGGAGCTGCTGACCGGCAAACCGGTCAGGGAACGCGCGGACGCGGCGCACAACAGGGAGAAGGTGCTGGCCGCCGCCGCGCGGCTGTTCGCCGAGAAGGGCGTGGAGGCCGTGTCGATGGACGCGGTCGCCGCCGAGGCGGGCGTCGGCAAGGGCACGCTGTTCCGCAGGTTCGGCGACAAGTCGGGGCTGGCGGTGGCGCTGCTGGACGCCGGCGAGCGCGACCTGCAGCAGCGCGTGTTGTCCGGGCCGCCGCCCGTCGGCCCCGGGGCCCCCGCCGCCGAACGCCTGACCGCCTTCACGGCCGCCTACCTCGACTACCTCTACGCCCACCTCGACCTGGTGCGCATGTCCGAGACGGCCAGCCCCGGCGCCCGCTACCGCATCGGCGCCTACCGCTTCTGGCACCGTCACGTGGCGATCCTGCTGGCCGAGGCCCGCCCCGGCGCCGACGCCGACGTGCTGGCCCACACCGTGCTGGCCGCCATGGGCGCGGAGGCGGCCGGGGTGCTGCGCGAGGAGTACGGCCGCGAGCGCGCCGTCGCGGGCGTCACCGCCCTGGCCGCCGCCCTCGCGCGGCCGGTCCGGCCCGATGCGGGGGCGATCCGGCCCGACGAAGGGGCGCTCTAGCCCGACGCGGGGGTGGTCGCGCGCCGCCGCGCTTCGGGCACGATCATCGGCGTGCCCGACTGCGGGTCCTGGATGATCTCGCAGCGCAGGTCGAACACCCGGCGGACCAGCTCGGGCGTGACGATCTCGGCCGGCACGCCCTCCGCCACGACCTCGCCGGCCCGCATGACGATCAGGTGGGTGGCGTACCGGCAGGCCTGGTTGAGGTCGTGCAGCACGGCCACCATGGTCCGGCCGGCCTCGTGCAGGTCGGCGCAGAGGTCGAGCACCTCGATCTGGTGGGAGATGTCCAGGAACGTGGTGGGCTCGTCCAGCAGCAGGATCGGCGTCTCCTGGGCCAGCGCCATGGCCAGCCACACCCGCTGCCGCTGCCCGCCGGACAGCTCGTCCACGATCCGGTCGGCCAGCTCGGCGACGTCGGTCGCGCGCATGGCCTCGGCCACGGCCGCCTCGTCGGCCGGCGACCACTGGCGCATGAGCCGCTGGTGCGGGTACCGTCCGCGGGCCACCAGGTCGGCCACACTGATCCCGTCGGGCACGATCGAGCTCTGCGGCAGCAGGCCGAGCCGCCGCGCCACCTCCTTCGACGGCAGCGAGGTGATCACGCTCCCGTCGAGGTGCACGGCCCCCTTCCTGGGCCTGAGCATCCTGGCCAGCGCGCGCAGCAGGGTGGACTTGCCGCACGCGTTGGGGCCGATGATCACGGTGAAGGACTCGTCCGGGATCGCCACGCTGAGGCCGGTGGCCACGACGCGCTGGTCGTAGGCCAGGGTGAGGTGGGTGCCCGAGAGGCGGGGGTCATCCATCAGTGGCGGTCCTTTCGCAGGAGCAGGGCGAGGTACGTGCCGCCGACCGCGGCGGTGACCACCCCGACGGGAAGCTGGGCCGGGGCGAGCAGCCGCTGGGCGACCAGGTCGGAGGCGGTCAGCAGCACGGCCCCCATGAGCGCCGACGCGCCCAGGGTGACGCCGGGGGAGCGGGTCAGGCGGCGGGCGATCTGCGGCGCGGCCAGCGCGACGAAGACGACGGGCCCGGCGGCCGCGGTGGCCACGCCGGTCAGCAGCACCCCGGCGGTGATGGCCACGGCCCGTACGGCCTCGACCTTGACGCCCATGGCCTTCGCCGCGTCGTCGCCCATCTCGATCATCCGCATCGGCCGCGCCACCAGAGCGCACACCGGCAGCAGGACGGCCAGCGCCACCGCGACCGGGATCGCGTGGTCCCAGCCGCGTCCGCCGAGGCTGCCGGTGAGCCACGCGCCCGCGGTGGCCGCGTCGTTGATGTTGGCCCTGGTCAGCAGGTAGTTGTTGACCGCCAGCAGCAGCGTGTTGGCGCCGATGCCGACCAGCACCAGCCGGTAGCCCTGCACGCCGCGCCGGAAGGCCAGCGCGTAGACCAGGACGGCGGTGACCACGCACCCGGCCAGCGCGCCGCCCGCGATCGTCATGGCCGAGCCGCCCGCGACGACGGCGAGTATGCCACCGGTCGAGGCGCCGGCGGTGAAACCGATGAAGTCGGGGCTGCCCAGCGGGTTCTTGGTCAGGCTCTGGAAGATCGCGCCGCCCGCCCCGAACGCCGCCCCGACCAGCAGCCCGGTGACCACACGCGGGGCCCGCAACCTGCTCACGATCAGCTCTGCCACCGGCGTTCCCTGGCCGAACACGGCCTCCAGGACGTCGGGCACGGAGACGGTGAACTCGCCGGTCGCGATCGCCGCCACGGCCACCCCGCAGCCGACCGCCACGAGGGCGGCGCAGACGAGCAGGGACCGGGGCGCGAGCCGTACGGACCAGGGGCCGAGACGTACGGTCACAGCGCCGCCACCCGCCTGCGCCTGGCCAGCAGGATGAAGATCGGCGCGCCGATCACCGCCCACACGATGCCCACCTGCACCTCTCCCGGACGCGCGATCAGCCGCCCGACGACGTCGGCTCCCAGCAGCAGCACCGGCGCGGCCAGCGCCGAGTACGGCAGCCCCCACCGCTGGTCGCCGCCCACCAGCGCGCGCACGGCGTGCGGCACGACCAGCCCGACGAACCACAGCGGCCCGGCGGCGGCGGTCGCGGCCCCGCACAGCAGCGTGACGGCCACGCCGGTGAGGACCCGCGTCCTGCCGACGGCGACGCCCAGCGAGCGCCCGGCGTCGTCGCCCAGCGAGAGCATGTTGAGCGGCCTGGCCAGCGTCAGCCCGAGCGCCAGCCCGGCCACCATGAACGGCGCCAGCCGCACCAGCGTGTCCGCGCTCTGCCCGGCCAGCGAGCCGGTCAGCCAGAACCGCATCCGGTCGAAGGTCTGCGCGTCCATGCGCAGGATCGCCGAGGCCACCGCCGTGAACACCATGCCGAGCGCGACGCCGGCCAGCGCCAGGCGGACCGGGCCGGAACCGGAGCGGCCGGCCGAGGCCAGCGCGTAGACGAGCACGGAGGCCACCGCGGCGCCGCCGAAGGCGAACCAGACGTACACGGCGGGGTCGGACAGGCCGAACAGGCCGAGCGCGAGCGTGACGCCGAGCGCGGCGCCCTCGTTGATGCCGAGCAGCCCGGGGTCGGCCAGCGGGTTGCGGGTCAGGCTCTGGATGAGCGCCCCCGCCAGGCCCAGCGTCGCGCCGACGCCGATGCCGAGCAGCGTGCGCGGGACGCGCAGCTCGCGGATGACGACGTGGTCGCTGGAGCCGTCCGGGGCGAACAGCGCGTCGATCACCGTCGAGAACGGCACCGACCGCGCCCCGAGCGCCACGCTCGCCACCGCCACCAGCGCCAGCACCCCCGCGGTCACGACCAGGCCGGTCACCAGCACGGTCGCGGGCCGGCGGGGTCGCGGGCCCTCCACGGTCGCGGCCGGTCGCCCGGTGGCGGGCTCCGCCGTGTCGTCAGCCGGGCGCACCCGACCCCCTCTCGTCACGGTCAAATTTAGGCAAGGCTAATCTAATGTCTCTTTACAAAGGCAAGCCTAACCTTAGGAGATGGAATGTCGGGACCGGTATTCGCGCGCAGGGGCTTCCTGGCCGCCACGGCAGGGCTCGCGGCGGCCCTGACACTGTCGGCCTGCGGCGGCGGCACCGAGGCGGCGGGCGGCGGCGCGTCCGCCGCGCCCGCCTCCTCCGCCGCCGCGCAGGGCTGGACGTTCACCGACGACCGCGACAAGAAGCTGGACCTGCCCGAGCGCCCCTCCCGGGTCGTGGCCCAGGTGGGCGCGGCCGCCGCGCTGTGGGACTTCGGCGTGCGCCCGGTCGCCGTCTTCGGCCCGCACAAGCTGGCCGACGGATCGAGGGACCCGCAGGTCGGCGACGTCGACATCACCAAGGTCGAGGGCCTGGGCAACGTCTGGGACGAGTTCAATGTCGAGAAGTACATCTCCCTCCGGCCCGACCTGCTGGTCAGCGGCATGTACGTCAAGGGCACCCTCTGGTACGTGCCGGAGAAGTCGAAGGAGACCATCGAGCAGGTCGCCCCCACCGCCGGCGTCCTGCTCACCGGCCGCAGCGCCACCCAGGTGATCGGCAGGTACGAGGAACTGGCCAGATCCCTGGGCGCCGACCTCAAGGGCGTGCCCGAGGCCAAGGCCCGCATGGAGGCCGCGACCAGGGAACTGGCCGCCTTCAAGGACCTCAAGATCCTCATGATGTCCGGCGGCGCCGACGCCATGTGGGTCGTCAACCCGCCCGAGTACCCCGACATCGTGCATCTCATCGAGAACGGCCTGAACGTCGTCAAGCCCTCGAAGGTCGACGACGGCGGCTTCTTCCAGACCCTGAGCTGGGAGAACGCCGACACCTACGACGCCGACGTGATCCTCTACGACACCCGCACCCAGTCGCTCAAGCCCGAGGAGATGCTGAAGAAGCCCACCTTCGCCAAGCTCCCGGCGGTCAAGGCCGGCCAGTACTACCCGTGGCGCGCCGAGGCCCCCTTCAGCTACCAGGGTTACGCGACGTTCCTGGAGGAGCTGGTGTCGAACCTGAAGAAGGCCGAGAAGCTTCAGTAGGCTCCGCGCACCTCGACGATCTCGGCGAGGGGGAACTCCAGGTAGTCGCCCGCCTCCTCGCACCAGGCGTCGAGCGTCCCGGAGCGCAGCTCGCCGTGGCTGATCGTGGCCGTCAGGCCGTCGGCCAGCGTGATGCCCGCCCGCACCCCCCGGTCGACGACGAAGCCGAGCAGCGACTGCTGGGCGGTCGGCAGCCTGGTCGCCATCCGGCCGATGACCGCCCAGGTGCGGCCGTGCTTGTCGGAGTCGTCCCGGCCGGCCGCGACCAGGCGGCGGGCGTGCTCGTGCGGGTCGGGGGCGGGTTCGGCGAGCACGTACGGCGCGTGCGCGTCGGAGCCGGCGGTGAACTCCGACAGCTCGGCCACCTGCCCGCCGGGCAGCAGGATCAGCTTGCCGTTGTGCGGCTCCTCGGCCCTGGCCCGGTGAATGGTGATCGCGCCGGTGTCGGAGACGGGGACGGGGGAGTAGCCGTTCTCGCGCAGGGCGGCCAGCGTGCGGTCGGCCGGGGCCGCGCTGATCAGCACCGTGGGGGCCAGCAGCCGCAGGCCCAGCCGGGCCAGCCGCCGGTGCCCGGCGATCTCGGCGAGCAGCCCGGTGTCGCCGGCCTGCACGACGCAGCCGACCGTGGAGACCGTCACCTCGCCGTGCCGGCGCGCGGTGTCGCGCACCAGGTACTCAAGGGGCTGCGGGATCGTGCCGACCGTGGCCAGCTCGTCGAGCAGCTCGTCGGCGTCGTAGCCGTGGTCGAGCGCGCCGCGCACGCTCTCGGTGGTGAAGCGCCACACCGAGGCCGCGCCGCGCGACTCGCGCTCGGCCACCCGGTCGAGCAGCGCCGCCAGCTCGGCCGACGGCGGCCCGGTCACCACCGCGGTGAGGTCGGGGCCGAACAGCGCGCTCCTGCGCACGCTGGCCAGCGCCCTGGTGGACGCCTCGGCCAGCACGGGATCGTGCTCGACCTGCGGGACGGCGTCGTCGTTCTCGTCGCCGGGGTCCGCGGTCAGCCCGGCCAGGGCGCGGCCGAGGTCGGTGAGCGCGCCGTTGGCCAGCAGGCCGAGCAGCGTGGCCTCGTCCAGGACGGCCGGCGCGCACTCGGCCAGCAGCGCCTGGTCGAGCAGCGGGGCGTGCCAGTGGACGTTGCGCACGAGGCTGTCGCGGTCGGCGAAGGCGGTGCCGGCGGGCAGGTGGGCCAGCGCCGCCAGCACGGCCCTGCGCACCCTGGCCACCGCGCTGCCCGAGGGGTCGTCGCCGAGCACGGTGGCGTACTTGCCGTCGACCTTGCGCAGGGACGAACGTTCCATCCGCCACCACGCCGACAGCAGCACGCGCAGCCGGGCCGAGCCCTCGTCGAGGCGCCAGCGGTCGAACCGCTCGGTGGGGATCATGCCGCCCGACTGCTCGTCCCAGGCCAGCAGCCGGGCCACCGCGCAGACCTCCAGCAGCAGGCGGGTCTCGTCCTCGTCGCAGCCGGTCTCCTTGGCGACCCTGCGGACCTCGCGTACGCCCACGCCGCCCGTCTTGAGCAGCGGCAGCGGGGTCTTGGAGGTGTTGTCGAGCAGGGCCGCGCACCGCTCCACCACGTGCGGCGCGGCCAGCGTCATCAGGTGGTCGACCTCCTCGGGGTCGACCGGGATCGAGGCCACCTCCGGCGCCTCGGGCTGGAACGGCGGGTGGTAGCCGGGGCCGCGCAGGCACAGCGCCACCTCGCGGGGGATCTCGGCGACGTGCCAGCTCGGGCGGAACAGCAGGCCGTGGTCGGCGCACCACTTCTCCGGCGTGCCGGGGGTGACGAACCGGCCGCCGTCGACGTCGCGGGCGGGGCCGTCCCAGGCGAGGCGGCCGAGCAGCGCGAGCGTGCCGTCGGGGGCGGTGGCCGTCAGCGGGTCGAGGCGGCCGGGGTCGGACAGCAGCTCGATGACGCGGGCGATCGTGCGCCGCTTGTTGCCGTGGGCCGGCAGGCCGAGCACGCGGGCCAGGGCGCGCAGGGCGTCGTTGCTGATCGTCCAGGAGTTGAGGTAGTGCTCCAGCGGCTCGCCCAGGCCGAGCGGCGCCGCCCACCAGCGTGCGACGCCCTCGGCCAGATGGATCACGCCCTCGGCGTCGGGCCAGGCCAGCGCGTGGTCGTACAGATGGTCGAGCCAGGGGGCCACCGTCTCACCCGGGACGCCGAGGAAGGCGGCCAGCCCCCCGGGCGTCGGCCGGCTCATGGTCAGGCCCGCCTCGGCCAGTTGGAGGGCGGGCAGCGGCAGCCCCCGCATGGCCTCCATGACGGCGAAGCCGTTGCCCAGGCGCTGGGCCAGCGTGTCGAGCCGGCGGGGCCAGGGCGGCGCGATGGCGTCGGGCCTGTTGGCCAGGATGCGGGCAAGCCGGTTTTCGTCTAGTGTGCGCAGCCAGCCGAGCAGGTGATCTTCCATCTGTCAGCACTCTCATGGGGTCGCGTGGGACTCACCGTGAGCCATGACCATCCACGGTAGTGCAGAGCACCCCTCCGTCAGGAGAGGACTGCCCAGACGATCTTGCCGTGGGGCGCGAGTGCCGACCACCCCCAGCGGAGGCTGAGTGATTCGACGATGTGGAGACCCAGGCCGCCGGTGTCAAGGGGGCCAGGGTATCGCAGCACCGGCACCGAGGTGCCTGGATCGGTGAACGCGCTGGTGACGAGCGAGCCGCGGCGCACCAGGGACATGTGGACCGGACGCTGGCAGCGGGGCTCGTCGAGGCGCAGGCCGTGGCGCAGGGCGTTGGTCGCCAGCTCGGAGACCACCAGCTCCATGTTCTCGACCAGCTCGCCGAGCCCCCAGCCGGACAGGGTCCCCGCGGTGAAGCTGCGCGCGGAATGGACCGAGGAGGCGGTGGGAGGGAGCACGTACGTGGCGCTCGCGGACGGGCCGGTCACCAGGAGGTCGCGAGCCGCCTCCGGCCACCAGCCGACGGGCGGCCACCAGTCGAACGTGGTCCACTGGCCGGGCGCCGTGGTGGATTGCACGTGATCATTCTGCGCCAATCTCTCGTGCAGGTGCAAGAGCGAATGCACGTGCAGACAATGCGTGCAGGCGCTACGGTTCTCCTCAAGTGGTCAATATGGGGGAAAGGGGATCTTGTCCGCGGCCCATGATCTTTCGGCCGCCAAGTGACAGACTGTGTCTTCAAGGAAACGACACAAGGAGCAGCACGTGTCCATTGATCCGCCCGGCTCCGGCTCGACCGTTCGGCGCATCATGCTGGGTGCGAGCCTCAGGCGCCTGCGCGAGGCCTCTGGGCTCGACCGCGGCCAGGCCGGGTTCCATATCCGGGCGTCCGAGTCCAAGATCAGCCGTATGGAGCTCGGGCGTGTCGGGTTCAAGACACGTGACGTGGAAGACCTGCTCACCCTGTACGGCGTCGTCGACGATGCCGAACGCCGTGCCCTGCTGGAGATGGTCCGCGAGGCCAACACCCCCGGGTGGTGGCACAAGTACTCCGCCGAGCTGCCCTCGTGGTTCACGACGTACGTGGGCCTGGAGGAGGCCGCGAGCGTGATCCGTACCTATGAGGTGCAGTTCGTGCCCGGCCTGCTGCAGACGGCCTCGTACGCGCGATCGGTCTTCCAGCTCGGCAACCCCGATGCGAGCCCGGACAAGATCGAGCGCCGCGTGCACATGCGCATGCAGCGCCAGGAGCGTTTCACCCAGAAGGACGGCCCCAAGCTGTGGGCCGTCATCGACGAGGCGGCGCTCAAGCGGACCATCGGCGGGCGGGAGGTCATGTCCGAGCAGCTCCAGCATCTGCTGGAAGTCGCCGCCCTTCCCAACATCACCCTCCAGGTGATGCCCTTCAGGTTCGGCAAGCACGCCGCCGAGGGGGGCGCGTTCAGCATCTTGCGGTTTCCCGAATCCGACCTGTCGGACGTTGTCTACGTCGAGCAGCTCTGGGGTGCCCTGTACCTGGACAAACGTGAGGACATCGACCCGTACCTCACCGCCATGGAGCAACTGTGCGTGGAAAGCACCACGCCAGGGGGCACCGTCGAGCTCATCGGCGGTCTTCTCAGAAAGATGTAGATGAACCACACCTACAACGGCATGCCCGCGGCCGACCTCGCCCAGGTCGCCTGGCGCAAGAGCCGCTACAGCAACTCGCAGGGCAACTGCGTGGAGCTCGCTGAGCTTCCCGACGGAGGGATCGCGGTCCGCAACTCGCGCTTCCCCGACGGTCCTGCTCTCATCTATACCCGCGACGAGATCCGGGCCCTGGTGCTCGGCGCGAAGGACGGCGAGTTCGACGGCCTTCTCGTGTAACAGCCTGTTCACCTCCGGCGCGCTCCCTTAACGGGGGCGCGCCGGTGGCGTAACCGGCGTGGACTTTCCGCCGGTCAGGATGTCGGACATGCTCGACCGGATGAATCTCTACCCGATCGCCGACGACGTGCTGTTCGCGCCGGGCGGCAAGGTCGTGGTCCGCACGTACGGCGTGGCGCCCGCGGGCGCCTCCATCTCCTACCGCACCTGGGTGACCGGGCTGCGCGACCAGCCGCGCTACTGGCACTGGGGCCACTTCGAGGACGCCGCCTCCGGGCACCGCCGGGTGCTGGAGTGGCTGACCGGCAGGGGGCCGCAGCCTTCCCAGGCGCTGACCTGATCGCTATCCTCGTGCCAAGCAAATGCTTGGTAGAGGAGGCGTGGTGCGGCGCGCGATCCACCTGCTCGAAGAGGTCGACTTCCGGCCGATGAACTCCCGGCGCCCGCTGGAGTACCTGACCTGGCTGACCCGCTACAAACGCGAGGACGAGAGCCGCGCCGAGCCCGCCCTGACCTCCGGCATGTCCATCAGGTCGCGCGAGATCGACCTCGTCGGCGCCTTCTACGCCGTGGGCATCACCGGGCACCCCCAGTTCAAGGCCGTCACGCTGTGGGACTGCCACGGCGGGTGGGACGGCGGCTGGCGCCAGATGATGGACATCTACCAGGGCGTGGACGAGCGCCTGTTCCTGTCCGACATCGACGACCTGCGCTTCTCCGCCTTCTCCCGGCCGCTCGGCGCCGCGCCCGGTTGCCCGCCGCTCGGCGAGGCCCCCGCCGCCGAGTTCTACCTCTTCGAGAGCGCCCGCGTACGACCCGGCGCCGCGCTGGACTACCTGGAGGCCGTCCGCACCGAGCGCGCCCCGCTGCTGGCCGAGCACGGTCACACCCTGACCGGCCTGTACGAGGTGCTGTTCTGCGACACCGAGGCGGTCACCATGTGGGCCGTCTCCCTGGACGACCACCTGGCCACCCAGCGGGCCCGCGACGCCGCCCTGGGGCTCGACGACGAGGTCCGGCCCGATCCCCGGCTGCTCGACTGGGGCAGGCGGGCCCGCGGCTACCTCGAAGGCCCCTGGCGCGAGACCCTGCTCGCGCCGTTTCCCGGCAGCCGCCTGGCGCGGGGGGCGCGGCCGGGTCGGCGTCGGCTGCGGCGGCAGCCATGACGGACCCGTACCTCTACGGCGAGGTCGAGGACGACCACCTCGCCGGCGACCTGATCCACGCCGCCGCCACCCTGGGCTGCGACTGACGGGCGCGGGCCGTCAGGAGACCGGCGAGTTCCAGCTCAGCAGCACCGGCTCGGAGTGCTCGAAGCCGAGCCGGGAGTAGGTGCCGGTGTCGAGCCTCAGCAGGCGGCCGTCCGCCGGGTCGAGGCCGAGCCAGCGGGCGGCCAGCACGCGCAGGAAATGGCCGTGCGCCACCAGCACGACCCGCCCCTCGGCCCGCCGGGCCCGCTCGATCACCCGGTCGGCGCGCGCTGCCACCTCGGCGGCGCTCTCGCCGGGATGCTCGGCGTCGCCGGGGATCACGCCGTCACGCCACAAATACCAGCCGGGCCGGGTCTTCCTGATCTCCGTCGAGGTGATGCCCTCGTAGCCGCCGTAGTCCCACTCCCACAGGTCGGGGTCGACCTCGTAGTCCGTCAAACCGGCCAGCTCCGCCGTACGGCGGGCCCGCTGCGCGGGGGAGACCAGCGCGAGCCCGAACCCGCCCTCCTTCACCAACGGCGCCAGCGCCCTGGCCTGGCCCTCCCCGTCGGGCGTCAACGGCAGATCGGTACGGCCGGTGTGCTTGCCGACCGTGCTCCATTCGGTGGCTCCGTGCCTCAGCAACAACATCTCATCCATGAGGTCCATCATCCGGCAGGCCCGCCAGCTCCTCGACGATGGGGGTGAAGGCGGGCAGGTCGCGCTCGTGGTGCAGCACGAAGTAGGACACGCCGTGCTCGTCGCGCCAGTGGCGGAGCTTGTCCACGATGTCGCGGCGGGTGCCGAGCAGCACCTGCGGCGTCTCGCCGAGCCCGGAGCTGTCGGCGGCGCTCCACGACTCCTCCGGCTTGCGCTCGCCCACCTGCATCACGCTGGTGCCGACCTCCAGCAGGTGGTGGCGGGGGCTCCGCCGCAGCAGCGCCAGCTTGGCGAGGAACGCCTCCAGGCCCGCGTCGCGCGGGTCGGGGCCGGTGCCGTCCGGCTTGACGCGGGTGCCGAGGTTGACGATGTCGGCGTGCTCGGCGGCCAGGCGCAGCATGCGGGGGCCGCCGCCGCCCAGCAGGATCGGCGGGCGCGGGCGCTGCACCGGTTGAGGCTCCTGCTCCAGCCCGGCCAGGCGGTAGTGCGCGCCCTCGTACGTCAGCGGGCCGTCGGCCCACAGGCCCTTGATCACCTCCAGGGCCTCGCGCAGCCGGTCGAGGCGTACGCCGGGCGGGTCCAGCAGCAGCCCGGCCCGTTCGTACTCGTCGGCCATCCAGCCGGTGCCGAGGCCGAGCTCCAGCCGTCCGCCGGACAGCACGTCCAGGGTGGCGGCCTCCTTGGCCAGCACGGCCGGGTGCCGGAAGTCGTTGGCGAACACCAGCGTGCCGACGCGCAGCCGGGTGGTGGCGCAGGCCGCCGCCGTCAGGGCCGCGACCGGCGCGAACCGGGGGCCGACCAGGTGGTCGGGGACCAGCAGCACGTCGAAGCCGGACGCCTCCAGCCGCCTGGCCTTCTCGGCCCACGCCCGGCCGGACCCGGCTCCGCGCAGCACCGCACCGAACCTGAACCGTCGCACGGCATCCTCCTCGTCCCGGATCTTACCAAGCGCTTGCTTGGAGTGGCACACTGGTGGCCATGGAGATCCCGGTACGCCAGGCGACGGACGACGAGGCGGCGTTCTTCGCCGAGCACGGCTGGGTACGCCTGGGCCGGCTCCTCGACCCCGCCACGGTCGCCGAGCTGCGCGAACGGGCACGCGAACGCCTGCGGGGCCGGAGCCGGTCCAGGCGGACCCCGGTGGACCGGGCCTTCGGGCAGTCGCGCGACGTCGCCGCCGAGGACGAGCTGTTCGGCGCGCTGAGCACCAGCCCGGCCATGGGACGCAACGCCGTACGGCTGCTGGGCGGGGTGCGGGCGGTGCGCGTGCAGGTCACCAACCTGCTGGTCAAGGAGCCCGGCGAGCACGGCGCCACCGAGTTCCATCAGGACTTCCCGTGGATGCCCATGGACCGCTCGGCCATGCTGACCGTCTGGCTGGCGCTGGCCGACGTGCCCGCCGACATGGGGTCGCTGCGCTTCTACAGCCGCTCCCACCGCTGCGGCCTGCTCGGACGGAGCTTCACCCGCGCCGGGGACGACCAGCTCAGCCAGCATCCCTGGATCGAAGAGCTGGAGCTGTCGCCGCCGCTCGACCTCAGGGCCGGGGACGCCACCGTGCACCACGCGCTCACCGTCCACGGCGCGCCCGCCAACCGCCGTGACGCCGCGCGCCTGTCGTTCACCGTCACCTACTTCGACGCCGACGCCCTCTACACCGGGCTGCCGTACCGGCAGACCGACGGGCTCGGCCTGGAGGTCAACCGGCCCTTCGAGCACGAGAGGTTCCCGTGCCTCAGACCGTGAAGGGGCCTGTCGCCGACCTCGGCGCGACGCTGATGCACGAGCACGTGTTCGGGCTCAGCCCGGAGATCCTGTGGAACTGGCCGGACGTCCCCGAGGGCTGGGACCCGGAGCGGCGGGCGCGGGAGGCGGCGGCCAAGCTCGACGCCCTCAAGGCCGAGGGCGTGGACACGATCGTCGACCTGACCGTCGTCGGGCTCGGCCGGTACGTCCCGGCCGTCCAGCGGGTGGCCGAGCTGACCTCGGTGAACATCGTGGCCGCCACGGGGCTCTACACCTACGACGCGCTGCCGCCGTACTTCGGGAACCGGGGGCCGGGGGCGTTGTTCGGCGGCCCGGACCGGCTGGCCGAGTTCTTCGTCCGCGACATCGAGGAGGGGATCGGGCGGACCGGCGTCAAGGCGGCCATGCTCAAGTGCGCCTCCGACCACCTCGGCATGACCAAGGGGTGCGAGCGGGTGTTCCGGGCCGTGGCCGAGGCCCACCTGGCCACCGGCACGCCGATCACCACGCACTCGCACAGCGCCTCCAGGGGCGGGCTGGAACAGCAGCGGCTGCTCGGCTCGCTCGGCGTGGACCTGGAGCGGGTGGTGATCGGGCACGCCGGCGACTCGACGGACGTGGCGTACCTGGAGGAGCTGGTGGCGGGCGGCTCCTACCTGGGCATGGACCGGTTCGGCATCGAGACGATCAGCCCGTTCGAGGACCGCGTGGCGGTGGTGGCGGCGATGTGCCAACGCGGCCACGCCGGAAAAATGGTGCTGGGTCATGATTCGTACTGCTTCAACGACCGGTTCGACCCCGATGTCGTACGGCGGCGCCACCCGAACTACCACCTCCTGCACATCTCCCGCGACGTCGTGCCCGCGCTGCGCGAACGCGGCGTCACCGGCGACCAGCTCCACCAGATGCTCGTCGACAACCCCCGGAGGATCCTGCGATGACCGAGGACTTCGACGTCGCCTCCGACTGGCACGTCGCCGCGCCGTACGACTTCCTGCGCCGCCTGCGCGCCGAACGCCCGGTGTTCCGCAGCGAGCACCTGGGCGCGTACGTGCTGACCCGCCACGCCGACGTGCGCGCCGCGTACGGCGACCCGGCCCGCTTCTCCTCCGAGGGGTCGCTGACGATCTCCCGCAGCCTCACCCCGCAGACCCGCGCCAGGCTGGGCGAGCACGGCTCGTTCCTGTCCAGCTTCGTGGCCAACGTGGACCCGCCCGACCACACCCGCCTGCGCCGCTCGGTCTCCCGGGCCTTCACGCCGCGCGCCGTCGCCGCCATGGAGGAGCGCTTCCGGCGGCTGAACGAGGACGTCCTCGACCGGGTCGCCCCCCGGGGCCGGGCCGACTTCGTCGGCGAGATCGGCCACGAGCCGTCGATCAAGCTGACCGCCCGGTTCATCGGCGTGCCCGAGGCCGACGAGGCGTTCGTGCAGGCGCACGTCAAGGACTGGTTCATGCTGTTCCTGTCGCCGCAGCCGCCCGCCCGCCAGCTTGAGCTGGCCGACAGCTTCCTGGCCTACCTCGACTACGTCGACCGCCTGGTGGCCGCCCGCGCCAAGGAACCCCGGGACGACTTCACGTCCCTGATGACCTCGCTGATCGGCGACGAGCTGACCCACCGGGAGGTCGTCGAGCTGATCTCCACGATCCTGCTCGGCGGCAACGACACCGTCCCGAACCAGCTCGGCAACAGCGTCCTGCGGCTGCTGCGCGAGGACGCCTGGCCGGTGCCCCCGGCGCTGATCCCGGGGGCGGTCGAGGAGTGCATGCGGATCGACGGCGCGTCGCTGGGCTCGTTCCGCCACACCGTCCGGGACGTCGCGTTGCACGGCGTGAGGATCCCGGCGGGCTCGCTCGTCCTGCTGTCCACCGACTCCGCCGGGCACGACGAGACCGTCTTCCCCGACCCCGAACGTTTCCTGATCGACCGTCCCAACGCCGCCGACCACCTGGTCTTCGGGTACGGCATCCACTTCTGCGTCGGGGCGGCGCTCGGCCGCCTCCAGTTGCGCACCGCGCTCGACGTCCTCGGGCGCCGCCTGCCCGGCCTGCGGCTCGCCCCGGACGCGCCCGTCGCCTACCGCAGGTCGCTGGTGGGCCGGGGGCTGAGCGCGCTGGAGGTGGAGTGGTGACCCCGCCCCGCCCGGCCGGACGGCTGGACGGGCGGTTCGGCGGGCGGGTGGCGCTGGTGACGGGCGCGGGGTCGGGCATCGGCGCGGCGTGCGCGACCCGGCCGGCCGACGAGGGCGCCCGGATGGGCGTGCTGGACCTGCGCGCGGCCTCCGCCCGCGCCACCGCCACCGCCGAACGCGCCACCGCCGAGGTGCCCGACCACAGGGGGGCATGCCCGACCCATCACTCCCCTCACCCCGTGGTGGGCGGTGGATCACTTGCTGCCGGGCCCGACCAAGGGGGCCGGTGGGTGGGGGCTGGGGAAAGGGATCTAATGTCGTGAGAAAAGCGGACCAAGGGGGATGGATGGAGCCGGTCGCGGTCGGGCTGATCGGGGCGGGGCCCTGGGCGGAGATGGCGCACGCGCCGATGCTGGCCAGAGGCCCGCACACCCGGCTGGCCGGCGTCTGGGCCCGCCGCCCCGAGCAGGCCGCCAGGCTGGGCGCCCCCGTGTACGAGCGGGTCGAGGAGCTGTTCGACGCCTGCGAGGCCGTGGCGTTCAGCGTGCCGCCCGGCGTGCAGGCCGAGCTGGCCGTCCGCGCCGCCCACGCGGGCAAGGCGCTGCTGCTGGAGAAGCCGCTCGCCGACTCCGTCGAGGGCGCCATGCGCGTGGCCGAGGCCGTGGCGGAGGCGGGCGTGCCCTCGCAGATGATGCTCACCATGCGCTACGCCACCCCGACCCGCACGTTCCTGGCCCGGTGCGCCGAGATCCGGCCGTTCGGCGGGCACGCCGCCAACATCTCCGGCGCGCTGCTAGGCGACAACCCGTTCGCCACCCCGTGGCGGCTGGAGCGCGGCGCCCTGCTGGACGTGGGCCCGCACGTGATCGACCTCCTCGACGCCGCGCTCGGCCGGGTCGTCGGCGTGCGCGCGCACGGCAACCCGCTCGGCTGGACCGGCCTGCTGCTGGAGCACGAGGGCGGTGCGGTCAGCGAGGCGTCCCTGTGCATGGCGGCCGTCGGCGACCTGCCGCCCTCGACCGTCGAGGTGTACGGCAGGACCGGCAACGCCGTCCTGCTGCCCGGCGACGAGGACCCCTTCGAGACCGTGGCGGAGGAGTTCGCCCAGACCGTCCGGAGCGGCGGCGGCCACCCGCTCGACGCGGCGCACGGCCTGCGGCTCCAGGAGATCATCGCGGCCGCGGAGGCGCAGCTCGCCGCCTGATGCGACCCGCTCTGGGCCGTCCTGGTCCGCTGAGCCCGCGCACCCTTGACGTCGAGGACTTCTGCGGCATTGATAACGTTTGTCCGACGCGCAGTGCTGCAGCGAAGTCCGGTGCGAATCCGGCGCTGTCCCGCAACTGTCATAGCCAGGTCGCCTGCCTCTGCGCCGACGTCATCAACCCTCGTGGAAAAGGGTGATCCGTCGCTCATCGCGGGTCTCTCGGTTCCGACAGTGTGAAAGGACTACTCGTGAGGCCCGTACGCACGGCCTTCGCGGGCGCGCTGCTGGGAACGCTCGTCCTGGCCGGATGTGGCCAGACCGGCGCCAATGTCGCCCCCTCCGAATCCCCCTCCGAACCCCCCTCCTCGACCGCGGCGGCGAGCACCGGGGACTTCCCGGTCACCGTCGAGGCCGGCAACGGCAAGGTCACCCTCGCCAAGAAGCCGGAGCGCATCGTCTCGCTCTCGGCCACCCACACCGAGACGCTGTTCGCGGTCGGCGCGGGCCCCCAGGTCGTCGCGGTGGACGACCAGTCGAACTACCCGCCCGAGGCCCCCAAGAGCGATTTGTCCGGCTTCAAGCCGAACGTCGAGGCCATCATCGCCAAGAGGCCCGACCTGGTGATCCTCTCCAACGACCAGGACAAGATCGTCGCCGAGCTGGCCAAGGTGAACGTCCCCGTCCTGCTCGAACCGGCCGCGACCCGGTTGGACGAGGCGTACGAGGAGATCGCCGAGATCGGCGCGGCCACCGGCAACAAGGCCAAGGCCGACGAGGTCGTCTCCGGCATGAAGGCCGCCATGGACAAACTGGCCGCCGACGCCCCCAAGGACAAGAAGCTCACCTACTACCACGAGCTCGACCAGACGCCGTACGCCGCCACGTCCAAGACGTTCATCGGCCAGGTCTACGCCATGTTCGGCCTGACCAACATCGCCGACCAGGCCCCGGACGCGGCGGGCGGCTACCCCAAGCTGTCGGCCGAGTTCGTCGCCCAGGCCGATCCGGCGCTGATCTTCCTGGCCGACGTCAAGTGTTGCCAGCAGAGCAAGGAGACGCTGGCCAAGCGGCCCGGCTGGAAGAACCTCTCGGCCGTCAAGAACGACCAGGTGATCCAGCTCGACGACGACCTCGCCTCCCGCTGGGGCCCGCGCGTCGTGGACCTGGCCGAGGCGATCGGCGCGGCCGTGGCCAAGGCCGGCGGCACGGGCTGACCGTGACAGGCAAGGCGCGGCCCTCCAGGGCGCGGCCCGTCTGGGTGGTGGGCGCCCTGGTCGTGCTGGCCCTCACGATGGTCGCCGGGCTGCTCGGCGGCGCGGCGGACATCTCGCCGTGGCAGGTGGTCCTCCAGGTGGTGGACTGGCTGCCGTTCGTCTCGGCCGACTCGGGCCTCGCGCCGGTCGAGCAGGGCCTGCTGTACGAGCTGCGCCTGCCCAGGGTGCTCGTCGCCGCGGTCGTGGGCGGCCTGCTGGCCATGGCCGGCGCCGGGTACCAGGGGGTGTTCCGCAACCCGCTGGCCGACCCGTACCTGCTGGGGGCCGCCTCCGGCGCCGGGCTGGCCACGACGCTGGCCATCGTGCTGCTGCCCGGCGCGAGCGCGAGCATCCCCGTCGCGGCCTTCGCGGGGGCGGTGGGCGGGGTGTTCCTGGCCTACACGCTGGGCAACGCGGCCGGCCGCTCCGGCGGCACCGGCGGCGGCACCGCCACGCTGGTGCTGGCCGGGGTGGCGGTCACGTCGTTCCTGACCGCGATCCAGACGTTCGTCCAGCAGCTCAAGGTCGAGGAGCTGGAGCGCATCTACTCCTGGATCCTCGGCGACGTCGGCGGCGGTTGGGACCAGCTCGTGCTGGTCCTGCCGTACGCCGCGGTCTCGTCCGTCCTGCTCCTGCTGCACGGCCGGATGCTGGACGTGCTCAGCGTCGGCGACGAGGAGGCCGGCAGCCTCGGCGTACGGGCCGGCCGGGTACGCCTGACCGTCCTCGTGGCCGCCTCCCTGGCCACCGCGTCGGCCGTCGCGGTCAGCGGGCTGATCGGGTTCGTCGGCGTGGTCGTGCCGCACGTCGTCCGGCGGCTGGCGGGCGGGTCGTACCGGATCGTGCTGCCGCTGTCGCTCATCGGCGGCGCGGCCTTCCTCGTGGCGGCCGACCTCATCGCCCGTACCGTGATCGCGCCGGCCGAGCTGCCCATCGGGGTGGTCACGATGTTCGTCGGGGCGCCGTTCTTCGTCGGCGTCCTGCGCATGACCAGGCGGGTGGCCACATGATCGGCGTACGGGCCCTGTCGGTGCGCCTGGGCGAGCGCGACGTGCTGACCGGCGTGGACGCGCACGTGCGGCGCGGCGAGTGGCTGGCGATCATCGGGCCCAACGGCGCGGGCAAGTCCACGCTGCTCAAGACCGTCATGGGCGCGATCGTCCCGCACCGGGGCGAGGTCGTGCTCGACGAGCGCCCGGCCGCCGGGCTCAAGCCCCGCGAGCGCGCCAGGCTGCTGGCCTACGCCCCGCAGACGCCCGCCCTGCCGCCCGACATGACGGTCTTCGACTACGCCCTGCTGGGGCGCACCCCGTACATCCCCTACCTGGGACGGGAGAGCGGGCACGACCGCGAGGTGACCTCCTCCGTGCTGGACCGGCTGGACCTGACCTCCTTCGCCGGACGCCGCGTCGGCGAGCTGTCCGGCGGCGAGCGCCAGCGCGTCGTGCTGGCCAGGGCGCTGGCCCAGCAGGCCCCCGTGCTGCTGCTCGACGAGCCCACCACCGCGCTCGACCTGGGCCACCAGCAGCAGGTGCTCGAACTGGTCGACCGCCTGCGGCGCGCCGACGGCCTGACCGTCGTCACCACCCTGCACGACCTGACAGTCGCCGGCCTGTACGCCGACTCCCTGATGTTGCTGGCCGACGGCCGCGCCGCCGCCGCGGGCCGTCCCGACCAGGTGCTCACCGAGGCGCTGATCGGACGGCACTTCGACGCCCGTGTCAAGATCGAGCCGGGCCCGGACGGCCGGCCCGTGGTGCATCTGGTGCGAGGTGGGACGTGAAGCTGACCTATCGCGTGGAGGAGGGGGCCCGGCTGGGGTCACTGCTGTGGGAGTTCGGGCCCGGCTTCCGCATGATCTCCTCGGCCATGCTGGGTGGCGGCATCGGCCCCCGCGAATGGGTGCTGAACGCCCAGGTCGTGGCCGGTTACGCGCGGATGGACCCGGTCGAGCACCTGGTCGAGCTGGGCCCGCCCGGCCCCGGCGTCGGCATGCTGACCGCCGCCTCCGTCGACCGGTACGTCCGGGCCGCCGACGGGGGAACGGAGGCCGTGGCCACCGTCGGGCTGCGCGTCCCCACCTGGGCCGCCGCCCCCGAGGGCACCGCCGACCCCGAGCTGGCCCCCATGCGGGCGGGGACCGTCAACATCGTGACCGTCCTGCCCGTCGCCATGACCGACGCCGCCCTGGTGAACCTGGTCATGACGGTCACCGAGGCCAAGACCCAGGCGCTGATCGAGGCCGGCTACCCCTGCACCGGCACCGCCTCGGACGCCGTCTGCGTGGTCGTCCCGCAGGACGGGCCGGAGCAGGTGTTCGGCGGCCCCCGCTCGGAGTGGGGCGCCCGCGCGGCCCGCGCCGTCCACACGGCCGTCCGCCGCGGCGCCGAGGCGTGGCGCCCCGGTGACTACAGGTGACCAACTTCGGGAAGTACGATGTCGACGAGGGCGTGACTCCCGATACTGAGTGGGTGACCGCAACGCCGATCGAACCCCCCGCAAGGTGCACCGTTCTTCCCGGCCCGGACGATGACCTCCATACGTTTCCCAACGGCGGGAACCGTTACGAGCGCGTCGACGGGAGCCTGGTGGTGAGTCCTCCTCCCACCCCCGATCACCAGCGAGTGATCAGCCGGCTGCTGGTGATTCTCAACGACGCGGCCACGCTCGGGCTGGAGCCCTTGCCTGGCGTCGGCGTTCGCGCCGGCGAGGGGTGCTTCCACATCCCCGACCTCGTCGTGGTGCCCGAGAGAGCCTGCGAGTCGGCGCCGCTCGCGCCCGGCGACGTGCTGCTGGCCGTGGAGGTCGTGGGCCCGCACACCCGAACGTTCGACGGTGCGAGCAAAGTGCTGTCCTACGCGGCAGCAGGGATTCCGGTCTACTGGCGCGTTGAGCCCGACGAAGGGCCGACGCTCTACGTCTACGAGCTCGACGACGACTCCTACAAGGGGCCCGTCGCGCATGAGGCGGGCACCACGGCCACTCTCTCGGCGCCCTATCCGGTGAGCTTCGATCCGGCCGTCCTGGTCGCCCCGCGGAGTTCGAAGCCGTAGTCCTTCGCGGCGCCTTCGGCGGTGACGTGGCCCGACTCCAGGTCGGCCAGGATCGCCGCCGGGTCCCTCTCCGACGGCGGGCCGAGGCCGCCGCCGCCCGTCGTCTCCACGATGAACGCCTCGCCCGCCGCGAACCGTACGTTGTTCACCTTCGAGGCCAGGCGTTCCACCCGGCCGTTCAGGTGGCGCTTGTGGAAGCCGCCGACGCGGCCCGGCAGGCCGCCGTCCCGGCCCGGGGGCGGGAGGCGCAGGCGGTCGCCGCGGGTGGTGACGTGGCAGTCGGCCAGGAAGCGGTAGACGGTACGCGAGCCGAGCCCGCCACGGAACCGGCCGGGGCCGCCGGAGTCGGCGATCGTCCCGACCGACTCCACGATCAGCGGGCAGCGGCTCTCCACCGGCTCGGCCTGCGGCACCGAGTTGCGGCCGATGCCGAAGTGCACGCCCGTCGCGTCGGGCCCGTCCAGCCCCCGCCGGGCGCCCACCCCGCCGAAGTCGTAGGACAGGTGGATCCAGTACGGCGCCCCCACCGCCGCGATCGAGAACGGCTGGAGGATCCCGCTGGCCGCGATCGCGCGTTCGGGCATCGCGTCCGACATCGCCTGGAACACGGCCTCCATGGCGGCGTAGATGGGGACGTACCGGCCGCCGCAGGGATGCGGGGAACGGGCGTTGAGCAGGGAGCCCTCCGGCAGGACGACCTCGATCGCGCGCAGGCAGCCGTCGTTCATCGGGATCGTGGGGTCGAGGAAACAGCGCACCGCGAAGACGGCCGCCGCGAGCGACTGCGAGGCCGAGGCGTTGATCGCGGCGGGCACCTGCGGCCCGGTGCCGGTGAAGTCGAGGACGGCCGCGTCGCCGCCGAGCGTGACGGCGACCCGTACGTGGTGCGCCACCCCCGGACGCACCCCGTCGTCGTCGATCGGGTACGACGCCTCGAACCGCCCCCGGGGCAGCTCCGCCAGCGCGGCGCGGGTCCGGGTCTCGGTGTGGCGCAGGTAGTCCTCCACGCCCGCGGCCAGGCCCTCCTCGCCGTACTCGGCCGTCAGGGCCTCCACGCGGGCGGCGGCCACCGCCGTCCCGGCCACCAGCGCCCGTACGTCGCCCATGACCTTGTCGGGCGTCCGGCTGTTGGCCCGCAGGACGGCCTCCACGGCCGGTTCGAGGCCGTCCCGGGTGGCCAGGCGGACCGGCGGGAGCTGGAGCCCTTCGAGGAAGACGTCGGTGGCCAGCGGGGCCATGCCGCCGGCCGACAACCCGCCCAGGTCGGAGACGTGGATCATGGTGGCGGTGAAGTACGCCGGGACCCCGCCGGCGAACACCGGCCGGTAGACCAGCAGGTCGTTGGTGTGCACGCCGCCCCGGTAGGCGTCGTTGAGCGCGTACGCCTCGCCGGGCCGCATGGTGTGCGGCGGGATGTCCTTCAGCAGCTCGGGCAGGGCGACCTTCAGGGCCATGCTGTTCATCAGCGTGGTCGCCATGGACTGCGCGATCAGCCGGCCCCCGGCGTCCAGGATCGCCGCCGAGGCGTCGGAGCCCTCCACGATGAACGTCGAGTACGCCGACCGCACCACCACGATGCTGGCCTCCTCGGCGGCCACGACCAGCGCGTTCCTCAGCACCTCGGCGGTCAGCGCGTCGTTCACGCGGCGCCCTCCCCGGTCAGGCGCACGGCGCCCGACACGTCGTCGTGCGCGGCCTGCCAGCCGGGCGGGACCACGATCGTGGACTCGGCGTCCTCCACGATCGCCGGGCCGCGCACGCGGTCCAGGGTCCTGCGGGTGTGCACGGGCACGTCGAGCCACCCCCCGGCCTCGGGGAAGTACGCCCTCCTCCGGCCCTCCGCCACGCCGCCGCGCCCGCCCCCGCCCCCGCTGCCCGGGCCGGGAGACGCCGGCGCGGCGTAGGTGGGCGCGGCGGGGGTGGGCGCGGCGGCGTCGGTGACGCGGACGCGGTAGCTGACCACTTCGATCTCACCCCGCTGGACAATCCCATACACCTGGGCATATTTCGCGAAGAACCGCGACGCGAGCTCCTCCCGCGAGTCCGACCAGTCCACGGTCAGGTCGTGCGACTGCCCCGTGAACCGCACGTCCACCGACCGCGTCACCCGCACCTGCGCGAGGCCCAGGTCGGCGGCGGCGTCGGCGGCCAGCTCCGCGAAGATCTGCTCCGGGTCGGCCGCGTCCAGCCGCGACAACACCCGGTCCGTCGACAGTGACCCGGCCAGCAGCCCGGCCGCCGAGGCCACCCCGCAGTGCGCGGGCACCACCACCGTCGCGATCCCGAACCGCCGCGCCACCCCGGCCGCGTGCATCGGCCCCGCGCCCCCGAACGCCACCAGCGCGAACCTCCGGGGATCGATCCCGCGCTGGACCGTCACCACATGTACGGCCGCGGCCATGGAGGCGTTCACGATCTCGTGCACGGCGTGCGCCGCCTCCTCCCGCGACACGCCGAGCGGCCCGGCCAGCCGGTCCAGGGCCTTGGCCGCGAGCGGCGCCGAGAGCGGGATCGAGGCCGAGGAGAGGTAGCCGAGCACGAGGTCGGCGTCGGTGACCGTCGGGTCGCTCCCGCCGAGCCCGTAGCAGGCGGGCCCGGGGGAGGAGCCGGCCGACCGCGGCCCGACGCGCAGCCCGCCCGCCGGGTCCAGCCACGCGACGCTGCCCCCGCCCGCGCCGACCTCGGCCAGGTCGACGGCCGGCGTCTTGATCGGCACGCCGGTGCCCGCCCGCCGCCCGCCGAAGCTGCCCTTGCCGCCCACGTGGAACTCATGGGTGATCTCCGGACGTCCCCCGCGAACCGCGCACGCCTTGGCCGTCGTGCCGCCCATGTCGAACGAGATCACGTCCGGCAGCCCGGTCCCGGCCGCCGCCAGCACCCCGGCGGCCGGGCCCGACTCGATGGTGGACACCGCGCGCCGGGCGGCCAGCTCGGCCGAGATCACCCCGCCGCCGGACTCCATGACGTGGACGGGCGCGGTGATCCCGACCGCGGCCAGGCGCTCGCGCAGGCGCGACAGGTAGGAGGCCATCAGCGGGCCGATGTAGGCGGACATGATGGTGGTGGTGGCGCGCTCGTACTCGCGGATCTCGGGCCAGATCTCGCAGGAGGCCACCACGTGCGGCACGTGCTCGCGCAGGATCGACGCGGCCCGCCGTTCGTGGGCGGGCTCGGCGTAGGAGTGCAGCAGGCAGACGGCCGCCGAGGTGATGCCGCGCCGGGCGATCTCCACCGCTGCCCGCCGTACCGAGGCGGGGTCCAGGGGCCTCAGCACGGCGCCGCGGGCCGAGACGCGCTCGTCCACCTCGAAGCAGTCGCCGGGCGCGACCGGGGGAGGGGGCGGGGTGAAGCGCAGGTCGTACCGGTCCTCCTCCACGCGGGCGTGGCGGCCGAGCGGGACGGTGGCGCGGAAGCCCCGGGTGGTCACGAACGCCACCCGCGCGCCCGTACGTTCGAGCACCGCGTTGGTCGCCAGCGTGGTCGCGTGCACGACCCGGGTGACCAGGGCGGGGTCCACGGGCCCGAGCGCGCGAGTAACGCCGGTGAGTATGCCGGCGATGGGGTCGTCGTGGGTGCTCAAACACTTGGCCACGGCGGTGACGCCGCCGGGGCCGCTCAGGACCACGTCAGTGAAGGTGCCGCCGACATCGACGCCGATCGCGAACCCCATCCCGGTACGTTAAGTCCCCGAGCAAGCGCTTGTCTATGTATCGATCCCTTGACTTACGGCATCTGATTGGGAACCTGGACCTATTCAGTGTTTGGAGCGAAGATGGCGCGCATCACGGCTCTGGCGGGCAGCGTGGCGGCGGCGCTCGTGCTGCTCGCGATCCCCGCCGCCGCCCACAACCATCCCAGCGGGATCACCGACCTGGTGACGCCGGCCGTCGTGCGGGTGGAGGCGGTGTCCCACGTCGAGATCACCCTGCTCGACCACATCGGCGAACTGAAACACGTGGAGCGCTCCTACGACATCCCGTTCGCGTCCGGCACGGGGACCGTCGTCAACCCCGAGGGCGACGTCGTCACGCTCAGGCGCAACGCCGTCAACCCGGACGACGTCGCGATCTACGCCGCCAACAAGATCTTCGCCGAGCACCACAAGGTCAAGATCCCGCTCGACTACAAGAAGCACACCCTCAAGGACGACCAGCTCAACCACCATCTGCAGGAGTGCTACCCGCCGAAGACCAGCACCGCCACCTGCATCATCGACGTCACCACCGACATCACGGTGTTCCCCAACGTCTCGCCGCCGAGCGCGGGCCTGAAGTACAAGTGCATCAAGGCCGGCAAGACCCCCGACACCCCCGCCGTGCTGATCCCGCTCACCCCCGCCTCCGGCGGCGTCGGCGTGCCGACCGCGCCGCTCGCCGACAAGGTGCCCGAGCAGGAGGGCTCGCCCACCAACGTGGCCGGCTTCCTGGGCCGGCCCGGGCCCGACGTCCAGGAGACCGTGCAGATCGCCCACCTGTCCAAGGGCGGCCAGGCCGGCGCGACAGGCAGGCCCTTCGCCGACCCGGAGAAGAAGGTCGACGAGCCGGTGAAGCTGGGCGCGCTGGTCGACCAGGGCCTGGCCGGGGCGCCGGTGATCGGCGACAAGGACGGGCACGTCATCGGCATGCTCATCGGCGGCGGCAAAGAGGCCACCATGCTGGGCGTCAGGGAGATCACCGCCACCTTGGCCGCGGCCAAGGTCGCGCCGCGCAGGGGCGCGATCGACACCGCCTTCGAGGCCGCGCTGACCCGCTACCACACCAAGTACTACACCGAGGCCGCGCCGGGCTTCCAGCGCGTGCTGGAGCTCTATCCCGGCAACGTGGTGGCCGCCACGCTGCTCAAGACGTCCCTGGCCAAGCGGGGCGGGCCCGAGGACCAGGGCACCAAGCAGGCGGTGGCGCCCACGTCGCGGTCCACGCCGCTGTGGCCGTTCCTGATGGCGGCCGGGGTGCTGCTCATCGCCGCGGCCGGCGGGGTGTACCTGCTGTGGCGGCGGCGGACGCCGCCGAGACCGATCGAGCTGCCGGAGCCCCTGGCGGCGGCCCCGCCGTACGACGAGGGCGGGAGCCAGACCGTCGTCGTACGGCGCTCGCAGCCGTTCCAGATGGTCCCGCAGCAGCAGCAGGTGATGACCGCCCCCGACACCCCGCCGGTCAAGTACTGCACCTCGTGCGGCATGAGGCTCGGCCCGGCCCACCGTTTCTGCGGCTACTGCGGCCACCCCATCGAGACGTGATGCACTTGAACGACAGATCGCTCATCGGCCAGGAGGTGGCCGGGTACTACATCGAGGACATCGTCGGCAAGGGCGGCATGGCCGTCGTCTACCTGGCGCTCGACCCCCGGCTCAGCCGCCGCGTGGCGTTGAAGATCCTCAACCCGGTGCTCTCCGTGGACGACAGGTTCCGCCAGCGGTTCATCCTGGAGTCCAGGACGGTCGCCAGCATCGAGCACCCCAACATCATCCCCATCTACGAGGCCAACGCCGACGACGACGGCGTCCTGTACATCGCCATGCGCTACGTGGACGGCCTCGACCTGCGCAGGCTCATCTACGACCGGGGCCCGCTGCCGCTCGCCCAGGCCAGCCAGATCTTCGTCCAGACGGCCGCCGCGCTCGACGCCGCGCACGCCCACGACCTGATCCACCGCGACGTGAAGCCGGCCAACATCCTGCTGGCCGGCGACCACGTCTACCTGACCGACTTCGGCATCACCAAGCACCGCTCGTCGATCTCCGGCCTGACCCAGACCGACCAGTTCATCGGCACGCCCCGGTACATGTCGCCCGAGCAGATCAACAAGGAGCACATCGACGGCCGGTGCGACCAGTACGCGCTGGCCTGCGTGGTCTACGAGGCGCTGACCGCGCGGCTGCCGTTCCAGCGGGAGAACGACATCGCGCTGCTGTGGGCGCACCTGGCCGAGCAGCCCGCGCCGCTGTCGCAGCTCCGGCCCGAGCTGCCGCCGCAGGTGGACACCGTGATGTCGCGCGCGCTGGCCAAGTCGCCCGAGCAGCGCTACGCCACCTGCGTGGAGTTCGTGACCGCGCTGCGCGACGCGATCAGCGGCCAGGAGGCCGAGCCGGGCGGCAGGCACCCGTCGGGGCCCCACCCGGTGCCGCACGCCGTCCCGCGCACGGGCCCGCACGCGGCGCCGGTTCCGGGACCCGTTCCGGGGCCGGTTCCAGGGCCGGTCACAGGCCCCCGTACCGGGCCTCAGGCGGCCCCTCAGACCGGCTCGCGGCAGAGCCCGTACGCGGTGCCGCGGACCGGCCCGCACGGCCTGGGACAGCCCTCCGGGCCGCACACGGCCAATCCGCACAATGCGGCCCCCACCCACCCCACGGCTCCGGCCAGGAGTCCGGGGCGGCTGCCGCTCGTGGCCGTCACGCTGGTGGCCGCCGTGGCCGCGCTGGCGCTGGTCGCGATGATCGTCTTCAACCACCGCGGCGACACCTGGTCGCGCTACGCCGCCAGCGCCGCCGCGCCGCTCGCCTTCGACTACCCCGGCGACTGGACCGCGCGCACCCACCAGGACCTGTTCGCCGTGGCCTCGCCGTACGCCACCGAGTTCGAGTCGCTGTTCGTGGCCGGTCCGGGGGCCGACTGGTCGGCCGTGTCCCAGATCGTCGCCGACGACCCCGACAGCGCCGTGGGCGTGTACGTCCAGGTCTCCGACACCCTCGACGCGGGCGGCGACTCCGAGCAGATGAAGAGCAAGATGGACAACCTGCTGCCCGGCCAGGTGGATCTGGGCAAGCCGGTCCAGGACCAGGCGGGCAACAGCCCGGCCACCCGCTTCGACGGCGCGCTGCACGACCCGGCCAGTGGCACCCGGCTCGGATTCGTCAGCTACGTCATCGACCGCCGGCCCAAGACCATGCTCGTGATGTACTTCTGTGCCAAGAACACCTGCGACGACGCCGTCCAGACGCGTATCAGGCAGAGTGTGCGCCCTTCGTAGACTTGTAACTGACTTGTGCCCGGCTTGACCTGGGTGTCCAAGCCGGGCATCCGGCGTCTACCCTCCGCGTGTGGGCATACGAATCGTCATCGCCGACGACCAGGCGATGGTCAGGGCCGGGTTGCGCATGGTCGTCGAGAGCGACCCCGGCATGGAGGTCGTCGGCGAGGCCGGCGACGGACGCGAGGCCATCGCGGTGGCCCGCCGCACGAGACCCGACATCGTCCTCATGGACATCTCCATGCCCCGGCTCGACGGGCTCGCCGCGGCCAGGGAACTGCTCGACACCCCCTCGCCGCCCAAGGTCATCACGCTGACCACGTTCGACACCGACGAGAACCTCTACGCCGCGCTGCGCGCCGGAACCAGCGGGTTCCTGCTCAAGGTGTCGCCGCCCGAGCAGCTCCTGGAGGCGATCAGGGTGGTGCACTCCGGCGACGCGCTGCTCGACCCGGCCGTGACCAGCCGGGTCATCGCCACGTTCGCCGGGCGCGCCGACCCCACGCCCTCGCCGATGCTGGCCGAGCTGACGCCGCGCGAGCTGGAGGTGCTGCGGCTGCTGGCCAGGGGGCTGACCAACGCCGAGATCGCCAGAGACCTGTACGTCGGCGAGGCCACGGTCAAGACGCACGTGGCCAGGGTGCTGATGAAACTGTGCCTGCGGGACCGGGCCCAGGCGGTCGTCTTCGCCTACGAATCAGGCGTCGTACGCCCGGGTGCGGCCTGAGGTTTGACGGACAGGGGGGTACGTATGTGTATATTTTCCGTGAGAAGGCGGTAGTAACAGGAGATATTTCATGCCATCGTTCCCCCGAGTGCTGTTCGACGAGGCCCACAACGAGTCGTGGACCATCCGCCGCGACGTCGCCGAGACCATCAACCCCTCCCACCCCGACGACAACAGCTACGCGCGCGCGGCCGCCGCGCTGCGCCATCTGGGGCACGACGTGCTCGCCCACACCGAGGGCTCCCTGACGGCCGCGACGCTGGCCGGCCAGGACGTGCTGGTGATCGCCCACCCGTCCGGCGACCGGTGGGAGCGCACCACCGGCCAGGGCAGCCCCGTCTTCGCCGCCGCCGAGCTGGACGCCGTCGAGTCGTTCGTGGCCGAGGGCGGCGGGCTCGTGGTGCTGGCCGAGGAGGAGCAGGACAAGTACGGCAACAACGTCGCCGAGCTGCTCTCCCGCTTCGGGGTGGGCGTCGGTCACACGACCGTGCGCGACCCGAGGAACGCCCACCGCGAGGTCGCGACCTGGGTGCTGGCCGAGCGCGCCACCGGCGACGGCGTGCTGGCAGGCGTCCAGCGGGCCTGCTTCTACCGCTCGGGCGTGCTGAGCGCCCCCGAGCAGGCGACGGTCCTGTTCGCCACCTCGGCCACCGCCGACCCGGCGGGCGCGCCGCTGGCCGTCGCCCTGCGGCACGGCAAGGGCCGGGTCGTCGTGTTCGCCGACTCCGACCTGTTCGGCGACGACTCGATCGAGGACTACGACCACCGCAGGCTCTGGGGCAACGTGATCACCTGGGCCGCCCGCGTCCCCGGCGGCGACGAGGGCGCCGGATCCCGGGACGAGGCCAAGGCCGCCCTGTTCGCCCGGCTCAAGGAGGCCGTGGAGGAGCTGCGTCCGCTGCAGGTCAAGGACGGCTCGGTGCCGCGGGAGAAGGAGCGGGCCAAGGCGCTGGTCGCCGAGATCGGCCGCCGCGTGGGCGAAATTTCGCCCCATTTCCCTCATGACGCCGCGTACCTCCAGGCCGTCCAGGACGACCTGGCCGCCTGGGCCGAGCAGGACCTCGGCGTGCCCGACTTCCTCGGCGCCCTGGACCTCTTCCACCCCGACACCCAGCGTGTGGACGGCCTGGAGCACGTCGTGGTGTTCCCCATGTACACCCAGAACGGCAACCTCGACCGCAACCTCGAAGCCGTCTGGATCCGGACCATCTGGCCCGACTGGCTGGCCCGGCTGGAGGCGGGCGGCTACGACAACCCGATGTTCGTGCCGATCGCGTTCGAGGACTTCACCTCCGGCTACGACACCCACTCGGCCGTGCTGTTCCCCGAGACGGTCGCGGTGCGCCAGGCGCCCGCCCGCTTCACCTGGGGCGGCATCTTCGCCGACCGCGAGTCCGCCAGGTTCCGGCGGGTCTCGGCGGCGGCCGCCGCCACGCTCAGGCTCGACCTGCCGCCGGACGCCGCCCGGCTGCTGGACTCCCAGCAGCTCGCCCAGGACACGTTCGTGTTGTGGGACCTGATCCACGACCGCACGCACAGCCACGGCGACCTGCCGTTCGACCCGTTCATGATCAAGCAGCGGATGCCGTACTGGCTGTACTCGCTGGAGGAGCTGCGCTGCGACCTGACCGCGTTCGGCGAGGCCGTGGAGCTGGAGGGCAAGGGCGTGCCGCATGCCCGGTACGTCCAGCTCGCGATCCTGTTCGACCGGCTGTTCAGGTTCCCGGTCACCGGTGACCGGGTGCGCAACTACGACGGGCTCGGCGGCCAGCTGCTCTTCGCCTACCTGCACCGCAACGACATCGTGCGCTGGACCGACAACCGGCTCACGATCGACTGGGAGCGCGTCGCCGACGGCGTGGCCGACCTGCGGGGCGAGGTCGAGAAGTTGTACCGCGACAGCATCGACCGGTCCAAGCTGGCGCACTGGCTGGCCGCCCACGAGCTGGTCAGCGCGTACGTGCCGCCGGCCCCCGGCTCGGTGTGGGCCAAGGGCGTGCAGGCGCTGCCGGAGGAGCAGAAGGCCAAGGTGGACGCGGTGCTGCCGGACGAGTTCCCGCTCAGCATGTTCTACGAGGCCCTGCGCCGTAAGCTGACAGACGTGGTCGATTCGACTAAGGGGATCCGCGCATGATCATCCTGGTGACGGGGGCCGGCGGCCCCACGGGTGAGGCCGTTTCCGAGCACTTCCGCAAGCAGGGGCACACCGTGATCGGGGTCGACAAGCAGGACGTCGACCTGCTCGACCGCGCGGCCGTCCAGGACCTGGCGGCGCGCATCGACGCCGAGCACGGCCGGGTCGACGGCGTGGTCCACCTGGTCGGCGGCTGGCGCGGCTCGCGCACGTTCGCCGACACCCGCCTGGAGGACTGGGACGTCCTGCACGACCTGCTGATCCGCACCCTCCAGCACGTGTCGCTGGCCTTCGAGCCGCTGCTGCGCAAGAGCGACAACGGCCGGTTCGTCATCGTCTCGGCCAAGGCCGCCCAGCGCCCCACGGCGGGCGGCGCGGCCTACTCGGCGGCCAAGGCGGCCTCGGAGGCGTGGACGCTCTCCCTGGCCGACGCGCTGTCCGGCACGAACGCGGCAGCGGTCATACTGGTGGTGAAGGCCCTGGTCAACGACGCGATGAGGGCCGCGAAGCCGGAGGCGAAGTTCCCCGGCTTCACCGACGTCGGCGACCTGGCGGAGGCGATCGCCGGCCTCTACGACCGCCCCGCCGCAGACATCAACGGCACCCGATTGGACCTCACTTCTTGATCCCCCGGCACGACCCCCAGCTCAAGGCGTTCGCCAGCGACAACTACGCCGGCGTGCACCCGGAGATCCTCCAGGCCATCGTCCAGGCCAACGGCGGTCACCAGATCGCCTACGGCGACGACGTCTACACCGAGGCGCTGCAGCAGGTCTTCCAGCGGCACTTCGGCGACCGGGCGCGGGCCTGGCCGGTCTTCAACGGCACGGCGGCGAACGTGGTCTCGCTGCGCGCGATGACCGCCCACTGGGAGGCGGTCGTCTGCGCCGAGAGCGCGCACATCCACACCGACGAGGGCGGCGCCCCCGAGGTGGCGGGCGGCATCAAGCTGCTCACCGTGCCCACGCCCGACGGCAAGCTCACCCCCGGGCTGATCGACCGCCAGGCGTGGGGCTTCGGGGACGTGCACCGGGCCCAGCCCAAGGTGGTGTCGATCTCCAACACCACCGAGTGGGGGACGGTCTACACACCCGAGGAGATCGCCGCGATCTGCGCGCACGCGCACGAGCTCGGCCTGCTCGTCCACCTCGACGGCTCGCGGCTGACCAACGCCGCCGCCGCGCTCGACGTGCCGATGCGGGCCCTGACCACCGACGCGGGCGTGGACGTCCTGTCCTTCGGCGGCACCAAGATCGGCCTGCTGTACGGCGAGGCCGTCGTGGTGCTCAACCCGGAGGCGGCCACCGGCGTGGACTACATCCGCAAGACGTTCATGCAGTTGTCGTCCAAGATGCGGTTCGTCTCGGCCCAGTTCGAGGCGCTGCTCTCGGGCGACCTGTGGCTGCGCAACGCCCGGCAGGCCAACGCCATGGGACGGCGGCTGGCCGAGGCCGTGTCGCGCATCCCGGGCGTCACGGTGCCCCGGCCCGTGGAGGCCAACGCGGTCTTCGCGATCCTGCCGAAGGACGTGACCGAGCGGCTGCAGAAGCGCTTCCGCTTCTACACCTGGAACGAGGCGACCGGCGAGGTGCGCTGGATGTGCGCCTTCGACACCACCGAGGCGGACGTCGACGCGTTCGCGGCGGCGGTCGCCGAGGAGATGCGGGCCTGACCGGCGGTCAGGAGGCGTGCCGCTCCG
Source organism: Nonomuraea sp. NPDC052265 (assembly GCF_044547985.1). Classification (NCBI taxonomy): domain Bacteria; kingdom Bacillati; phylum Actinomycetota; class Actinomycetes; order Streptosporangiales; family Streptosporangiaceae; genus Nonomuraea; species Nonomuraea sp. NPDC052265. The sequence goes on from NZ_JBIUBJ010000003.1 coordinate 58,904, forward strand.
CCTGGGTGGCCAGGCGGGCGGCCTGCCAGCCGCCCATCCCGTGCACGCCGGGCCCCGGCGGTGTGGAGGAGGAGCACAGGAACACCCCCGGCAGCGGGGTGCGCCACGGCGCGGGCGACCAGACCGGCCGCCGCACGAACTGGACCAGGCTGCTGAGCCCGCCGCCGATGTCGCCGCCGACCAGGTTGGGGTTGGCCGCCTCCAGATCGGCCGGGCCCGTCGCGTGCCTGGCCAGCACCCGGTCGCGGAAGCCGGGCGCGTAGCGCTCGATCTGGGTCTCGACGGCGTCCGTCATGTCCGCCGACGAGCCGTTGGGGACGTGGCAGTAGGCCCACAGCGTGTGCCCGCCCCTGGTCGGATCGGCCGCGTACGGCTGCACGACCAGCACGTACGGGCGGGGCGAGTGCCGTCCGGCGGCGACCTCGGCCTCGGCGAGCGTGATCTCCTCCAGCGTGCCGCCGAGGTGCACGGTCCCGGCCCGCGCGACCTCCGGGTCACGCCACGGCACCGGCCCGTCGAGCGCCCAGTCCAGCTTGAAGACGCCGGGCCCGTACCGGTAGCGGCTCAGGCCGCGGCGATACCCGGCGGGCAGGTCGGCCATCGCGAGGAACTGCCGGGGCGTCACGTCGAGCACCACCGTCCGGGCGTCGAGCTCGTCGAGCCGCTCGACCCGGTGGCCGGTGACCGCCTCGCCGCCCAGTGACCTGAGCTCGGCCACCAGGGCGTCGGCCAGCACCTGCGAGCCGCCGCGCACGACCGGCCAGCCGACCAGGTGGGCCAGCGCCCCGAGCACCAGCCCGTAGCCGGCGCTGGTGGGGGAGCGCAGGTCGAGCATGGAGTGAGCGGACAGGCCGGCCAGCAGCGCCCGGCCCTCGACCGTCCGCAGCGCCCTCCGGCCGAACGTCGTGGCAGGCAGCACGGCCGCCGCGCCGAACCCGGCCGCCCGCGCGAACGTGCCCGGCCCGGCCCGCCAGGGCCCGAGCGGGCTGAGCAGCAGTTCCATGAGCGGGAACCCGGCCCGCGCCGCCGCGCCCGCGGTCGCCCGCCACACCCGGCCGTCGCGGCCCAGGCCCTCGGCCGTACGGGCGGCGTCCCGGTGCAGGAGCACGGCCGGACGGTCGTCGAGCGGATGGGCCGCGGCCACCGGAGGATGGGCGAACTCGACCCCCTTGAGGCCGAGCGCCCGGAACGCGGGCGAGGCCAGCGCCATCGCCATCACGGTGGCGCCCAGGTCGTGCACCCGGCCGGGAAGCGTCAGCTCGCCGGAGCGCAGCCCGCCGCCGAACCGGTCGCCCGCCTCCAGCAGCAGCACCTCGCGCCCGGCGCGGGCCAGCAGGACGGCGGCCATCAGCCCGTTGGGCCCCGAGCCCACGACGACGGTCTCGGCTCTTGCGGTGATCACGGCGCCCGCCCTTCCCCGCTCCGGGCTCCAGCCTCTCACGCGGCCCCGCGCGGGATTCAGGAGGTCAGGATCGACGGGTACGGCTGCGCGCCGCGCTGCTTGAGCAGGTCGGTCATCAGCTTGATCTCACCGCTCTGCCCCTGGACGATCTTCTGGGCCATGCCGACCACCTCGTCCCGCTTGGACAGCTTGAGCAGCCCCTCGGCCATCTCCACGCCGCCCTCGTGGTGGCGGATCATGAGCTGGAGGAACAACACCTCGGCCTGGACGCCCTGCAGCTCCTTGAGCTTGGCCAGCTCCTGCGGCGAGGCCATGCCCGGCATGGCGCCCGGCGCGGTGGGCGTGGCCCCGTGGCCGTGACCCGCCATCCAGGCCATCGGCCGCTGGTCGGTCGCCTGGGCGAGATCCCACTGCTGCAACCAGCCCTGGAACATGCCGCGCTGGTTGGACTGCGTGGTGATGATGTCGAAGGCGAGGTTCCTGATCTCCTTGGCCGGGCCCTTGTCCCGGATGACGAACGCCATCTCCACGGCCTGCGCGTGATGCGTGGCCATGTCGCGGGCGAACCCGGCTTCGGGCGAGGAGTCGCCGGGGGTGCCGTCCCTGCCGAACAGCAGGAACGCCGCGGCGAGGAGCACCAGCACGGCGCAGACGATCAGAACGGGTTTTCCGGCGGGCTTTTCCATGGCCCGTCCAGCGTACCCACCCCTGCGCAAAGCTGTGATCCGACGCTTATGCGGCTCTTATTCTCCGCATACGCCGGTAGGGCATAGGGTGACCGAAGTCAGTACGCCGATGGAGGGACGATGACGAAGGAGAAGGCGCAGGCGAGGCGCGAGCATCTGCAGAAGATGCGGGCCGAGCAGCAGCGCAAACAACGCCGCGCCGCACTGCTCATGTGGGGGACGGGCGGTCTCATCGTCGTGGTCCTCGTCGGCGTGGTCGGGTTCTACCTGGTCAACCAGGCCCGCGCGACCTCGCTCGACGCGGTGTCCAGCTACAAGTACGAGGCCGGGCAGCACGTCGCCAAGACGGTCACGTACAAGGAGACCCCGCCCGTCGGCGGCGAGCACAACAACTACTGGCAGCAGTGCGCGGTCTACGACAAGCCGATCCACAACGAGCACGCGGTGCACTCGCTGGAGCACGGCGCGGTCTGGATCACCTACCGCCCCGACCTGCCCAAGGCGCAGCTCGACGCGCTGAAGGAAGTGGCGACCTCCACGGGTCAGCAGGACTACATGCTGGTCAGCCCCTACCCGGGCCTGCCCGCGCCGCTGGTCGCCTCGACGTGGGGCCACCAGCTCAAGTTGCAGGACCCCTCCGACCCCAAGCTCAAGGCCTTCATCAAGAAGTTCCAGAACGGGGCCGACACCCCCGAGCCGGGCGCCGTGTGCGGTGGCCAGGACGCCATCACCACCACGGCCGACCAGGCCCCGCTGCCGCCCGAGCCGACCGGCAACACCCCGATGGAGACGCTCGCTCCCTCGCCCAGCCAGTCCAAGTAACACCCGCTTGCGCACACGTCGAGGGCCCGGCTCCGGCCGGGCCCTCGACGTGTGTCCGGCTCGCCGGAGCTCCGTCGGCCGGGCGCTCAGGCCAGCACCTCCTCCAGCGGCGACCACTCCAGGCCGTGCGCCTCGGCCACCGGCCGGCTGGTCAGGCGTCCCTCGTGGGTGCTCACGCCCGCCGCCAGGGCCGCGTCCGTACGGACCGCCTCGCGCCAGCCCTTGCCCGCGACGGCCAGCGCGTACGGCAGCGTCACGTTGGTCAGCGCGAACGTCGAGGTGTGCGGCACCGCCCCCGGCATGTTGGCCACGCAGTAGAAGACCGACTCGTGCACCCGGTACGTCGGCTCGGCGTGCGTGGTCGGCCGCGAGCCCTCGAAGCAGCCGCCCTGGTCGATCGAGATGTCCACCAGCACCGAGCCCGGCTTCATCCGGCTCACCAGGTCGTCGGTGACCAGCATGGGCGCCTTGGCCCCCGGCACCAGGACCGCGCCGATGACCAGGTCCGCCTCCAGGACGGCCTTCTCGATCTCCAGGGTGTTCGACGCGACCGTCTGGCAGTGGCCCTGGTAGATCATGTCCGCCTGGCGGAGCTTGTCGATGTTGCGGTCGAGCAGCAGCACCTCGGCCTGCATGCCGAGCGCGATGGCGGCGGCGTTCATGCCGGACACCCCGGCGCCGATCACCACCACGTTCGCCGCCCGCACGCCGGACACGCCGCCCATGAGCACGCCCCTGCCGCCCTGCGAGCGCATCAGGTGGTAGGCCCCGACCTGCGGCGCCAGCCGTCCCGCCACCTCCGACATGGGGGCGAGCAGGGGCAGCGAGCCGTCCCTGTTCTGCACGGTCTCGTACGCGATGGCCGTGACGCCCGAGTCGAGCAGGGCCCTGGTCAGGGGGCCCGAGGCGGCCAGGTGGAGATAGGTGAACAGGATCTGGCCCTTGCGCATCCGGTGGTACTCCTCGGCCACCGGCTCCTTCACCTTCATGATCAGGTCGCACGCGGCCCACACCTCGTCGGCGTGCGGCGCGATGACGGCGCCCGCCGCGGCGTAGTCGTCGTCCGGGATGGCCGAGCCGAGGCCCGCCTCCCGCTCGACGTGGACCTGGTGCCCGTGACGTACCAGTTCATGGACGCCCGCCGGGGTGAGTGCGACGCGGTATTCGCTGTTCTTGACCTCGCGGGGAACTCCGACCTTCATGGGGTCATCCCTCGTTCGCGTGGAAAGTTCTCGACAATCTGCGTTCTCATTTCCATTTTTCCTCCGATCTCACAGATAGGTGAGGAATTTTCGGCTGATTACCCCGCTGCTGCCCGTCCTCGATAGGCTCACCGGCAGCCCGAACGTCAGGATGGGGTCGTCAACGATGGACAAACCGGTAGCAGCGCCTCCCGCGGAGGCGGAAGAACCGGAGGAGCCGAGGGCCAGCCGTCTCACCACCATCGTGCTGACCGTCTCGCTGGTGCTCGTCGTCGCCGTCGCGGGCGTGCTCGGCACGGTCGCCGTCCTGATGACGCGCAGCCCCGACAGCCCGCTCCTCGGCGGCGCGCCGCCGCAGCGCCTGGCCACGCCCATCCACTTCGCGCCGGTCAAGGAGACCAAGACCGCGCCCTGCCCCGGCGACCCGGCCGTGCTCGACGAGCAGCAGACCACCTGCTACCTCCTGGAGGACGGCGTCACGGTCGGCGCCGTGCAGCGGATCGAGGCCGTCCGGGCGGCCGACAACTCGTACTCGGTGCGCATCGCCGTCGCGCCCGTCTTCAAGGACCGGCTGGTCCGGCTCATCGACGAGCTCCAGCCCACGCAGCGGCAGGTCGCGATCGTGCTGGCGCCCGAGGGCGAGCAGACGCCCAAGACGGTCCTGGCCGCGCCGGTCGTCACGCAGAGCATGGACGGCGACAGCCTGAGCGTCGTGGGCTTCACCAAGGAGGACGCCGACGCGCTGGTGATCCGCATGCTCGGCACGCCCGCGTCCCAGCCGGACCCCGTCCCGTCCCAGCCCGGGCAGCCGCAGCCGTCCCAGCCGGCCACCGACCAGCAGCCGCAACCCCAGCAGCCCGCGGACACGGGCCAGGGCACCGCGACCACCGGCGCGACCACCGGCGCGACCACCGGCGCGACCACCGGCTCGACCACCGGCTCGACCACCGGCTCGACCGCCCCCGCGGGCGTCGGGCGCGTCCCCGACAGGCGCTACGCGAACTGCAAGGAGGCCCAGGCCGCCGGCGACGGCCCCTACACGCGCGGCACGCATGAGGAGTACTCCTGGTATCCCGACCTCGACGGCAACGGCGTGGCCTGCAACAGCGGTGACATCCGCTAACCGAACAGGGCCCGCAGGCCGTCGATCCCGAAGTAGGCCAGGAAGACCAGCGAGACGGCCCACAACAACCACGGGATCTCCGCGAAGCGACCCCGGGCCGCCTTGATCAGCGTGTAGGAGATCACCCCGGCCCCCACCCCGTTCGTGATCGAGTACGTGAACGGCATCAGCGCGATCGTCAGGAACGCCGGTACGGCCAGCTCGATGTCGGTCCACGGCACGTTCTTGGACTGCGTCATCATCAGCGCCCCGACCAGCACCAGCGCGGGCGCCGCCGCGGCCGCCGGGACCACCGCGGCGATCGGCGTGAACAGCAGCGTCAGCCCGAGCAGCGCGCCGGTCACGACGCTGGCCAGCCCGGTGCGCGCCCCCTCGCCCACACCGGCGGCCGACTCGACGAAGACGGTGTTGGCCGAGGCGCTGACCGAACCGCCGACCATGCCGGCGACGCCGTCCACGGTCAGGATGCGGCCCAGGCGCGGCACCCGTCCCATCTGGTCCACCAGGCCGGCCTCGTCGCTGACGCCGATGATCGTGCCCATCGCGTCGAAGAAGCCCGACAGCACCAGCGTGAACAGCACCACGGTCGCGGTCAGCGCGCCCGCCCTGACGAACCCGCCGAACAGGTCGAACTGCCACACCAGCCCGAAGCTCGGCGCCGCGACCAGGGACTCGGGCATGTGCGGGACCACCACGCCCCACTCCCCGGGCGGGATGGGGACCACCGAGTTGACCAGCACGGCCAGGACCGCGGTGACCGCGATGCTGATGAGGATGGCGGCCGGGGTCCTGCGCACGTACAGGACGATCATCAGCAGCAGGCCGGCGCAGAAGAGCGCGACCGGCCAGCCCGTGAGGTGGCCCGTCGCGCCGAGCTGCACGGGCGTGCCGGTGCCCCGGGCGACGAAACCCGCGTCCACCAGGCCGATCAGGGCGATGAACAGGCCGATCCCGACGCTGATCGCGTGCTTGAGCGCCAGCGGGATCGCGTTCATGATCAGGGTGCGCAGGCCGGTCACGGCCAGGACGATGATGACCGCGCCCTCCAGCACGACCAGGCCCATCGCCTGCGGCCAGGTCATGTGCGGCGCGGCCTGGTAGGCGACCACCGCGTTCAGCCCGAGCCCGGCGGCCAGGGCGAACGGCGCGTTGCCGACGAACGCCATGAGCAGCGTGGAGATCGCTGCCGCCAGCGCGGTCGAGGTGGTCAGTTCGGCGATGGACAGCCGGGCGCCGGTGACGTCCTTCGCGCCGGCCAGGATGATCGGGTTGAGCAGGATGATGTAGGCCATCGCCATGAAGGTGGTCAGGCCGCCGCGGACCTCGCGTCCGACGGTCGTCCCCCGCCCGGTCAGCTCGAAGAGTCTGTCGAGCACCACGCAGTCCCCCTCATCATGATCGAGGGGAGTGCGGGTCACCTACCCGGCGGGGGACATGATCACGCCTTCTCGTGCCGCCCGTGGCCGACCAGGCCGACGAACTCCTCCAGCCCGATCCGGCCGTCGCCGTCGGTGTCGGCGGCCTTGACGAACGCCTCGATCTCCTCCTCGGAGGCGCCGTGGACCCCCAGCGCCTCGTTGGCCTGCCTGATCTCGGCCGCGGTCAGCAGACCGTCGCCGTCGGTGTCGAAGCGACTGAACTCCGCCTCGGCGGCTTCACGACCGCTTGCCATCGGATACCTCCCCGTGATTGGACAAGGCGATATCTTCCGGCCTGATCGGAACGCGAGTCAACCGGAGGCCGGTGGCGGCGCGTACGGCGGCGACGACGGCCGGGGTGGAGGAGAGCGTGGGCGGCTCGCCGGCGCCGCGGAGGCCGTACGGCGCGGACGGGTCTGGATTTTCCAGGATTTTCAGTTGCATGGGGGGCATGTCGAGCATGGTGGGGATCAGGTAGTCGGTGAACGACGGGTTCAGCACCCTGCCCTCGCGTACCTGGATCTCCTCCATGAGCGCCAGCCCGAGGCCCTGGGCCGTGCCGCCGTGGATCTGGCCCTCCAGCGCCTGCGGGTTCATGATCCGGCCCACGTCCTGCACCGCGGCCAGCTCCACGACCTTGACCAGCCCCAGCTCGGTGTCCACGTCCACCACCGCGCGGTGCACGCACAGCGCGAGCTGCGTGTGCGAGTCGCCCTGCCCGGTCACCGGGTCCATCGGGTACGTGGGCCGGTGCCGGTACTCGCGGGTCTCCTCGATCGGCCCGAACCTGGCCAGCGCCTCCCGCGGCGGCAGCCCCTTGAACCGCTCGCGCACCGCCTCGCAGGCCGCCTTCACCGCACCGCCCGTCATGTACGACTGCCGCGAGGCCGACGACGAGCCCGCCGAGCCCACGGCGGTGTCGGCGGTCGCCACCCTCACCTCCTCGATGCCCAGCTCCGTGCGCGCGATCTGGGCCTGGACGGTGACCAGGCCCTGCCCCACCTCGGCGGCGGCGGTGTGCACGGTGACCCGCGGCACGCCGCCGGCCAGCTCGGCCCGCACCCTGGCCGTGGAGTAGTCGTCGAAGCCCTCGGAGAAGCAGATGTTCTTGAGCCCGACGCCGTAGCCGACGCCGCGCCGCACCGACTCGCCGTGCGTGGTCTGGGAGACGCCGCCCGGCAGCGCCCGCAGGTCCGCCTCCGCGCGGGCGGCGGGCAGCGGCATGGCCTCCAGCTCGCGCAGCATGCCGGCCAGCGGCGCGGGGGAGTCGATCACCTGGCCCGTGGCCAGCGCCGAGCCCTGGGAGACGGCGTTGCGCGCCCGGATCTCGACCGGCGACAGGCCGCACGCCTCGGCCAGCCGGTCCATCTGCGACTCGTAGGCGAAGCACGCCTGCACCGCCCCGAACCCGCGCATCGCCCCGCACGGCGGGTTGTTGGTGTAGACGCCCGCGGCGTCGATCCACACGTTCGGCACCTCGTACGGCCCCGCCCCCAGTGACGCCGCGTTGCCGACCACGGCGGGGGAGGAGGAGCAGTACGCGCCGCCGTCCAGCAGGATGTCGGCCTTGACGTAGACGAGCCGGCCGTCGCGCGTCGCGCCGTGCTCGTAGCGCATCCTGGCCGGATGGCGGTGCACGTGGCCGAAGAACGACTCCTCACGGCCATAGACGATCTTGACAGGGCGGTTCAGGCGCAGGGCCAGCATGCACGCGTGCACCTGCATCGACAGGTCCTCGCGGGCCCCGAACGCGCCGCCGACGCCCGACAGCGTCAGCCGTACCTTCTCCGGCGGCAGGCCCAGGCAGGGGGCGAGCTGGTCGCGGTCCACGTGCAGCCATTGGGTGGCGACGTACAGGTCCACGCCGCCGTCCTCGGCCGGGACCGCGAGCCCCGACTCCGGGCCGAGGAACGCCTGGTCCTGCATGCCGACCTCGTACTCGCCGGTGACGACGACCTCCGCCTCGAACGTGTCGCCCTTGCGTACCGGCTGGCGCCTGACGTACTCGCGTGACGCGCGCGGATCGGTCACCGCCGGGCGCGGCTCGTAGCCGACCACGATGGCCTCCGCCGCCCTGCGCGCGGTCTCCGGATGGTCGGCGGCCACCAGCGCCACCGGCTCGCCCTGGTGCCGGACCTGGTCGATGGCCAGCACGGGCTGGTCCTTGTGGTCGAGCCCGTAGAACTTCTCGCCGGGCACGTCCTCGTGCGTCAGGACGGCCAGCACACCGGGGATCCGCAGCGCCGGGCCCACGTCGATCGAGCGGATCCAGGCCGAGGGGTGCGGGCTGCGCAGCGTCACGCCCCACACCATGCCCTCCAGCCACAGGTCGGAGGCGTAGGCGAACTCGCCGGTCACCTTCAGCGTCGCGTCCGGCCGCCGCGCGCTCGTTCCGACCCCCTCGGAGCCGCCGACGCGTTCGGACCTGGTGGAGTGGACCGTCTCCGTCATCCTCCGAGTAGAGCACCGGCCCGGCCCGCCCTCCTATGCCCATGACGTGAAATCCCGGTCATCCCTTGACACAACGGCCTTGTATATTCCTCCAAGTGCGCATCAGTGACCTGCTGGCGATCGACGAGCTGGGTCTCAGGCTGCTGGCCGGCGACCCGGAGCGCGAGTTCGGCACGGTCCACATCACCGACCTGCCCGAGCCGGGGCGCTACCTGTGCGGCGGCGAGCTGGTGCTGACCGGGCTGATGTGGCGCGACACCGCCGCCGACTCGGCCCGTTTCGTGGCCGCCCTGGTCGAGGCCGGGGTCTCCGCCCTCGGCGCGGGCGAGGCCCGGCTCGGGCACGTGCCCGCCGACCTGGTCACGGCCTGCCGGCGGGCCGGGCTGCCGCTGGTCGAGGTGCCGGTCGAGGTCTCCTTCCGTACGCTGGCCGAGCTGGCCGCGCCCCGGCTGTCCGGCGACGTGCGCGACGCGCTCGGGCGTCACCGCAGGCTCGTGGCGGCCCTGGCCGACGGCGCCGACCTGCGCGGGCTGTTCGAGCTGACCGCCGCCGAGCTGGGCGTCACCGGCGCCGTCCTGTCCGCGTCCGGCGAGGTGATCGTCGGTACGGCCGCCGAGCCCGTGGAGCTGGCCAGGGCGTACCTGACCGCGTCCCGGCTGCCCGCCCTCGCCGGCGGCGCGACGCTCTTCGCCGTCGGCCGCGGGCACCGGGCGGCCGGCTGGGTCCTGGCCTGCGACGGCGACCTGCTCGGCCGCGCCGACCTCGGCTACGAGCTGGCCGCCTGCGTGGCGCTCGAACGCGGCCGCCTGGAGGAGGGCCGCCGGGTCGAGCGCCGCCTGGCCGGGCAGCTCGTGGCGGCGGCCCTGGCCGAGTCCGACGTGGCCGAGCTCAACGCCCGGCTACGCACGTGCGGGATGGAGGCGGACGAACCGTACGCGGTGGTCAGCGCCACCGCGCCGCGCCCGGGGGCCACCCGCGGCCCCGCGCCCGCCGCGCTGGGCGGCCAGATCGTGGAGGAGCTGCTCGCCCGCGAGGTCGTCGCCGCGACCACCTTCGACGGCACCGACGGGACCAGTGGCGTCGTCGACATCGCCGGTGTCGCGGCGGCCGGCGGCGAAGGCGTGACGCCTCCCGGCCACGGTCAGGCGCGCGGCGGCGAGGGGTTGGGACGCGGCGGTGAGGGAGCGGCGGCCGGGCCCGGTGGGGCGGTGGCCGTGGTCGCGTTGCGGGGGAGGAGCGCCGGGGAGCTGGCCGCGCGGTTGCGGGCCGGGGCCGCGGTGCTGGCCGCGCTGCCCGGCCTCCGCCTGAGCGTCGGCGTGAGCGGCGCGCTGGCCGGCGCCGCCGCGCTCAAGGGCGGCGTGGAGGAGGCCGGGCACGCCAGGCGGCTGGCCGAGGCCCGCGACGGCGGCGTGGTCACCAGCGACGAGATCTACACCCACGCGCTGCTCCTGGCCACCGTCCCGGGCGACGTGCGCCGCTCCTTCGCCGACCGCCTGCTGTCCCCCCTGCTCTCCTACGACCGCCGCCACCAGTCCGGCCTGCTCCGCACGCTCGACGTCTTCCTCGACTGCTCCGGCTCCTGGAACGCCTGCGCCGAACGGCTCCACGTGCACGTCAACACGGTCCGCTACCGCATCCGCAGGATCGAGGAGCTGACCGGCAGAGACCTGTCGTCGATGGCCGACCGCGTCGACTTCTTCCTCGCCCTCCGCGACACCACCCCGCCCCGCTGACCTCACGTCTCCCGGCTCGCCGTCCGCATCGCCTCGCGCACGGCCGCCAGCTCGGCCTCGGCCCGCTGCTCCCAGGTCGTGTAGCCGTGCCGCCGCGTGAGATCCAGGGCCTGCGTCACGTAGTCCAGCGCGTCGTCGAGCTTGCCCAGGGCGCGCGAGGCCTTCGACAGCTTGACGAGGCCGTTCACCCGGAACCTGTAGCCCCCCGCGTAGAGCATGGCGGTGGCCGCCCGGATGTGCTCCAGAGCACGCTCGGGGTCGTCGAGCTCGACCAGCACCTCGCCGAGCGACAGGCGGAAGAGCCCCTCATGGGTGGTGTCCCCGGCTTCCTGGGCCATGGCCAGGCCCTCCGTGAGAGCCCGGCTCGCCTCGAGGGCGCGGCCGGTGCCCTGATGGGCCATGCCCAGCATGAGCAGGGCGAAGCGGACGCCCACCTGCGACTCCGCCTCGCGCGCCACGGCGAGCTGGCGCTCGGCGTAGGGCAGCGCCTCTTCGAAACGCTGGCCGGTGACGTAGGCGTTGGCGAGGTTGCCCAGCGCGCGCAGCTCCCCGAAGGCGTCACCGAGGCGGGTCGCGAGCTCCAGCTCCACCTTCAGGTGGACGACCGCCTGTTCGGTCCTGCCCGTCAGGCGCATGCCGTTGGCGATGTTGCCATGGGCGATGAGCGCCGCCGCCTCATCGCCGAGCCGCTCGCAGACCCCCAGCGCCAGCGTGTTGAGCTCGACGATCTCCTGGCTCGCGAGGGCTCGCTGCTGGTGCCACTTCAGCGCGAAGGCCAGCGTCACGCCCAGCTCCGCGATCTCGTCGTCCGTCGAGTTCAGGGCCTGGACGGCCGCCGCGCTCAGGACGTGCGTCTCCTCCAGCAGCCAGGCCTGCGCCTCCTCGGCGTCCGTGAACTCGTGCCTGGGCCCGTCCACGTGCCGGGCGAGCTGAACCCGATGCGGATCGATGGTGACGCTGCTCAGCCGCGCGGAGGCGGCGAAGTAGGCGAGCGTCCGCGTCAGCGGTCGCTTCCAGTCCTCGGGGCGCAGCTCGCCGGCGAAGAGCCTGACGAGGTCGTGCAGCTGGTACCGGCCCGGTTTGAGCCGGTCGACCAAGTGAGCATCGGCCAGCCGGTCGAGCGCGCGCTCCGCTGAGGCTGGAGCGTACGGCCAGGTCCCCGGCGGTCAGCTCGCGCAGCCGCCCGCGTTCGTCCGTGAGCCGCTCGGCAAGCGTGCCCACGGTCCACTCGGGATGGTCGGCCAGGCGCGCGCCCGCGATCCGCAGCGCGAGCGGGAGGCCGTCGCACAGGCTGACCAGGGCGGCGGTGTGGCGGGCGTCGGCCGTCACCCGATCGTCGCCGGCCAGCGTGGAGAACATGGCCACGGCCTCGCGCTCGGGCAGCGGACGGAGCCGGAGCTGCACGCAGTCGTCGCCCGCGGTGAAGGACTCCCTGCTGGTGACGAGTATGGTGACGCCCAGCGGCATGCCGAGGAACGGCCTGATCTGCGCCAGACCGGCCGCGTCGTCCAGGACCACCAGCAGTCTTCTGCCGTGCAGCCTGCTGCGCAACATCGCCGCCGCCTCGTCCACGTCGAGGGGGATGTCCTCGTTCGGCACGCCGATGCCGCGCAGCAGCCGTCCGGCGATCTCGCGCGCCGGCAGCGGGGAGACGCCCGGCGTGCCGCCGCGCAGGCCGACGGCGAGCTGGCCGTCCGGGAACCGGTCCTGGACGGAGTGCCCCACGTGCACGGCGAGCGCCGACTTGCCCACACCCGGCGGCCCCGAGATGGCCACCACCGGATGGGACGGCCCGTCCTCCGGCGCCAGCAGCGACTTCAGCCGCGCCACCTCCTTCGACCGGCCGACGAACCCGATGAGATCGCGCGGCAACTGCCGGGGCACGGCGGGACGGGCGGATGACGGCTCCCCGGAACCGGACAGGACCAGCCTGTGCGCCGCGCGCAGGCCCTCGCCCGGCAGGACGCCCAGCTCGTCGTCGAGGGTGCGCCTGGCCTTCTCATAGGCCAGCAGCGCCTCGGCCTGGCGGTCGGAGCCGTGCAGGGCCAGGACGAGCAGCTCGTGGAGGCGCTCCCGCAGCGGATGGCGTCCGACCAGCTCCTGCAGGCTGGGGACGGTCTCGCCCGGCCGGCCGAGACGGAGCAGAGTCTCGGCGCGGGCTTCGGCGGCGCTCAGGAACAGTTCCTCCAGCCGGAAGCGCTCGGCCTCGGCGAAGGGCCCGGCCAGGCCGCTCAGGGCCACGCCGCGCCACAGGGCCAGGGCCTGGTCCAGCACGCCCAGGGCCTCGTCGCCACGGGCGGCGTCGAGGAGGCGCGCCTCGTCCACCAGCTCCGTGAACAGGCAGGAGTCCACATGGCGGAGGGCGAGGAGGAGCCGGTACCCTCCGGCCTCCCCGACGAGGACCGTCGAACGCCGGCCGGGCTCCCGCCCCGGTTCCAGCGCGCGCCGCAGCCCGGCCACGTACGTGTAGACGCTCTGCTCGGCGCTGGGAGGCGGGCCCTCTCCCCACAGGCCCTCCAGGAGCTGCCCCATCGTGACGACCCGGCCCGGGGGAGAGGCGAGCATCGCGATGACGGCACGCTGACGCGCGGGCCCCAGATCGACCTCTTCGCCGTCGAGCAGGCCGGTCACCGGGCCCAGCAGGCGGATGCCGATGCCGCCGATCACCTGCGCCTCGCGCGGGCCTCGTGCACGGCGGCCTGCTCTTCCCTGGCCTCCGTCTCCCACTCCGCCAGTCCGGCGGCCCCGGCCACCGCCTCGGTGACGTGGGCGAGCGCCAGGTCCAGCTCGCCCATGGCCCGGTACGTGCGCGACAGCCCGACGAGGTCGCGCAACCGTCCCACCCGGTAACCGGCCCGCTCGATCAGCTCCAGGGCGATGAGGTAGTGGGGCAGGGCGTGCTCCGGCTCGCCCCGGCCGAGGTGCACCCGGCCGAGGACGGCGCGCAGCTGCGCCTGGTGCGTCCTGTCGCCCACCTCTTCGGCCTCGGCCAAGGCCCGGACGAGGATCTCGCGGGCCTCCTCCGCCCGCCCACACGCCTGGTGGGCCTCGCCGATGATGAGCATGGCGTACCGGGCGCCGACCCGCGCGCCGATGAGGTCGGCGATCGCGAGCTGCTGTCCGGCGAGGACGATCGCCTGCTCGTACCGGCCGTCGTTGAAGTAGGTGTTGGCGAGGTTGCCCAGCGCGCGCTGCTCGGAGAAGGCGTCGCCGAGCCGCCTGGCGAGGGCCAGCTCGGCCCGCAGGTGCTCGACGGCCTCCTCGTGCCGCCCCCGCATGCGCAGGGTGTTGGCGAGCAGGCCCCGCGTGTGCATCATGCCCTCCACGTCGCCGAGCCGTTCGCACACCCTCAGCGCCGCCGAGCTGAGTTCGATCATCTCCCGCGTCCGGAAGCTCCGCTGACAGGGCCATTCCAGCGCGAGGGTGAGCGCCACCCCCATCGCCGCGATGTCGTCGTCGTCGGCGGCCAGCGCCTGGCGGGCCGCGGTCTCCAGCACACCCTCCTCCTCCTGCAACCAGGCCGTCGCCTCCTCCGGGCCGGTGACCAGGTGCGGAGCCGCCTCGGGAGCCCTGCCGCGCTGGACTCGGTGGGGGTCCATGACGCCGCAGGCAAGCCGCGCGGAGGCCGTGTAGTAGGCGAGCGCGCGCAGCACCGGCTTCTTGGGATCCGGGGGACGCAGCTCGCCCGCGAACAGCCGGACGAGGTCGTGGAGCTGGTAGCGGCCGGGCCGGGGACGGTCCAGCAGGTGGGCGTCGGCCAGTCGTTCCAGGGCCAGGTCGGCGTCCGCGGGGTCGGCGTCGAGCAGCGCCGCGGCGGCCTCGGCGGTGATCTCGGGCACGTGCAGCAGGCCCAGCAGGGACAGCATGCGGGCGGCCAGCCGGTCGAGGGGGCGGGGGCCGCGTTCGAGGGCGGTGTAGCCGGCCGCCAGGCTGGAGCGTACGGCCAGGTCGCCGGCGACGAGCTCGTGCAGCCGCCGCCGCTCGTCGCCCAGCCGGCCGGCCATGGTGGCGATGGTCCAGTCCGGGCGTACGGCCAGGCGTGCCCCCGCGATGCGCAGCGCCAGGGGCAGGCCCTCGCACAGCCGTACGAGCTCGGCCGTGTCGCCCGCGCCGGCCCGCACGCGCTCCTCGCCGGCCAGCCCCGCCAGCATCGCGGCGGACTCCGCGGGGGACATCCTGCCGAGTTCGAGCTGATAGGAGTCCTCGCCCCAGGCCATGCTCTCTCGGCCGGTCACCAGCAGCGCGGTGCCGAAGGGGGTGGACAGCAGCGGGCGGATCTGCGCCAGGTCGGCGGCGTCGTCCAGCAGGACGAGGACCCTGCGGCCGTGCAGGAGGCTGCGCCACATCGCCGCCGCCTCGTCGGGGTCGGCGGGCACGGCGGCGGCCGCCACCCCCAGGCCGCGCAGGAACCGGCCGAGCACGTCGAGGGCGGTCAGCGCGGGCAGCTCCGGGGTCGCGCCACGGCAGTTGACGAAGAGCTGGCCGTCGGGGAAGCGGTCCTGGACCAGGTGGGCGACCTGGGCCGCCAGCGTGGACTTGCCGACGCCCGGTGGCCCCGAGACGATCACCAGCGGCGTCGGGGGACGCCCGTCGCCGGGGGCCAGCCGCCTTTCCAGCTCCTCCAGCTCACGCGAGCGGCCCACGAACCCGGCCAGGTGGCGCGGGAGCTGGCGGGGCACTCCGTCCCCCCGCCACGGCGCGGGCTCCCCGCGCAGCACGAGCTGGTGACACTTCCGTAACCCCTCGCCGGGCGTCAGGCCCAGCTCCTCCAGGAGCAGCAGCCGGCCCTCCTCGTAGACCTCCAGCGCCTCGGCCTGGCGGCCCGAGCGGTAGAGGGCCAGCATGAGCAGCTCGCGGGTGCGCTCGCGCAGCGGGTGGCGGACGACGAGGTCGCGCAGGTCGTCGGTGATCTCGTGGTGACGGCCCAGGTGCAACAGGCTCTCGCAGCGCTGTTCCACCGCCGTCAGCCGTAACAGCTCCAGGCGGGAGCGTTCCCGTTCGGCGAACGGGCCGGTCAGGCCGCTCAGCGCGGTGCCGTGCCACATCGCCAGGGCCTCGTCCAGAATCTGCACGGCGCGGCGGTCGTCGCCGTCGCGCCGGCACCGGAGGGCGTCGTCGAGACGCGTGGCGAAGCAGAGGGAGTCGACCTGGCCGGGCCCGATGTTGAAGACGTATCCGGCGTCGGTGCCCGGCAGCAGCCGCGACGGGGCGCGCCGCCCGCGGCCCGGCTCGAAGGCGCGGCGCAGGCCGGCGACGTAGGTGTAGACGCTCTGCTCGGCGTTGCGGGGCGGCTCGTCGCCCCACATCCCCTCGACGAGCCGGCTCACGGGGACGGGACGGGTGGCGGCCGAGGCGAGGATGGCCAGGGTGGCGCGCTGACGGGCCGGGCCGGGATCGAGAGGCTGAAATCCGCGTTCGGCGTGAACGGGGCCGAGAAGGCGAATGTAGATGTCGTCGCTCACGCGTCCTCCCCGTTCACGGCCCCACGTCGCCCTCATCAAGGCAGCGTAATCAGAATCCTGGAACGGTAAAGCGGTCGGACGACTGTAGATCAAATGTAGACGGCGTCGGGTACGCTCGGCGCCAGATGGTGGAAGAGGGGGCACATCGACGGGGAGCACCGTTGCCCTGCTGCCTGACGGGCAAGCGCCTGCGAGTCCGAGTGCGGTTCGGAACCTGAGGTGCTCGAATGCGCCCCCCCTGCCAGGAGCGGGCTCAGCAGCAGTGAACCATGTCCAGGTTTGCGGAGAGTGCAGACGTTTCGGCATTTGCGGCCGTAACATTGCCTCCAACGGACACCGCGGCGATCAGCACGGTGGCCAGCGCGGACAGGGCAAGACGCATACGCATGGGGGTTCTCCCTCGCCTATGTGGGGTTGCTCGGACTTCATCATCTCAGGGAGCAACGACTGTGACCACAACTGACCTGGTCGGACTCCGTATTAAGACCGTTCGGCGACAGCGCGGCCTGTCACAGGCCCAGCTGGCACACCCCGAGTTGTCGGACAGCTACGTCTCCTTGATCGAGAGTGGCAAGCGTACCCCTACCCCCGCGGTCCTGGAGCTCCTGGCGCAGAAACTGGACTGTTCGCTGTCCTATCTGATCAACGGCGTGACCGCCGAGCAGATGGAGGACATCGAGCTGGCGCTCGGCTACGCGCGTCTCGCGCTCGAGAACGGTGAGGTCTCCGAGGCCCGCACACGCTTCACCGAGCTGCTGGCGAACAATAACCTGACAGGGTTGACGGGTCTTCGTCAAGACACCGAATTCGGGCTCGCGCTCGCCACGCAGGCCAGCGGCGATCTCGACGGCGCCATCGCCATTCTGCTCAGGCTCCGCGAGGAGGAGCTCCCGCCCGACCGGCGCGTCGAGATCGCGATCCACCTGTGCCGCGCCTACCGGGAGAGCGAGCGGCTCACGGAGGCGGTCGAGGTCGGCGAGCAGGTTCTCAGCACCGCGCGACCCGCCTGGAACGATCTGCTCGTGGAGCTGGGCGGCAGCCTGCTGGCGGCGTACATGGAGCGCGGCGACCTGCTGCGTGCCCGCCAGTTCGCGGCCGAGCTGCTGAACGCGGCCGACGCCCTCGGCACTCCGCGCTCGCTCGTGGCCGCCAACTGGATGGCCTCCAACACCGCGGCCTCCACCGGCCACGCCGAGGAGTCGGTCTCCTTCGCCGAGCGCGCCATGGCCGTACAGCTCGAACACGGCCAGCCGCGCAGCGTCGCGCTCATGCGCGTGGCGCTCATCCAGAGGCGCTTCAAGGCCTGGCCGAACGAGGCCGTCGCGGCCCGCGACGCGCTTCGCCACGCCTTCGTCGAACACGAGCAGACCTCCACCAGCACCATCGACCGCGCCCGTGTCCTGGTGGAGCTGGCGCTCGCCGAGGCCATGACGGGCGAGCTGGACGAGGCGGCCGAACACGCCAAGACCGGTAAGAACATGCTGCCGCAGTCAGGATCGGCGCTCGGCGCCGAGGCCGACCTCCTGCTCGGCAGGATTTACGGAGCGGTCGGCCGAACCGGCGAGGCCAGGCGGCACGTCGCCTCCGTGCACGGCTGGCTGGCGCCGTTGCCCGACTCGCGGCGGTCGGCGGCCACCTGGTACGCCACCGCCGAGACGATGGAGAAACTGGGCGACTCCGACGGCGCCGTGGACGCCTACCAGCGGGCTCTCGCCTGCGCCGGCCTGTAGCGAGGTCAGGACCGGGCGGTGGCGTCGGTAGCCTTGGTGGTGCCATGAAGAGTTCCCCGCTCGCGGCACTCACCGCGATTCTCGCCGCCCTGTTCGTGCTCGGCACCGCCACGCCGGCGCTGGCCCACGACTCACTCAAGAGCAGCGACCCGGCCAAGGGCGCCACGGTCAAGGCCCTCGACGAGGTCAGGCTGGAGTTCAGCGCCACGGTCCGCATGCCGTTCGTCATCGTCCGGGGCGCGGGGGAGGCCGTCTTCCAGGAGGGCAAGCCCGAGGTCGACGGCGCGGTGGTGCGGCAGGCGGTCAAGGGGCCGCTGCCGGGCGGGAAGTACACCGTCGCCTACCGGGTCGTCTCCTCCGACGGGCACCCGATCGAGGGCGAGATCCCCTTCACGGTCGAGGCGGCCCCGGCGTCCTCCCCTAGCGCGTCGGCCACGGATCCGGCCACTGCTGCGGCTCCGGCGACGGCGACGGCCGCTCCCGCCTCCTCCGCCCCGGCCGCTCCCGCCGCCGAGGCCGAGCAGGCGGCCACGCAGGGGGTCGGGTTCCCGATCTGGCTGGTCATCGTGATCGGCGCGCTGGTCGGCATCGGCATCGGGTTCCTGTTCAGCGCGCGGAAGAAGAAGCCATGAGCAGAACGGCGCGTCTCGCGCTCGCGGGTGCGGTGGCCGCGGTCGCCGCCCTGGTGATCGGCATGATCGCCGGCGGCAGGGCCTTCCCGAGGATCATCCCCGGGCTGCCCGACGCCGGGGCGGTGGTCAGGTGGGGCCTGCCGGTGTCCAAGCTGCTGATGGACGTCTCCGGCGTGCTCACCGTCGGCCTGCTGCTGACGGCCGCCCTGCTGCTGCCCAACGACAAGGGCATGCTGGGCAAGCCGGGCCTGCTCTACGTCAGGGCCTCGTCCTGGACGGCGCTCGGCTGGGCCGCCTCGGCGTTCCTGGCCATCGTCTTCACCACGGCCGACTCCTGGGGCCGCACGGTCCCCCAGATCCTCAACAGGGAATACCTGACCAGCACCGCCACCCAGACCACCCAGGGCGTGGCGCTCACGCTGGTGGTGCTGTTCGGCGTGGCCATCGCGCTGTTCTCCCGCGGCGCGATCACCGCCGGGGCCGCGGCCGGACTGCTGGTGTTCGCGCTGGTGACGATGTTGCCGCCGCCGCTGACCGGCCACACCTCCTCCTCACCCAACCACGACCTGGCCACCTCGGCGGTGTCGCTGCACCTGCTCGCGCTCGCCCTGTGGGTGGGCGGCCTGGTCGTGCTGGCCGCGCACGCGATGCGCGGGCGGCCGCAGCTCACCGTGGCCGCCGCCCGGTTCTCCACGATGGCGCTGTGGTGCTTCGCCGCGGTCGGCCTGTCCGGTGTGTTCAGCCTGGTCGCCCGGCTCGGCGCGGTCTCGGACCTGTGGACCACCCAGTACGGCCTGCTGGCCCTGGCCAAGATCGTCGCCTTCGTGCTGCTCGGCTACGTCGGCTACTGGCACCGGCAGCGCACGCTCGTCGACCTGGAGGCCGGCCGGCCCAGGGCGTTCACCCGGCTGGCCGGGGGCGAGACGCTGCTCATGCTGGCCACCGTCGGGCTGGCCGTCGCCCTGTCGCGCACGCCGCCCCCCGAGTTCAGCGTGCCCGCCGACCGGGCCTTCGAGCTGCTCGGCTTCCCCGTCCCGCCGGAGCTCACGATCGCGAACGTGTTCTCGCTGTGGTGGTTCGACCTGTTCTTCGGGGCGGTGGCCGCCGTGCTCGCGGGGCTCTACGGCGCCGGCGTCTACCGGCTGATGCGGCGCGGCGACTCCTGGCCGTGGGGGCGCACCGCCGCCTGGTTCATCGGCATCGCGCTGCTGGTGTTCTCCACGCAGAGCGGCCTGGCCCGCTACGCCAAGGTCATGTTCGACGTCCACATGATCGAGCACATGACGCTCTCCATGATCGTGCCGATCTTCCTGGTCCTCGGCGGCCCGGTCACGCTGGCGCTGCGGGCGCTCAGGCCGGCGGCCAAGCGGGGCGACAGGGGGCCCCGGGAGTGGATCACGACGATCCTGCACAGCCGGGTGGTCAAGGTCCTGTCCCATCCGGTCGTGGCGACGGCCATCTTCATCGCCTCCACCTACGCGCTCTACTTCACGCCGCTGTTCGAGTCGGGCATGCAGGAGCATCTGGGGCACATCTGGATGACGCTCCACTTCCTGCTCAGCGGTTCGCTGTTCTTCTGGGTGATCATCGGCGTCGACCCGGGGCCGAGCAGGCTGCCGTACGTCGGCCGGCTGCTGATGCTCTTCGTCACCATGCCCTTCCACGCCTTCTTCGGCATCGCGCTGATGATGACCGGCTCGGTGATCGCCTCCGGCTGGTACGAGCAGCTCGGCCGTACGTGGGGCGACAACCTCCTGCAGACCCAGCAGGACGGCGGGGCCATCGCGTGGGGCTTCGGCGAGATCCCGACGTTGCTCGTGCTGCTGGCCATCGCCGCGCAGTGGTACCGCGACGACGAGCGGCAGGCCCGGCGCAACGATCGCAAGGCCGACCGGGGCGGCGGACGCGACACCGAACTCGACTCCTACAACGCCTATCTCGCCCGTCTCAACCGCGTTGACAAGGGCGAGTAGCGGTTCGGCCATGGCACCCTATCTTCCTCACGCAGGTCTCAGGAGCGCCAGGTAGCCTGTCTCACAGGGGAGATGGGCATAACCTCATCAGCTAGCGTGCGCAGACCTTGAGGGGGGATTGCGCGACGCGTGCGGGGCGCCGGAGTGGGGATCGGCGCGGGCCCGGGGTGCCGAGGAAGGCGAAACCATTGGCGGAAGAGACACGCATGCGCGGGGGGCAGAGCCTGGCCGAGGCGCTGGAAGACCTTCTGGCGCAGTGGTCGGAGCGGACGGGGGTGGCCGTCGAGACCTGGGCGCTGCCCGGGACCGACGTGCCCTCGCGGGTGTCGGCCGGCGTCATGGAGACGATGCGGGAGGCGCTGTCCAACGTCGAGCGCCACAGCCGGGCCCGTACGGTCGCGGTGGCGGTGACCACGGGCCCGAGCGGCCTGCGCCTGACCGTCAGCGACGACGGCCAGGGGTTCGCCGAGGGGGGCGCGGGGCGCGGGATCGCCCGGATGCGGGCCGCGTTCGCCGAGCTCGGCGGCAGCCTGTCGGTCAACGGCGTGCCGGGCGAGGGCACGACGGTGAGCGGGGCGATCCCCGGGCGGCGCTGACCGGCCTGGGCGGGTCGGGGCCGGTCAGGGAAGGGTCAGGATCTCGCTGCCCGACTCGGTGACCACGATGGTGTGCTCGAACTGGGCCGTGCGCCTGCGGTCCTTGGTCACCGCGGTCCACTTGTCGGGCCAGATGTCGTAGTCGATCGTGCCCAGCGTGAGCATCGGCTCGATGGTGAACGTCATGCCCGGCACCAGCTCCACCCGCAGCGACGGGTCGTCGTAGTGGGGGACCATCAGGCCGGAGTGGAAGCTCGTGCCGATGCCGTGGCCGGTGAAGTCGCGCACGACGCCGTAGCCGAAGCGCTTGGCGTACGCCTCGATGACGCGGCCGACCACGTTGAGCTGGCGGCCGGGGGCGACCGCCCTGATGGCCCGCGTCATCGCCTCGCGGGTGCGCTCGACCAGCAGGCGCGACTCCTCGTCGACCTCGCCCACCAGGTAGGTGGCGTCGGTGTCGCCGTGGACGCCGCCGATGTAGGCGGTGATGTCGATGTTGACGATGTCGCCGTCGCGCAGCACGGTGTCGTCGGGGATGCCGTGGCAGATGACCTCGTTGATCGAGGTGCACAGCGACTTCGGGTAGCCCTTGTAGCCCAGCGTGCTGGGGTAGGCGCCGTGGTCGATCAGGAACTCGTGGCCGATGCGGTCGAGCTCGTCGGTGGTGACGCCGGGGGCGATGTGCCGGCCGACCTCCTCAAGGGCCTGCGCGGCGATGCGGCCCGCCACGCGCATGCGCTCGATGATCTCGGGGGTCTTCACGTCGGACTCGCCGGTCGTGGGGCGCTTCTTGCCGACGTACTCCGGCCGCTCGATGTTGGCGGGGACCTTCCGGACGGGCGAGACTCGCCCGGGCTGGAGCAGTGTCGTCATGAAACACGAGTCTACGGGGCAGAATTGACCTCGTGAGCGAAGGCCAGTGGTGGTTCTGTCTCAAGCACATGCGCGTCGAGCCCGACCAGGGCTGCCCCAACAAGGACCGGATGGGTCCCTACGCCTCGGAGCAGGAGGCGGCGGGCGCGTTGCAGCGCGCCGCCGACCGCAACAAGGCGTGGGACGAAGCCGAGCACGAGGACGAGTAGCGCCCGCCTACGGCACCACGGCGTAGGCGCGTACGGGAAAGGTGCCCATGCCCGCGATCATCGGGGGCGCGGCATGGAACCTGAAGCCCTCCCCGGGCAGCGCCGACAGGCCCGTCAGGTGCTCGACCAGCGGGATCCCCGCCCCCAGCAGGATCGTGTGGGCGGGGCGTTCGCCGTGCGGCGGGGTGTCGTCGATGTTGAGCGAGTCGATGCCGACCAGCGCCGCGCCCTGCTCGGCCAGCCACGCCGCCGACTCCGGCGCCAGGTACGGGTGGTCGCGGAAGTAGGCGTCGGTGCCGAAGTGGCGGTCCCAGCCCGTGTGGATCAGCACGGCCCGGCCGCGTACGTCGAGCGCGGTGTCGAGCACCACCTCACGGCCCCCTCCTGAGGCGGCCACCAGCAGGCCGGGCAGGTCGGCCAGACGGCTCAACGGCACCTGCGACAGGTCGTGGCCGCCCGCGTAGCGGTGGTGCGGCGTGTCCAGGTAGGTGCCGGTGTTGGCGGCCAGCGTGATCACGCCGATCTCGAACTCGGTGCCCGGGGCGTACACCTTGCGCGAGTCCTGCCTGCTCAGGTGCGTGCCCAGCGTCGGCCCGGGAACGCCGGGATAGGTGGTCATGCCCTCGGTGATGCGGTGGCTGAGTTCGACGATCATTTGGCGGCTCCCACCCGGGCGAGTCTGACGAGGGCGACCGTCCCGATGGCGGCCCAGACGAGGTTGAGGCCGGTCGAGGGCCAGGCGGCGTTGTAGGCGCTGTTGACCATGAGCCCGAGCGCGCCGAGAAGGTTGATCAGCTGGTACATCGCGCCGTCGCCGGACAACCGCGCGGACGAGACCAGGGCGTACCCGGCCAGCAGCAGGGCGGCTCCGGCCCAGCCGACGGCGTCGAGGAGGAGATCCATGGCCGATATTGTCTGGATTTTTGGGCTTAAAGCACAAATAAAGAAAGCTAAAGGTGGACGTAAGCTGACCTGCATGGACATCGATCCTCGACGCCTGCGTGTCCTGCACGAGGTCGCCCGGCGTGGCGGTGTGATGCGCGCGGCCGAGGCGCTCTTCCTCACCCCCTCCGCGGTCTCCCAGCAGCTCGCCCAGCTCGAACGCGAGGTCGGGCTGGCGCTCATCGACCGTTCCCAGCGCCGCGTCTCGCTCACCCCGGCGGGCCGCGTCCTGGCCGGGTACGCCGAGCGGGTCGAGGAGGAGCTCAGCGAGGCCAGGAAGGAGCTGACCAGGTTCACCGAACGCCTGGCCGGGCCGGTGCGGATCGCCGCCTTCCCCACGGCCATCAAGCAGATGCTGGTGCCCGCGATGCGCTCCCTGGCCGAGCGCCACCCCCGGATCACGCCGGTCATCCACGAGGTCTACGGCCAGCCCGCGCTCCAGGAGCTGCGCCTCGGCGCGGTGGACCTGCTCATCACCGAGCGGGACATGAGCCTGCCGGTCCCGGCGCAGCCGTCGCTGACCGTCCGGCCGCTGTACGTGGACGAGTTCCGGGTCGTGCTGCCGCCGGACTGGCCCGAGCCGGAGTCGACGGCCGACCTGATGCGCCTGCCCTGGGTGGCCGGCGAGCCGGACCAGGCGTGCGGGCAGGCGCTGGACCGGCTCGCCGGGATCCACGGGGTCGAGCCGCGCAAGACGCACGTCGTCACCGACTTCGCGCCGGTGCTCGCGCTGGTGGCCGCCGGGCACGGCGTGGCGATCGTCCCCACGCTCGCCCTGCTCGACGTGCCGGAGGGCGGGGTGCGGGTGAGCGAGGTACGGGAGGTGGGGGCGCGCCGGCTGGACGCGGTCACGCGGGTGAGCAGGACGCGCTCGGGCGAGCCGGACCCGGTGCAGGCGGTGGTGATCGGCGCGATCGAGGAGGCCACCGAGGGCCTGCGGGCGGCCCTGGGCCCCCGCCTCGCCGCCCAGCCCTGACCCCCTGAACCCGTCGGTCCCTATTCCGACAGGCGGGGGCCGCTGACCTTCTCCAGCAGGCGGGCCAGGCGCTCGCGCAGCCCCGCGCGTCGCTCGATCTCACCGGCCGCCGCGCTGACCAGGTGCTGGGCGCCGTCGAAGGTGATCAGCCCGGTGGACGGC
This sequence comes from Nonomuraea sp. NPDC052265, assembly GCF_044547985.1. NCBI lineage: Bacteria > Bacillati > Actinomycetota > Actinomycetes > Streptosporangiales > Streptosporangiaceae > Nonomuraea > Nonomuraea sp. NPDC052265. The sequence goes on from NZ_JBIUBJ010000003.1 coordinate 83,296, forward strand.
ACGGCGATCGCGTCGTGGGCCAGCCCGCTCAGCTCGGAGTCGGCGCCCTCGATCGCCAGGATGGTCGCCCCGGTACGGCGGGCGTCGTCCACCCGTTCCAGCAGCGGGACGGGCGCCGCCTGCTCCGACAGCACGAACAGGGTCTCGCCACGGCCCGCCCGCTCCAGACGGTCGAGGCCGACGCGCAGGTGGGCGGGGGCGTCGGCGGGCGGCGACCAGCGGATCAGGGTGGGGGAGAGCTGCGGCAGGCCGGAGAACCTGGCCTCGTCGCTGAGGTGGGCGGTGACGTGCCACGGCTCGTCGTCAGGAGGGCCCACGAGCAGCAGGCCGCCGGGTGAGCGGGTGGTCCGCAGGGCCAGGCCCAGCTCGCGGGTGCGTTCGAGCCAGCCCGTCGTGGCCAGGAGCTCGCGCAGGAATGCCACCGAACCTGAGTCCATGCCTCCATGGTGCACGAGGAACGTGGACGAAGTGGTTGATTCGCCAGGGGCGCCCGCCCCGGCCTGCGCCGCGGTAGGCCGGGGCTGGCATGATCGGAGCCATGACAGATGTGAACGGGCTTTCCATCGCGATCCTCGGCGGCACCGGCGACCAGGGGAAGGGGTTGGCGCGGCGGTTCGCGCTGGCCGGGCACACGGTGCTGATCGGCTCGCGCAGCGCCGAGCGGGCCCAGGAGGCGGCCGGCTCGATCGGCTCGGGCGCGCGCGGCGGGGCCAACGCCGACGTGGCGGCCGAGGCCGACGTGGTGATCGTGGCGGTGCCGTACGAGGGGCACAAGGCGCTGCTGGAGTCGCTGCGCGCCGAGCTGGCCGGGAAGATCGTGGTCGACTGCGTCAACCCGCTCGGCTTCGACAAGCAGGGTGCCTACGCGCTGCCGGTGGAGGAGGGCAGCGCCGCCCAGCAGGCGGCCGCGGTGCTCACCGAGAGCCGGGTCGTGGCGGCCTTCCACCACGTGTCGGCCGTGCTGCTGATGGACCCGGCCGTGGAGAAGGTCGACCTCGACGTGCTGGTGCTGGGTGACGACCGCGAGGCCACCGACACCGTGCGGGCGCTGGCCGAGCTGATCCCGGGGGTGCGCGGCGTCTACGGCGGCCGGCTGCGCAACGCCCACCAGGTCGAGGCGCTGACCGCCAACCTCATCTCGATCAACCGCCGCTACAAGGCCCACGCCGGGCTGCGCGTCACCGACGTCTAGAGCCAGCCCGCGTCCTCGGCGACGCGGACGGCGTCGATCTTGTTGCGGGCGCCCGTCTTGGTGATCGCCGCGGTGAGGTAGTTGCGCACCGTGCCGGGGGACAGGTGCAGGCGGGCGGCGATCTCCTCGGCGGTCGCGCCCCTGGCCGTCTGCCTGAGCACGGTGGTCTCGCGCGGGGTGAGCGGGCTCTCGCCGTACTCCATGGCCGAGGAGACGAGTTCGCTCTCCAGCACGCGCAGCCCGGCCGCGGTGCGCCGGATGGCCTCGGCCAGGCGGTCGCCCGGCGCGTCCTTGACCAGGAACGCCTCGATGCCCGCGGCCAGCGCCCGGCGCAGGTGGCCGGGCTGCCCCATGGCCGTGAGCACCAGGATCCGGCAGGACGGGAGCCGTTCGCGCAGCTCGGCGGCGGCGGTGATGCCGTCGGTGACCGGCAGGTCGATGTCCACGACGGCCACGTCCGGCCGGACGTCGAGGGCCACCGGCACGATCTCGTCGCCGCGCACGACCTCCGCCACGACCTCGATGTCCGGCTCCAGCCGGAGCAGGGCGGTGAGCGCGGCGCGGATCATGTGCATGTCCTCGGCCAGCAGTACCCGGATCACGCCGGAACCTCCATGGTCAGCAGGAAACCGCCGCCGTCGGTGGGGACGGCCGAGCACGTGCCGCCCGCCTGGGAGGCCCGCTCGGCCAGCCCCGTCAGGCCCCCGCCGGGCTCGCAGGGCTCACCCGCCACGCCGTCGTCGGCCACCTCCAGGCGGACCAGGCCCTCGCGCAGCGACGTGGTGATCGTGCAGGTAGTGGCCCTGCTGTGGCGCAGGACGTTGGTGACCGCCTCGCGCACCCCCCAGGCCAGCGCCTCCTCCGCCCGGCGGGACAGCCTCACGTCGGCCAGGTGCGCCTGGCAGCTCACGCCCGACGACTCCAGCAGCGCCGCCGCGCGGTCGGTCTCGCCGGTCAGCGACATCGCGCGGTAGCCGCGGGCCACCTGGCGGACGTCCTGGGCGGCCTCGCGGGCGACGTGTACCAGCTCGCCCACCTCGCCGCGGGCGGAGGCGGGGTCGCGGTCCATCAGGCGGGCGGCCAGGTCGCCCTTGAGCGCGATGGCGGTGAGACTGCGGCCGAGTCCGTCGTGCAGGTCGCGGGAGATGCGCAGGCGTTCCTTGAGCACGGCCGCGTCGGCCAGCTCGGCCCTGGCCTCCTCCAGGTCGGCGGCGACGCGGACGAGACGGACCAGGACGTAGATCATCGAGCCGGTGATGGGAATCGTGATCACGTAGAACAGGGTGACCACGGCCAGCCCGGGGGCGATCCACATGTTGGCGCCCTCGTACACCATCATGAGGACGACCAGCGGCACGGCCCAGCGCAGCGCGACGAACACCAGCAGGGTCCCGGCCAGCAGCGGGGCGGCGATCGACGACCACCCGCTCGGCAGCAGGTGGTCGCCCGCGTAGGTGACGACGGCCTGGAGCGGCAGCGTGGCCGGGAACAGCGGCGGGCGCCCGCCGCGCAGGGCGGCCCGCATGTTGACGTAGTGGGTGGAGACGACGGCGACCATCACGGCCGCCGCGAGCAGCCCGGTCGCCGGGCCGCCCATGAAGTAGAGCAGCCCGATGAGCGAGTAGACGACCGAGACGCCCGTGATGAGTACGCGCGCGAGCCTCTGCGCCGAGGACGAGATCACCACAGCTGCGATTATGGCCGAGTCAGGACCGGCGCGGTTCCCAGCGGAACCACAGCCGGATCGCGACGACGCCGAGCACCGCCCAACCGGCCAGGACGAGCGCCGGCACCAGCGCCTCCCCGGTCTTCACGGCGTGCACCACGGCCGAGGTGGGCAGCAGGTCCAGCACAGGGCTCAGCCACGAGGGCAGCGGGATCGGCCCCATCGCGCCCGCCGACACCCCGGCGACCAGGAACACCGGCATGGTGAACGCGCCGGTCAGCTCGCCGCGCGGGATCGCCGCCGTGTACGCCGCCCCCAGCAGCGCCAGCACGGCCGAGCCCGCGGCCGTCATGGCGGCGAACAGCAGCGGGTCCTCCGGCAGCGGGACCCCGGCCGCGAACCGCACGGCCACCGCGCACAGCACGATCACGAGGAAGGTCTGCGTGGCCGTGCTCGCGATCTGGCCGGCCAGGATCTGCCCGTCGGTCAGCAGCCCGGCCCGCAGCCGCTTGAGCACGAGCTGGTCGCGCCGGTTGGTCAGGGCGACCGCGATGTTCATGAACGCCGTGAGCGCCAGCACGATCGCCAGCGAGCTCTGGAACACCGCGGTGGCGAACGGCACCCCGCCCGAGGTGACCTGCCGCATCAGCGCGGGCATGCCCACGGCCAGCCCGACCGGGGTGATCACCGAGGCGGCCAGCATGGCCCTGTCGCGCCAGAACAGGCGGGTGCCGAGACGGTAGGTGGCGGTCAGGCTCATCGGGCGCTCCTGGGCAGGTCGAGGAAGAGGTCTTCGAGGGTGGCCGCGCGGACCTCCAGGCCCGGCAGCCGCAGCCCGCGCCCCGCCGCCCACGTCAGCAGCGTCTGCGCGGCCAGGTCGGGGTCCTCGGCAGGGCAGACGGCGGTGCCGCCGTCCACCGTGACCGGCAGCGGCAGGTCGTCCGCGACGACCCCGGCGGGCAGCCGGAACGTCACCCGTCCGCCCCGCGCGGCCAGCGTCTCGGCCATCCCGCCCGCCGCGACGATCCCGCCCCTGTCCATGATCGCCATGGACGAGGCCAGGCGCTGGGCCTCCTCCAGGTAGTGGGTGGTGAGCAGGATCGTGGTGCCGAGCGCGGCCAGGCCGGACACGACCTCCCACGTGTTCGCGCGGGCCTCGGGGTCCATGCCGGTCGTGGGCTCGTCGAGGAACAGCACGTCGGGGCGGCCGAGCAGGGCCAGCGCCAGGTCGAGCCTGCGCTTCTCGCCGCCGGAGAGCTGGCGCACCCTGGTCCCGGCCTTGTCCGTCAGGCCGGCCAGGTCGAGCGCCTCCCCGGCCGGACGCGGCGCGGGGGTGAAGTCGCGCCAGACCGCGACCGTCTGGGCCACCGTCAGGTCGGGGAAGAACCCGGCCTCCTGGAGCATGATGCCGACGCGCTGCCGTACGGCCGCGCGGTCGGACCAGGGGTCGAGGCCGGCGACCCGTACGGTGCCGCCGTCCGGCCGCTGGAAGCCGGCCAGCACCTCTACCGTGGTGGTCTTGCCCGCGCCGTTCCTGCCGAGGAGGGCGAAGATCTCGCCCTCGCCCACCTGGAACGAGATCCCCTTCACCGCCTCGAACGTCCCGTGACTCTTCCTGAGCTCGTTCACCTCGATCATGTGTCCGACCATGACCGGACGGGTCAGGGGGCCGACAGTGAAGAATTCACGACTTCCTGGAGAGCTTCAGCAGCGCGTCCGTGACGCCCTCGGGGTCGAGCACCTGGTGCAGGTGGAGGCCGGGCAGCCGGGTCACCGGCCAGCCGCGCCCGGCCGCGTCCCGGGCCACCTCCTCGTACGGCGGCCCGAACCACAGGCACGAGCACCTGACCGCGTCCCAGCCCGCGGGCACAGGGATGGGCTGCGTGTAGTAGTCGAGGGGCAGCCGCGGCTGCTCGCCCGTCACCAGCACGCGCTGGGCCGGGTCGGGCAGCATGGCCACGATGTCCTCCTCGTCCCACCAGTCGGTCCAGCGCGGCAGCATGCCGTCGGGGCCCGCCAGGCCGCGCAGGAACGGCAGGAACCCCTCCTCGGCGGTCCTGACCAGCCCCTGGGACGGCGGCACGTGCGCGTCGGCGAACACGCAGGCCACCACCCGGTCACCCAGCCCCTCCTTGATCACCGGCACGAAGAACCCGGCGTTGCTGTGCGCCACCAGCACGAGCGGCCCGTCGGAGTGAACGGCCGCGCGCACGGCCGCGCGCACGGCCGCGCGCACGGCCGCGACCACGCGCGGCCAGTAAGGCGCCCCGCCGGCGGACACGCCGGTCAGGTCGGGGACGACGGCCGCCCGGCCGCGCCGCCCCAGCGACTCGGCCACCGGAGCCCACGTCGAGGGCCCGACGGAAGGGCTGTGCACCAGCACGAAGGTCGTTTCCATGGCCTCCACCCTGTCAGACGACGAGGGCGTGCCGGGACACGGGTTTGCCGGTGCCGTCGTAGGCCGCCCAGGCCGCCGCGAGGTCGGACACCGCCCGCGTCAGCTCCTCCTCGGGGAACAGGAAGTGCAGGCGCAACCGGTCGGCGTGGCCGCCCAGCGGGTCGAAGGAGCCGCCCGGCGGCACCGCGACGCCGTGCCGGAGGGCGACCTGGGCGAAGGAGCCGGCGTCGCCGCGCGGAAGGCGCACCCAGACGGTCTGGCCGCCGCGGGCGGGCTCGAACGTCCAGGACGGCAGGCGCGCGCGCAGCTCGGCGCACAGGTGGTCGTGCCGCCGGCGCAGGGCGCGTACGCGGGCCTCGCGCACCTCGTCGAGGCGGCGCAGCAGCGCGACGGCGGCGAGCTGGCTGAAGACCTCGCCGCCGAGATCGTGCACGGCCCGCAGCCTGGCCAGCCGCGAGACCAGCGGCGCCGCCGCGCGGATCCAGCCCACCCGCAGCCCGCCCCACACCAGCTTGCTCAGCGAGCCGACGGTGACGACCCGCTCGCCCCCGCCGAACGCGGCCACCGGCGCGGGCGTCCCGCCGGAGAAGCACAGCTCGGCGCAGACCTCGTCGTCGATCAGCGGCACGTCGTGCTCGGCGGCCAGGGCGGCCAGCCGCCTGCGGGCCGCGTCGTCCATGATCGCGCCGTCGGGGTTGCGCGCGGTGGGCACGCAGTAGACCAGCGCGGGCCGCTCGCGCACCGCCCGCCGCGCCTGGTCGTCCCCCAGGCCGACGGGCTTGACGACGGCCGCCGCGTGCCGGAACGCCTCCAGCGCCCCCGGGTACGTCGGCGACTCGGTCAGCACGGTGTCGCCCGGCGCGACCAGCAGCCCGGCCAGCAGCGTGAGCGCCTGCTGCGCGCCCGTCGTCACCATGATCTGATCCGCCGTGGTACGCAGGCCGCGCGCGCTGTAGCAGGCCGCCAGCGCCTCCCGGAGCGACGGGTCGCCGGCCGGCTGGTAGCCCAGGTCGCGCAGGCCCGCCACCCGCGCCCCCGCCTCCTGGTACGCCTCGAACAGCGCCTGGGGCGGGTCGTCCGGCGCCGCGCAGGTCAGCAGCCGGACGTCGTCGGGCGCGTGCAGGAGGTGCAGCAACAGCGGGTTGGCCGCCACGCCGTCGGCGGTCCTGGCGGCCGGCGGGTCGCCCGGCGCGACGCGGGTGCCGCTGCCCTGGCGGCGCGTCACCCGGCCCTCCTGCTGGAGCAGCTCGTAGGCGGCGACCACCGTGCCGCGGCCGACCGCGAGCCGGCCGGCCAGCACCCGGTCGGGCGGCAGCGACTCGCCGGGCGGGAGCACGCCGTCGTCGATGAGCGCCCGCAGCCGGGCGGCGAGCAGCAGGTAGAGCGGCCCGCGTCCGGAGGCCCACCGGCCCAGCAGGTGGACGAGGTCGTCGGGATTGGCTCTCTTCACGGACCAATTCTTGCGTATTGGCTCTGCTGTTGGACACCAATGCGGGGGATATTTGACGACATGAGTGATTTTCGCCCCGAGACGCGTGCCGTACACCTGCCTCAGCCCGCGGTCGAGGGCAGCCGGCCGCTCGGCATGCCCATCTACCAGAGCGCCGGATTCGCCTTCGACGACCCCGAGGTGATGGGCGCGGCGATGGGCCGCCCCGACGGTGCCTTCGTCTACGGCCGCTACACCAACCCCACCGTCCGCGCGCTGGAGCTGGCGGTGTCCGGGCTGGAGGGCGGCGCCGCGGCGCTGGCCGCCGCCTCCGGCATGGGCGCGATCAACACCGTCCTGCTCGCCCTGCTCAAGCCCGGCGACCACCTGATCGCCCAGCGCTCCCTGTACGGCGGCACCGCCACGATGATCAACGACCTGGTCGCCAGGTTCGGCATGACCGTCACCCACGTGCCCGAGAACGACCCCGACGCGCTGCGCGCCGCCGTGCGGCCCGAGACGCGGCTGCTCTACCTGGAGACCATCAGCAACCCGATGGCGCTGGTCGCCGACCTGCCCGTGATGTGCGCCACGGCCCGCGAGCTGGGCATCCTGTCGGTGGTGGACAACACCTTCGCCACGCCCGTGCTCTGCCGCCCCCTGGAGCACGGCGCCGACGTCGTCGTGCACTCCACCACCAAATACCTGTCCGGGCACAGCGACGTGATCGGCGGCATCGCGGTCTTCGCCGACCCGGGGCTGCACGGGAAGGTCTGGCACTTCGCCACCGAGCTGGGGGCCGCGGCCGAGCCGTTCACGGCGTGGCTGACGCTGCGCGGCCTCCAGACGCTGCCGCTGCGCATGGAACGCCACTGCGCCAACGCCGACCTCCTGGCCCGCCGGCTCGCCGAGCACCCCGCCGTGGCGGCCGTCCACTGGCCGGGGCTGCCCACGCATCCGTCGTACGAGCTGGCCGGCAAGCTGCTGCCCGCCTTCGGCGGCGTGTTCTCCTTCGACCTGACCGGCGGGCGGGCGGCGGGGGAGGCGTTCATGAAGTCCGTACGGCTGGCGCAGCTCGCGCCCTCGCTCGGCGGCGTCGAGACCCGCGTCATGCACCCCGCCACCACCTCCCACCGCTCGCTCGGCCCCGAGGAGCTGGCCAGGCACGGCGTGGGCGAGGGAATGGTGCGCCTCGCCGTGGGCATCGAGCATCCCGAGGACCTCTGGGCGGACGTCGTCCAGGCGCTCGGATAGCGTCGGGTCATGCTCGCCGACCGCGGGCGTACGACCCAAGGGAGAACCGTGACCGCCGTCACTCATCAGGACGTCCTCGACGCGGCCGGCCGGATCCAGGGACACGTGCTGCGCACGCCCGTCCTGGAGATCTCGCCGGGCCTGTTCCTGAAGCTGGAGCTGCTGCAGCACTCCGGCTCCTTCAAGGTGCGGGGGGCGTTCAACCGCATCCTGTCGGCCGGCGCGCTGCCCCCCGCCGGGATCATCGCGGCCAGCGGCGGCAACCACGGGCTGGCCGTCGCCCACGCCGCCAGGGCGCTCGGCGTGCGGGCCGAGATCTTCGTGCCGGAGGTGACGAGCCCGGTGAAGGTGGCCGGGCTCAAGGCGCTCGGCGCGCACACCACCCAGACCGGGGCCATCTACTCCGAGGCCGCGGAGGCCGCCGCCAAGCGCGCCGCCGAGACGGGCGCGCTGGCCGTGCACGCCTACGACCAGCCCGAGGTGCTGGCCGGGCAGGGCACGACCGGGCTGGAGATCATGGAGCAGACCGGAGGCGTGGACACGGTGGTGGTGGCCGTGGGCGGCGGCGGGCTGGCGGCCGGGATCACCCTGGGGGCCCGCGCCGGGGGCGACGCGCCGCGGATCGTGGCGGTGGAGCCGTACGCCATCCCGACGCTGCACGAGGCGCTGCGCGCGGGCCGTCCGGTGCCGGTGCGGGTGGGCGGTGTGGCGGCCGACGCGCTCGGCGCCACGCAGCTCGGCGGGCTGGCGTTCGAGGTGCTGTCGGGGGGCGGGGTGGAGAGCGTCCTGGTGGACGACGACGCGATCGTCGCGGCCCGCCGGGCCCTGTGGGAGCGGCACCGGCTGGTGGCCGAGCCGGCGGGCGCGGCGGCGTACGCGGCGCTGCTGTCGGGCGCCTACCGGCCGTCGGAGGGGGAGCGGGTGGCCGTCGTGGTCTGCGGCTCCAACACCGACCCCGCCACGCTGTCCGGCGCGGCGGGGTGAGCCCGTCCTAGGTGCCCCGGGCGCGGGTAGGCGCCCGGGGCTTGTTCCGGGCTTGTTCGGCGCGCGGGTAGGCGCCGGAGGTCAGCTGTAGGTGTGCTCGGGCGCCGGGAAGGCGCCCGAGGTGACCTCGTCGGCGAAGGCCCGCACCGCGCGGTCCATCTCCGAGGCCAGGTCGGAGTAGCGTTTGACGAACTTGGCCGGGGTCGGCGTCAGCCCCATCAGGTCCTGCCACACCAGCACCTGCGCGTCCGTCGAGGGCCCGGCCCCGATGCCGACCGTGGGGACCGACAACGACGTGGTCACCCGATGCGCCAGATCGGCCGGCACGCACTCCAGCACCACCGCGAACGCCCCGGCCCGCTCCAGGTCCTTGGCGTCGGCCATGAGCTCGTCGCCCGACTGGCCGCGCCCCTGCACCCGGTAGCCGCCGAGCGCGTTGACCGACTGCGGCGTGAGCCCGAGGTGGGCCATGACCGGCACGCCCGCCGAGACCAGCGCCTCGACCTGCGGCAGCACCCGCCGCCCGCCCTCCAGCTTGACCGCGTGCGCCCCCGCCTCCTTCATGAACCTGGCCGCCGACTCCAGCGCCTGCTGCGGCGACCCCTGGTACGACCCGAACGGCAGGTCGGCCACCACGAGCGCCCGCGACGACCCCCGCACCACGGCCGCGGTGAGCGGGACGAGATGATCGAGGGTGACCGGCAGGGTGGAGTCGAAGCCGTAGACGACCATGGCCGCGGAGTCGCCGACCAGCAGGACGGGCACGCCCGCCTGGTCGAACACCCTGGCCGTCATCGCGTCGTAGGCGGTGATCATGGGCCACCGCTCCCCGCGCTCCTTGGCCGCCGCGAGGTCGCGGACGGTGACCCTGCGCCCGGATACGCCGCCGTACAGCGTGGTCGAAGACATGGACAACCTCCAGAAAACGTCTCGAGGCGTCCCAGTGACGTCCCCGGACTCCTTCGATGATGTCACGCGGGGAAATCCGGTGGCGAAACTGTCGGTGCCTCTTGACACAATCGACGCGGAGGTAAACGACACACCATGGCTCTCGACCAATACCGCCGGCTCTTCCGGCTCCCAGGCGTCCGCACCCTGCTGCTGGTGGGGATGCTCGCGCGCGTCCCGGCCACCGCCATGGGGATGGCGCTCACCCTGCACGTGGTCTTCGGGCTGCACCTGGGCTACGTCGAGGCGGGTGTGGTGACCATGGCCAGCACGGTCGGCATGGCGATCGGCTCGCCGCTGTCGGGCCGGTTCGTCGACCGCCACGGGGTGCGTCCCGTGCTCGTGGTCACCACCCTGGCCCAGGCGGTGTTCTGGTCGTGCGCGTGGGCGCTGCCCATGCCCGCGCTGGCCGTCGCGGCGGCGGTCGCGGGCCTGCTCAACCTGCCGGTCTTCAGCCTGACCCGGCAGTCGCTGGCCGCGCTGGTGCCGCCGGAGCAGCGGCGTACCGGGTTCACGCTCGACTCGATGCTGGTCGAGCTGTCGTACATGACCGGTCCCGCGCTCGCCGCGGCCGGCATCACCACGCTGGGCAGCACGACGACGCTGGTCGTCATCGGCGTCGGCATCACGGCGGCGGGCCTCGGCCTGATCGCCTTCAACCCGCCCACCCGGTCGGCGGTCGAGCTGGAGCAGCCGGTGGTGAAGGTGCCGCGGCGCAATTGGCTCACGCCGGGGTTCGTCGCGCTGCTCGGCACGACGGCGGCGGCCACGTTCATCCTCACGGCGACCGAGCTGGGGCTGGTGGCCACCATCAACACCGCGGGCGAGACGGAGTGGGTCGGCCTCGCCGTGGCGATCTGGTGCCTCTACTCGCTGGTCGGCGGCTTCGTCTACGGCGGGCTGTCGCGCGGCTTCTCGCCGCTGGTGCTCATCGCGGGCATGGGCCTGCTGACCATCCCCGTGGGCCTGGCCGGGGGCGACTGGCGGTGGCTGATCCTGGCGATGCTGCCGGCCGGCCTGCTGTGCGCCCCGGCCCTGTCCTCCACGGTCGACGTGCTCAGCCGCTGGGTGCCCGCCGCGGCCAGAGGCGAGGCGATGGGCCTGCACGGCACCGCCCTGCTCATCGGCGGGGCCGCGTCCTCGCCCATCGCCGGGGCGATCATCGACGGCAGCGGGCCGACGTGGGCGTTCGTGGTGGCGGGGCTGGTCGGGGTGGTCATGGTGGTGGTCGCGCTCCCGCTGTGGCGGCGGCGTCCGCCGGTCGCGGTCATGCCGGCCCCGGTCGAGGAGCCCGCCCTGCCTCCGGCGGTGACCAAGAGCTGACCCGGGGTCGGTTCGAGCCCGCCGGTCGTGGGGCCGGTGGGTCTGTCAGCGATGTCCGCCACGGCCTGTGGGCGGGATGAACCGGGGTTTCCCCGCTGTTTCCCTCCGCGCACTCCGTCCGTCAGGCGGAAGTTACGAAACGGGACCGTTGCGTATCGGAATGACTTGCGATACGGTGTCGTTGCGAAACTCGGACGTATCGAAATTAAGGATGATTCCATGGACCCGAACGCGGGGCATCCACGCAGGTGGGGGATCCTGGGAGTGCTGGTTTTCAGCCTCCTGGCGGTCGTGCTGGACAACACGATCCTCAACGTGGCGATGAAGACCATCGCCGACCCCCAAGCCGGATTGGGCGCGACGCAGGGCCAGCTGGAGTGGGCGATCAACTCCTACACGCTGGTGTTCGCCGGACTGTTGTTCACCTTCGGCGTGATCGGCGACCGTACCGGTCGCAAGCGCATGTTGTTCATCGGCATGGCGCTGTTCGGCCTGGCCTCGCTGGCCAGCGCGTACTCCCAGGACCCGATGCAGCTGATCTTCGCGCGGGCGGCGATGGGCATCGGCGGCGCGGCGATCATGCCGGCCACGCTGGCGATCATCTCGAACGTGTTCCCGCCCGGCGAGCGTGGCAAGGCCATCGGCATCTGGGCCGGTGGCGTGGGGCTCGCGGTGGCGATCGGCCCGATCACCGGCGGCCTGCTGATCGAGCACTTCTGGTGGGGCTCGGTCTTCCTGGTCAACGTGCCGATCGTGGTGATCAGCATGGTGCTCATCGGCGTCGTCGTGCCCGAGTCGCGTGACCCGAAGCCGTCCAGGCTCGACCCGGTGGGCGTGGTGCTGTCGATCATCGGTCTGGTGGCGCTCGTCTACGGCATCATCCGCGGCGGCGACCTGGGCACCCTGGCGAGCGCGGAAGTGATCGTCCCGACGGTGGTCGGCGTGCTCGTGCTGGGCGTGTTCGTGTGGTGGGAGCGGCGCATCGACAACCCGGTGTTCGACGTGCGCAACTTCAGCAACGTACGGTTCAGCTCGGCCATCGGCATGATGGGCATCGTCTTCTTCGCGATGATGGGCGGGATGTTCTTCCTGACCTTCTACCTGCAGATCGTGCTGGGCTTCAGCCCGATCCAGGCGGGGGCCCTGATGATCCCGTTCGCCGCCGCGCAGCTCATCTTCGCCCCGCTCAGCCAGCGGGTGCACCAGCGCTTCGGCGCCAAGCTGTCGGCCACGGTCAGCATGCTCGTGGTGACCGCCGCGCTGGGCAGCTACGCCCTGATGGACGTGGACACGCCCGTGGTGCTGATCGAGATCATCTTCTTCGTCCAGGGCGCGGCGATGGCGAACATCATGCCGCCCGCGACCACCGCCATCATGGAGGCGCTGCCCAGGGAGAAGGCCGGTGTCGGCTCGGCCATGAGCAACACCGTCCGCCAGGTCGCCGGCGCGCTCGGCGTGGCCGTGCTCGGCTCGGTCCTGTCCAGCAGCTACCGCGGCGAGATCGCCTCGGCGCTGCCAGCCGGCGCCCCGCACGCCGCCGGTGAGTCCATCATGGCGACGATGGCCTTCGCCGGGCAGCTCGGCGAGCGCGGCCAGGCGCTCGTGAAGCCCGCCTTCACCGCCTTCGTCGACGGCATGCACGTCACGGCGACGGTGTCGGCCGTGATCGGCCTGGTGGGCGTCGCGGTGGTGGCGAAGTGGATGCCGGGCAAGGCGCGCCCGGTCCAGCAGGCGGAACAGAAGGAACCAGCGGTAGTGTGAGGCCGCGATGACGATCCAGGATTCAGGGACTGCCCGCCCGGCGGGCCGTCCGCGCAGCGAGAAGGCCGAGAAGGCGATCATCGACGCGACCCTCGACCTGATCGGTGAGGGCATGGGGGTGTCGGAGCTGTCGATCGAGGCCATCGCGTCGAGGGCGGGCGTCGGGAAGACCACCATCTACCGGCGCTGGTCCAACAAGGAGGACCTGGTCGTCGACGCGCTCTCCACGCTGAAGGCGCCGCTCCCGCCGCTGTCCGGCACCTCCGTGCGCGACGACCTGATCTCCCTGCTCGACGCGATGCGCAGCGAGGCGGGCCAGGCCCGCACCCGTTGCGTGATGAACATCGCGATGAGCGAGGCCGATCGTTATCCGCGGCTGATGGAACGCTTCGTGAAGCGGGCCGTCGAGCCGCGCAGGCAGGCGCTGCGCTCGGTGATCGAGCGCGGCGTCGCCACCGGCGAGCTCAGGCCCGGCCTCGACGTCGAGCTGGCGATGGCCCTGTTCTCCGGCACGATGATGTGGCAGTCCAAGTGGGGGCCGGCCGGCGACCTCCCGGCCGACCTGGCCGAGCGGGTGGTCGACACGGTCCTGCAGGGCCTGGCCGGAGACCGCGCCAGGCCCTGAGACGCCCCGAAGGGCACGGTGGCCGCCGCGCGGCCGTTGACGATGACGTCGAGCTCGCGCGGCCCCGGCGGCTCGTCGCGGGTGGTGACCGGGCGGAGGGAATGGCGTGAGCGCCGCCAGCGTGGCCATCGCCGCCTCCAGATGGCCGAGCCCGTGGACGGCCGTGTGGTCGGGGGCGGGCGGGTGGGCGGGTCAGGTCGTCGTCTCGCGCCAGCGGTTGGTGATGGGCAGGCGGCGGTCGCGGCCGAAGTTCTTCGGCGTGATCTTGGGGCCCGGCGGGTACTGGCGGCGCTTGTACTCCGCCAGGTCCACCAGCCTGATCACCCGCGTGACCAGCGCGGGGTCGTGCCCGGCCGCGATGAGCTCCTGCGAGCCCATGTCCTTCTCCACGTAGTCGTCCAGCAGCCGGTCCAGCACCTCGTACGGCGGCAGCGAGTCGGTGTCGCGCTGGTCGGGGCGGAGCTCGGCGCTGGGCTCCTTGGTGATCGAGTTCTCCGGGATCGGCTGCTCGACGGACATGAGGAAGCCCTCGCAGGTGTGCGCGTTGCGCCACTTGGCCAGCTCCCACACCATCGTCTTGGGCACGTCCTTGATCGGGGCGAAGCCGCCGGCGGAGTCGCCGTAGAGGGTGGAGTAGCCGGTCGCCAGCTCGCTCTTGTTCCCGGTGGTGAGCACCAGGTGGCCGTTCTCGTTCGACAGGCCCATGAGGATCATGCCGCGCACCCTGGCCTGGAGGTTCTCCGCGGCCAGGCCGGACAGCTCGACCTCCTTCTCGAAGGCGGTGACGATCTCGGCGATCGGCGCGATCCTGGAGTTGATGCCCTGCCTGGCCACCAGGTCCTCGGCGTCGGCCAGCGAGTGGTCGGAGGAGTAGCGCGAGGGCATGAGCACGACGTTCACCCGGGACGGGCCGATCGCGTCGGAGGCGATGGCCGCCGTGAGGGCCGAGTCGATGCCGCCCGACAGGCCCAGGATGACCGACCGGAAGCCGTTCTTGGCCACGTAGTCGCGTACCGCCAGCACCAGGGCCGAGTACACCTCGGCGTGCAGGTCGAGCCGCTCGGCGACGCGGGCGGGCGCCGCCGGGTAGGGCTCGACGGGCTGCTGCGACAGCACCCGGCGCTCGACGGTGATCGTGGTGCCGTCGAGCGCGTCGTAGGGGAACGTGCCGGGCTCGGCGTCGGCGACCGGCAGGTCGAGGTCCGCGACCAGCAGCTCCTCGCGGAACTGGCCGGCCCGCGCGACCAGCTCGCCCGAGGCGTCCACGATGATCGAGTCGCCGTCGAAGACCAGCTCGTCCTGGCCGCCGACCTGGTTGACGTAGGCGAGCGCGCAGCCGGCCTCGCGCGCCCTGCGGGCGCACAGCTCCAGCCGTACGTCGTCCTTCTCCTTCTCGTACGGAGAGGCGTTCGGCACGACCAGCAGCCCGGCGCGGGCCTGGCCGACGACGGACACCGGCCCGCCCTCCTGCCAGAGGTCCTCGCAGACCGCGATCGCCACGTCCACGCCGTGCAGCCGGACGATGGGCAGCCGGTCGCCGCGCACGAAGTAGCGGTACTCGTCGAACACGCCGTAGTTGGGCAGGTGGTGCTTGGCCGTGCGGACGACGACCTCGCCCTTGTGCAGCAGCGCGGCCGCGTCCAGCGGCGCGCCCTTGGGCTGGCCCACCCGGGGCGCCAGGCCGGCGCGGTCGACGTAGCCGACGACCACAGGGAGGTCGCCCAGTCCCTCGCGGTCGAGCCTGCGCGCCACCTCCTCCAGGGTCCTGATGCCGGCGTCCACGAAGGACGTGCGCAGCACCAGGTCCTCGACGGGATAGCCGGTGAGGAACATCTCGGTGAAGACGACCAGGTGAGCGCCCCGCTCGGCGGCGTCACGGGTCCACGCGACCAGCCGCTCGGCGTTGGCGGCCAGGTCGCCGACGGTCGGGTTCGTCTGTGCCAGGGCTATGCGCAGTTGTGCCACGTCATTAGCCTAGTACTACCCGATTTTTATCGTCAAAGCGACGAAAAGTGCCCCATGTCCCCTGGAGTGACCAGACCGGACTCGTAGGCCGCCATGACGAGCTGCGCCCGGTCGAACAGCCCGAGATGGTCCAGCAGCGACTTCACCAGCACCGACACCTCCTCCTCGGGCAGCGCGAGCGTCTGGCCGATCTGCCGGTTCGTCAGCCCGCGCGCGACGAGTTTGAGCACGTCGAGCCGGGCGTCGGAGAGTCCGGCCAGCGCCGGCGGCGAGGCCGGGTCGGTACGTCCGGCGAACGCCGAGATCAGCCGGGTGGTGACCGCCGGGTCGATGAGCGCGTCCCCGGCGGCGGCGGCTCTGATCGCGGCCAGGAACTGCTCGGGGGCCGAGGTCTTCAGCACGAAGCCGCTGACGCCCGCGCGCAGCGCCGCGTACAGGTTCTCGTCGCTGCCGAACGTGGTCATCATGACGACCTTGGGCGGGCGTTCCCCGGCCAGGATCCGGCGGGCGGCGGCCAGGCCGTCCAGGTGCGGCATCTGGATGTCGAGCAGCACGACGTCCGGCCGGTGCTCGCGCACGCCCGCGATGGCCTCCTCGCCGTTGGCCGCCTCGCCGGCCAGCGCCACGCCGTCCTCGCTGTCGAGCATGGCGCGCAGCCCCGCCCGTACGAGCGCCTGGTCGTCGGCCACCAGCACGCGCAGCACCCGCTCCCCGGCGGCGGCCGGAGCCGAAGCGGCGGACGGCGGGGGCGGCGGCTCCTCCAGCCGCTGGGCCAGCATGTCGGCCTCCAGCCGGCGCAGCCCGGCCGACAGGTCGAGCCCCAGCTCGTCCCGCCACACCGCGCGGGCCCGGCGCAGCGCGGCCAGCGCGTCGCCCTGGCGGCCCATCCGGTACAGGCCGAGGGCCAGCAGCCGCCAGGCCTCCTCGCGCAGCGGGTGGGCCGAGGCGTGCGCCTCCAGGTCGGCCACCAGCGAGGTGGCCCGGCCCAGCGTGAGCCCGGCGCCGGCGCGCCGCTCGACGGCGATCAGCCGCAGCTCCTCCAGCCTGCCCGCCTCGGTCGCCGCCCAGGTCAGCTCGGCGAACTCGGCCAGCGCCGGTCCACGCCACAGCCCGAGCGCGCTCTCCATGGCGGCCCACACCTGCGGGGGCGGCCCCTCCTTCTTCACCAGGCTCTCGAACCGCCACGAGTCCACCTGCTCGGTCGCGGCCCGCAGCGCGTAGCCGGGCGCGGCCGAGACCAGCACCTCGGCCTCCTCGCGCGGCGCGCGGCCGGGTTCCAGCGCGCGCCGCAGCCGCGAGACGTAGCCCTGGATGGTGGACAGGGCCTGCGCGGGCGGATCGCCCGGCCACAGCTCGTCGATGAGGGTGTGCACGGGCACGGCGCGGCCGCCCGCCACGAGCAGACGGGCGAGCACCGCCCGCTGCCGCTGGCCGCCGAGGTCGAGGGGGACGCCGTCGCTCCAGGCGTGGAACGGTCCCAGTGCGGTGAATGTCAGCATGTCAGGGGTAAGCGTAGAGGGAGAATACGTCCGGGGATATGGCGAATTGTCACAGGGGGAGTTCGGCGTGGACAACTGTGCCGCCTCCCGGTCCCGCCCGTACGGCGCAGGTGCCCCCGAGTTCGGCCGCCCGTTCGCGCATCGAACCGAGCCCGACGCCGGGCCGCGCGTCCGGCGGCAGGCCGATCCCGTCGTCGCCGACCGTGACGCACAGGCGGTCGTCGCGGCGCAGCGCCACCGTGATCCGGGAGGCGGCGGCGTGCTTGCGCGCGTTGGTGAGCGCCTCCTGCACGATGCGGTAGGCGGCGACCTCGACCGCGGCGGGCAGGCCGGTCAGCTCGCCCGATGTCTCGATCGGCGTCCCGGCCAGCTCCTCGACCGCGCCGGCCAGGCCCAGCTCGTCCAGGGCGGGCGGGCGCAGGCCGTAGACGAGCTGCCGGATGTCGCCGGTCACGGCGTCCATGCCGGCGCGCAGCCCGGCCAGCAGCCGGTCGGCCTGCTCGGGGGCGCTGTGCATGGTCAGCCGGGCGGCGTTGATCGACATGGCCATGCCGGTGAGCGACTGGCCGAGCCCGTCGTGCAGGTCGCGGCGCAGCCGCCGCCGTTCCTCCTCCCGCGCGGTCAGGATGCGCTCGCGCGAGCGCTGCAACGCCGCCGTCAGCCGTACGGCGTGCGCGGCGTCGGCGATGTACGGCGTGATCGTGGCGATCACCCGCTCGTCGTGGGCCGCGGGGAACCTGCGCCGGTCCGTCGGCCCGATCAGCAGCAGCCCGACCGGCTCGCCGTGCCACACCAGCGGGACGGTCCTTGCCGCCGTGTCCACCACGCCGGACGTGGTGACCGCGCCGTCGGCCTCGACCGCGACGCCGGTCACCGACAGGCCCTCGCGCAGCACGTCCAGCGTGGCCAGCAGGCCGTGCACCGGGTCGGTGTGCTGGAGCCGGTGACGCAGCCGCCGGGCCAGCGTGCCGGGCACGCCGGTGCTGCCGTACAGCAGGCGGTCCACGCCGCGTTGCAGGCCGCGGCGCATCGGCTGGAAGAACGCCCCGGCGAACAGGGCCGCGGGGACCCCGGCGATCCGGTCCACCTCCGACAGGAACACGCTGAGGGCCGCGCTGACCGCCACGTACACGAGGGTGATCACGATGGCCAGGCCGGTGCCCACCAGCGCCCTGCTGATCAGCGTGTCGATGCCGAACAACCGGTAGCGCAGCACCGCCACGGCGATGGCCGCCGGGATCAGCGGGATGGCCAGCGAGGCCACCCACCAGACGTCCTCGCCGAGCATCCAGGGCACCAGCAGGCCCGGCAGCGCCACCAGCAGCCACAGGAGCTGCCGCCGTTCGACCGCGTCGCCGCGCCGGAAGCGCACGACCAGCGAGGCGAAGGCCAGCACCATGCTCGCCGAGAGCGTGCCGTGCCCGGCCTCGCGCAGCTCCGGCCGGCCGGTCAGCAGCCCGGCCCAGTCCAGCGCCTGCCCGGCAAGGGCCAGCGCGACCACCGGCCGCCAGCGCCGCGACAGCAGCCTGCCCACCGGGTACAGCAGGGGCAGCAGCACGCCCAGGGTGAGCTCGCAGACGTTCCAGGTCAGGTTGACGATCGGCCATCGCGGCCCCGGCCGGCCGTCGAGCAGCAGGTAGAGGTTGGCCGACAGGATGTCGGCCGCCGCGCTCGCCCCGCCCAGGCACAGCAGCCAGCCGATGACCAGCCGCGGCCTGCTGTGCACGAGGATCGCGCCGAAGACGGGGAAGGCCGTGCCCGCCACGTCCTCGGGCGCGAACGGCAACGGCGTGTACGGCGACGGCGGCAACTGCGCGGTCACCCAGATGTCGGCCAGCTCCAGCACGACGGCGAACGTGGCGATCCCGATCGCGACGCGGGGCGTGGCCAGCCTCGTCAGCGCCCGGCGCGCCCAGCCTGCGTGGCGCATCCCACCATTTCCTTCCGTGATCGGCAGGAAATTATCGGGAAGCAGCCAACATCCGATCAAAATTCTCTCAACGGCGGCGGATTCCGTGTGCCGCCACCCGCGACCTCGCGCCGGGGGTCAGCGCCGCCTGATCGCCGGTCCGAGGGCCAGCATGCCCGCCGCCGAGACCAGCGCGACGCCGCCCACGCTGAACCACAGCGCCTGCGACCCGGCCGCGAGCAGCGGCCCGCCCATCAGCGGCGCCAGCACCGCGGCCAGCGACCAGGCGAACCCGAACAGCCCCGAGTACCGTCCCCGCAGGTGGCCGGGCGCGAGCGCGGCCACGATCGTGCCGGAGATGCCCGCGGTGATGATCTCGCCCGCGGTCCACACCGCGATCGTGACGGCCAGCCAGAACGTGGTGGTGACGAAGGCCGTCATCGCGAACCCGGCCCCCATGACCGCCAGCCCGAGCGCGAACGTGCGGGAGGCGTCCCTGCGGCCGAGCCAGCCGGAGACCAGCGGCTGCACGACGACGATCAGCACCCCGTTCAGCGCCATGGCCAGGCCGAACTGCGCCGGCGTCAGCTTCACCACCGAGGTCATCGCGACCGGCAGCATGGTGACGGTCTGCAGGTAGACCAGCGCGTTGCCGAGCACGACCAGCGTGAAGGCGACCATCGCCCGGTCGCGCAGCACGACGCCGAACCCGCCGGCCGACTCGCGCGCCCGCGGCCTGGTCTCGGGCACCGCCCGCCACACCAGCGCGGCGAAGACCAGGCAGGAGACGGCGTCGATCCAGAACAGCCAGAGGAACCCGACGCTCGCCAGCCAGCCGCCCGCCGTCATGCCGACCGCGTAGCCCAGGTTGATCGCCCAGAACAGCAGCCCGTACGCGCGGGCCCGCTCCGACGGGGACACCAGGTCGGCCACCAGGGCGGTGGACGCCGGCCGGTAGATGTCGATCACCAGCCCGAGCACGAACATGGAGGCGACGATCGCCGGCAGCGAGGTGCTGTAGCCCAGCGCCAGCATGGTGGCGGCGGTGGCCAGCATGCCGCCCGACAGCGTGACCCGGCGGCCGACGCGGTCGGTGAGCACGCCCGCGAGGATCTGCGACAGCAGCGAGCCCGCGCCGTAGACGCCCATGACCAGGCCCACGGCGGTCACCGACATGCCGCGGGAGTGGGTCAGGTAGACGCCGGTGAACGGCATGACCAGGGTGCCCAGACGGTTGACCAGGGTGCCGCTCCACAGGGCCCAGAAGGGGCGCGGCAGTCCGCCGATCTGGGAACGAAGGAAAGAGGGCTTCTCAACAGTGGTGCTGGACACGGATAAAAGGGTCGTGTCCAGGTGGCCGAGCCGCCATCGATTTAGTGCAGACTAAAACCATGGCGGTCACCTGGGTCCTGAAGCCGGAGGACGTCGCGCGCATCCGGTTCGCGTTCTCGCCCATGTGGGAGCTGGTCGCGAGCCTGCGCACCCTCCAGGACCCCTCCAGGCAGTCGATCCACCTGCCGTGGATCAAGGCCGTACGCCCCCGGCTGGCCCGGCTCGACCTCGACGAGTTGTTCGCGCTGGTGCCGCCGACCGGCTACCTGGCCGACTTCATCACCCCGCCGCCGGAGACGCCGCTGCCCGACTTCGCCGCCGAGCTGGCGATGGTCCGCGGCACGCCCCCCGAACGCGCCCGCTCGGAGGCCGCGACCATCGCCGGCACCGACCGGGCGCTGCTCGACCGGTTCATGGCCGACCCGGCGGCGGGCGTGGCCCGGGTGGCCGACGCGCTGGAGACGTACTGGCGGGAGTGTTTCGAGGAGTTCTGGCCGCGCGTCTACGGGCTGCTCGAACGCGACGTGCTGCGCCGCTCGCGCCAGCTCGCCCAGGGCGGGGCCAGGGAGCTGTTCGCCGGGCTCGGCCCCGCCGTGGAGTGGACGGGGGAGCGACTGCTCATCGACCGGCCCTGGTGCCACGCGGGCGGCCTGCACGGCGACGGGCTGCTGCTGGTGCCGAGCGCGTTCTACTGGCCGTCGGTGGCCGTGATGTCGGCTCCGTACCAGTCGATGCTCGTCTATCCGGTGCTCGGTGTCGGCACGCTGTGGGAGCAGGGGCCGCCGCCCGCCCCCGGCGCGCTGGCCGCGCTCATCGGGCGCAGCCGGGCGCAGATCCTGCTCGCGCTGGCCGAGCCGAGCACCACCTCGGCGCTGGCCACCCGGATGTCGCTCACCCCGGGCGCGGTCAGCCAGCACCTCGGGGTGCTCAGCGACGGCGGGCTGACGGTGGGCCTGCGCCTCGGCAAGCAGGTCGTCTACCGCCGGACGGCGGCGGGCGACATGCTCGCCGGCGCCGCCCCCTGACCGGCTCTCCCTGACCGGCTCAGGTGTACCGGGACGTCTCCAGCAGCCAGTCCAGGTGGGCGCGCGGCGCGGCCAGGTAGGCGCAGGCGACCTTGCTGACGTCCCTGGCCGCCTTGGGCGGGAGGTCGTCCAGCGGCAGCCGCCTGGCCGCCCGGTTCATGTCCTGGCAGCGTCCGACGATCCGGTCGAGCACCCAGGCGACGGCCTCGCGCTCGCTCAGCCCGAGCTGCCGGACCGCCAGCACGACCAGGTTGTGCACGTCGCCGCGCTCCTTGGGCCGCGAGGCCACGTCGTTGCACCAGGCCGTGACGTCGCTGCAGGCGTCCACCAGCTCCCGCCACGGCTCGCACTCGACCACCCAGGCCGGCACCTCGACCCGCAGGCACGGCTCCACCAGGTCGTACAGGTAGGGGCCCACCGTCCCCCTGCGCAGCGCCGGGTACTCCTCCAGCGTCGGCATGCGCCCGGCGGCCCGGTTGTCGGCCTCGGTGCGGCACGCGTCCGCCTGGCGCCGCAGGTTGACCGCGAAACGGGCCCGCCAGTGGTCGCTCATCCGCGCGCTGGTCACCCGCCACAGGTCGGCGAAGGCCGCCTCCAGCGGATGCCGGGCGGCGCCGTTGAGCATGCCGCCGAAGATGTCCAGCGGGCACGACCCCTCGTCCAGCTCGTCGTCGAGATGGAACAGCCAGGTCAGCCACTGGGCGAACAGCGCGGCCGCGGCGGCGTCGAACTCGGCGAAGGCGCGTCCGGCCATGCGGTGGAAGCCCACCCCGGCGTCGGCGCGCAGGCCCGTCCGCCTGGCCCAGTCGATGACCGCGGCCTCGATGGCGTACACGGCGGGGTGCATCCGGCAGGGCGCCGCCATCGCCGGCACCCGCTCGACCAGCGGCAGCAGCGCCAGTGCGGGCGAGCCGCCCTTGCGCGGCAGCGGCAGCATCGGCTTCCAGTGCAGGACCGAGCGGAGCGCGGTGCGCACCGTGGCGAACACGGTGGTGCTCACGGTGGTGTTCACAGCGGACCGAAGAGCCAGTTGCCCGCGGCGTTCGGGTCTGAGCTGCGGTAGTAGTCCTCGGCCGCGAGGATCAGCCCGTCGACGGTGAGCGCGCCTCTGCCCTCCCGGTCGAGCCGGTCGAACGCCTCGTCCACGTCGTCGTAGGCGGTGCCGAACGCGCTCAGCATCGTACGGAACTCGCCCGGCCGGATCAGGCCGTCGCCGTCGCCGTCGCAGAGCTGGGCCACCGCCACCGTCGCCGGCCGGAACACCGGCTTGTAGCGGTCGCCCGTGACGAACGCGGCCGTCATCCCGTCGCGGAAGTCGGTGCGCGCGATGCCGGAGTCGCCGTCGCGGTCGAGCGCCCGCGACAGCGTCGACCAGATGCCGTCGAAGCTGTCGACGAGCCGGTTGCCGGTGACCGAGGTGGGGGACTCCCCGAAACCCACCAGCAGGCGCGCGCCCAGCCCCAGCAGGTCCTCCCTCTCGACGACGCCGTTGCCGTTCGCGTCGATGTGGTCGAACGCCCGATCGAGCTTGTGATTGAGCAGGTCGATAGCCACCAATGCCTCCCCCGAGACTCACTGCGTGATCACAGTAGATCTGGGCGGCCCCTTTGTCAGTGAGGCTCGCACCGGCACCCCCCGTAACGTGTGCGAAACACGGGCACGGCATGCTGATAGAAGACCCGCACTGTCATCAACGAGGGGATGCCTTGGACCGCCAGCAGGAGTTCGTGCTCCGCACGCTAGAGGAACGCGACATCCGGTTCATCCGGCTCTGGTTCACCGACGTTCTCGGCTTCCTCAAGTCCGTCGCGATCGCGCCCGCCGAGCTGGAGGGCGCCTTCGCCGAGGGCATCGGCTTCGACGGCTCGGCGATCGAGGGCTTCGCCCGCGTCTACGAGTCCGACATGCTGGCCAAGCCCGACCCCTCGACGTTCCAGATCCTGCCCTGGCGCAGCGAGACGCCGGGCGCGGCGCGCATCTTCTGCGACATCCTCATGCCCGACGGCACGCCCTCGCACGCCGACCCGCGCTGGGTGCTCAAGCGCACGCTCGCCAAGTGCGCCGACATGGGCTTCACCTTCTACACCCACCCCGAGATCGAGTTCTTCCTGCTGAAGAACCGTCCCGAGGCCGGCCAGCGGCCCGAGCCGATCGACTCCGGCGGCTACTTCGACCACACGCCGCACAGCTCCGGCCACGACTTCCGGCGCCAGGCGATCATGATGCTGGAGTCGATGGGCATCTCCGTCGAGTTCAGCCACCACGAGGGCGCCCCCGGCCAGCAGGAGATCGACCTGCGCTACGCCGACGCGCTCACCACGGCCGACAACATCATGACGTTCCGGCTGATCATGAAGGAGGTGGCCCTGGAGCAGGGCATCTGGGCCTCGTTCATGCCCAAGCCGTTCACCGAGCACCCGGGCTCGGGCATGCACACCCACATGTCGCTGTTCGAGGGCGACCGCAACGCCTTCCACGAGGCCGGCACCGACTACCGGCTGTCGAAGATCGGCCGTTCGTTCATCGCCGGCCTGCTGCGGCACGCCGCCGAGATCACCGCCATCACCAACCAGTGGGTCAACTCCTACAAGCGGCTGTGGGGCGGCGCCGAGGCCATCGCGGGGCAGGGCGGCGAGGCGCCCTCCTACGTGTGCTGGGGGCACAACAACCGCTCGGCGCTGGTCCGGGTCCCCATGTACAAGCCGCACAAGGGCGGCTCGACCCGCATCGAGTTCCGGTCGCTCGACTCGGCGTGCAACCCGTACCTGGCCTTCGCACTGGTGCTGGCCGCCGGGCTCAAGGGCATCGAGGAGGGCTACGAGCTGCCGCCGGCGGCAGAGGACAACGTCTGGACCCTGACCAGCGCCGAGCGCCGGGCGCTGGGCATCCGGCCGCTGCCCGGCTCGCTCGACGAGGCCATCGCCGTCATGGAGCGCAGCGAGCTGGTGGCCGAGACGCTGGGTGAGCACGTCTTCGACTTCTTCCTGCGCAACAAGCGGGCCGAGTGGCGCGAATACCGCCGTACGGTCACCGAGTTCGAGCTGGGCCGCTACCTGCCGGTGTTGTGAGGCCGGGCGGGGGAGACCCGCCCGGTTCAGCCCTTGAACTCGCGCACCTCGACCGGGAGCACGCCCACGGCGCGCGCGAGCCGGCGCCCCCACTCCAGCGCGCCGTCCAGGTCGGGCGCCCGGATGACGGTGAAGCCGCCGACGTGCTCCTTGCCCTCGGTGTAGGGGCCGTCGGTGGTGAACGTCTCCTCCGCGCGCATCCGGATCACCGACGCCTGCTCCGCCGGTGCCAGGCCGCCGGAGAAGACCCACACGCCGGCCGCGCGCATCTCCGCCTCGACCGCGCCGATGTCGCGCATGATCGGCTCCAGGACCGCGGGCTCGGGCGGCGGGCCGTCGGGCTCGAACAGGGTGAGCAGGTACTGCTTCATGGCGGGTCCTCCCTCGTGCGTCCGCGTTCCTCGGTGAAACGGGTCTCAGTCGGCGGGGGCGCGGTCGGCGCTGTCGAAGACGATGTGCTCCAGCAGGCCGGCCTCGGCGCGGGTGACGACGTGCGCGCTGACGGCCGGCGCCGGGTCGCCGCCGGTCACCCGGGCCAGCAGGCTGTCCCAGTTGCGGCGGTGGCGGGCGAACGTGCGGGGCGCGACCACCCGGCCCCTGGCGTGCTGCCCGGCGACCGCCGCCTCGGGCGGCGCGTCGAGCAGCAGCAGGTGGAAGCCGGCACGCCGCCTGCGGGCCAGCCAGGCGAACCCCTTCAGCACGTACGTGGCACAACCCCGGTTGTGCGCGAGGACCGCCCGCCCCTCGGCCAGCGCCCGGCTGATGCGGCTCACGTGGGTGGCGAACACCACGGCGCGGCGGACCGGCCGGGGGGCCCAGGCGATGCGGCCGGCCCAGTGGAGCCGGGACTGCCCGGAGTCGATCACCACGACCGCGTCGGCGACGACGGGCGCGCTCTCGGCGCCGTGGAGGCCGTAGAGGCGGCGCAGCAGCGTGGTCTTGCCGGCGCCGGGCAGCCCGGTCAGCACGACCAGCGACCCGGGCGGAAACCGTAACGTCGCCCGCTGCACAGACCCACCCCGCCCGATCGGATTCGCTTTCGACCCCTGTCGCGCCAGCATAGGGCGCGCGGGCGCGTGGCGAGCGGGCCCGGCGGCCGGAACGGTCCGACGGGATTCACCGGGAATGGGCCCGGGGCGGGGAAATCACGGGATAAGGTACTGGCGACGCCTTGATCGGCCTCACCCCGGATACGGATACGACTCCGGGTTGGGGCCGATTTTCGTTGTTCCTCACCCCCGAGTCACATCCGTGCCATGGACGGCGCCGACCCTGGGCGGGGACGGCCGGGGGCGGCCGGGGAAGTTTCGGCCACGCCTGTGGCGTTATGGCATGAGTCGGCCGCCGCTGAGGGACCCCCAACATCGTGGTAATCCGGGAGTCCAGTAAAATCGGCCTACTCTTTACGATATTTCCGGACTTCTCGCCTTCTAGGGCGACATTGGAGGGTGTGGCATGACGACGGCTGCCCTGCAGACCGTGTTGACCGTTCCCGAGCGTTTCCGGGGCCCGGTGGGAGTCGCCAACGGCGGCTGGATCGCGGGCACCATGGCAGAGGCGCTGAACGGCGGCCGATCAGCGGTCGAGGTCACGCTGCACGCGCCCACGCCCCTGGAGACCGAACTGCGCCTGGAGCACGTCGCCAACAGCGTCTCGCTGTCCGACGGCGACAAGGTCCTGGTCGAGGCCATCCCCGTCGCCGAGATCCTGGCCGGGCCCGGCTTCGTGCCGTTCACCGACGCCGCCCGCGCCGAGGCCGGGTTCGTCGGCCTGAAGGCCCACCCGTTCGCCGAGTGCTTCGCCTGCGGTCTGCGTGAGCCCGGCGACGGCCTGCGCATCTTCCCCGGCCCGGTGGAGGGCTCCGACCTGGTGGCCGCCGGGTGGCGGGTGCCGTTCACGGTGAGCGGCGAGGACGGCGTGCCCGCCTCGATCGTGGGCGCGGTGCTCGACTGCATCACCGGCTGGGCGCACTTCGGCCCCGGTGAGTCGGCCCTGCTCGGCCGCCTGGTCGTGCAGATCAACGGCCCGGTGCTGCCGGGTGGCCGCTACTCCGTCGTGGCCCGTCCGACCGGCCGCGACGGCCGCAAGATGTACGGCGAGAGCGGCATCTACGAGGACGACGGCACGCTGGTGGCCGCCGCCCGCGCCACGTGGATCGCTCCACGCTGACCTGTGCCGACGACGGCCCTCCGAGCTCGGCTCGGGGGGCCGTTCTTCGTGTGCGGCGACGCCCGGACGGCTCGCCGGAGCGGGTCAGGACCCGGTGATCCGGGCCAGGACGGTCGTCACCGGCGCCTCGTCGAACAGGATCGTGTAGTGGTTGCAGTCGGGCACGACCTCGTCGCGCAGGCCGGGCAGGCGGGCCGTCCACGGCCGGGCGATCTCGTCGGGCAGCATGCCGGTGTCCTGGTCGAGCAGGCCGCGCGGCGCCCTGAGCAGGTGCGTCGGCGCCTTGATCGCCTCCAGGGCGGTGCCGATCGCGGCGCTCTCGAGGCGCATCCAGCGCCCGTCCGCCATCACGGCCTCGCCGACGGCCCGCGAGCGCATCGCGCCCTCGGGGCCGGTGAGGTCGTAGCGCACGTACGCCTCCACGTCCGGGCTCCAGTGGGCGGCGAAGGCCGGGTGGGCCTTGAAGAAGTCCACGTACTCCTGCGGTGAGGCGAACGTGCGGCGCAGCCGGGCCAGCGCGGGCCCGAGCGTGGCCTCCAGGGCGGCGTCGGGGTCCACGCCCTCGGGCAGCGGGAGCGGGAGGCCGCCGTCCACCAGGACGACCCGTGCGAAGTCGCGCGCGGCCCCGGCCAGCACGGCCACGTACGCGCCCATCGAGTGGCCGGCCAGCACCGCGTCCGGGCCCGCGCCGACGTGCTCGGCGACGCGCAGGACGTCCTCGGCGTGCCGGGGCAGCCCGTACGGGCCGGGCAGGGAGGCGCTGTGCCCGCGGCCGCGCAGGTCCATCGCGATCAGTGACCACTCCTCGGGCAGCCGCCGCCCGACCGCGCCCCAGGCCATGAGCGAGGCGCTGATGCCGTGGACCGCGATGACCTTGCGGGGGCCGGTGCCGAACGTGGCGACGCGCAGCCCGTCCACTTCGTCGAATCTCATAGCCGGATCCTAGGGATCCCGCCCGGCGCCGGGCACCCACCGCCCGCTGTTCCCGTGCGGGACGAAAAGGCGCTTTCCTTAAAAAAGGCGGATAAATTACCCGATATGCGCATCACCGTGATCGAGCACGAGGCCGGCGCCGGGCTCGGCCACCTGGCGGACTGGCTGGGCCTGCCCTGCGACGTCGTCCGGCCCTACCTGGGCCAGCAGGTCCCGGAGCAAGCCGCCGACGGCCTGATCGTGCTCGGCGGCGCCGCGGCCGCCTGGGAGGACGAGCGCAGCCCCTGGCAGCCCGCCACCCGCGCCCTCCTGCGCCGCGCCGTGGACGAGGGCACCCCCACACTCGGCATCTGCCTCGGCGCCCAGCTGCTCACCATGGCCCTCGGCGGCACGGTCGAGCGCGGCGGGAACGGCCTGGAGGTCGGGGCGTGCGAGGTGGTCGCGCTGCCCGCCGCCGCCTCCGACCGGCTGCTGTCCGGCGTCCCGGCGCGGGCCGTCGCCGTCCAGTACCACCAGGACGCCATGACGCGGCTGCCGGAGGGCGCGGTGCCGCTGATGACCGGCGCGCGATACCCGAACCAGGCCTACCGGGTCGGCGAGCGCGCCTGGGCGGTGCAGTTCCACCCCGAGGCCACCCCGGAGATCTTCACCTCCTGGACGGCGGAGTCGGACCTGGAGTCGGCCGAGGACCTGAACGCCGCCGTCAAGGCCGCCGAGACCGCGCTCGTCGCGACCTGGCGACCGGTCGCGCAGGCATTCGCCGAGGTGGTCCGGGCCCACCGCACGGCCTGACCGCCCCGGCCCGGCGTCCGTACGGGTCAGAACCAGCGGTCCCGGCCGAGGCCGTCCGCGGGCCCGTCGTGGCGGCGGCGGGTGAGCAGGTGGGCGACCGCGTGCACGCCGCCCACCGTCAGGGGCGGCGCCGCCAGCCCGAACGCGGTCGCCCGCCCCGGCGCCGTCACCACCCCCGCCCGCCGCAGCCGCCGCCACGCCCAGACCGAGAACGGGATCACCACCAGCGGCGCCGTCACCACCCCCGGCGTGTACCCGCGCGTGGCGACGGCCTGCGCCAGGTGCACGACCCCGTGCAGCCCGAACCCGGCCAGCACGGCCTGGAACACCGGGCTGCGCCCCCCGCTGCGCGCCCCCAGCGCCGAGGCCCCCGCCACCACGCCGCCCATCAGCCCGATCGCCACGTTCACCCGCGCCTGCGACACCTCCAGCCGCTCCCACGGCACCCCCGGGTACAGCCGCTCCAGCCGGGGACGGGCCCGCCGCGCCCATCCGGCCATGGTCGCCAGCTCCTCCGCGTCGTGCACGGCCCACGCCGCCAGCATTCCCCAGGTCACCGCCGCGGACATCCGGCTCATGTCATCCCCTCTCCGACAAAACGCAACGCTACGTTGCGTTGCACTCTACGGCTTCCCGGACGTCACCTGTCAAGATGAGCAGGTGCCCAGGATCGAATCGACCGCCGCACGCCTCGCCAAGCTCGGCTTCGCCGACGGGGCCAGGGCCGCCCAGCTCCTCGACCGCACCCCGGCCGACCTCGACGACCTGCTGGAGTTCCTGGTCGCCGTGGCCGACCCCGACCTGGCCCTGGTCTCGCTGACCCGCCTGGCCGAGCGCGAGCCCGCCGTCCTGGCCGCCGTACGCGGGGACGAGCGGCTCAGGGCGCGCCTGTTCGCCGTGCTCGGCGTCAGCGCCGCGCTCGGCGAGCACCTGGTGCGCCACCCCGGCCAGACGGCCCTGCTGGCCGAGCCCGAGCTGGGCGAGGCGCGGGCCGCGCTGCTGCGCGCCGTCGGCGCCGAGCCGGACGAGCCCGAGCCGCGCGCCGACGTCCCCGACCCGCTGGTGGCGCTGCGGGTGGCCTACCGGGGCCGCGTCATGCACCTGGCCGCCCGCGACCTCACCGGGCAGGCCACCCTCGCGGAGGTCATGGCCGAGCTGTCCGACCTGGCCGGCGCGGCGCTGGAGGCGGCCCTCGCGGTCGCCCGCGCCGAGGTCGACGACTCCGAGGCGCGCCTGGCGGTCATCGGCATGGGCAAGTGCGGCGCCCGGGAGCTCAACTACATCAGCGACGTCGACGTCGTCTTCGTCGCCGAGCCGCGCGAGGGCGCCGACGAGACCAAGGCGCTGCGTTCGGCGACCAGGCTGGCCCAGGCCATGATGCGGGCCTGCACGGCGGCCACC
The DNA here is from genome assembly GCF_044547985.1 of Nonomuraea sp. NPDC052265. Taxonomy (NCBI): domain Bacteria; kingdom Bacillati; phylum Actinomycetota; class Actinomycetes; order Streptosporangiales; family Streptosporangiaceae; genus Nonomuraea; species Nonomuraea sp. NPDC052265. Next base: position 112,969 of record NZ_JBIUBJ010000003.1, read on the forward strand.
CAGGAGGGCTCGCTGTGGGAGGTCGACGCCGGCCTGCGCCCCGAGGGCCGGTCCGGCCCGCTGGTCCGCACCCTGGCCAGCCACCTGGCCTACTACCGCCGCTGGGCCAAGACCTGGGAGTTCCAGGCGCTGCTCAAGGCCAGGCCGGTGGCGGGCGACCTGGAGCTCGGCGAGTCCTACGTCCAGGCGGTCAACGACATGGTCTGGGCGGCCGCCACCCGCGAGCACTTCGTGGAGGACGTGCAGGCCATGCGCCGCCGCGTCGAGTCGCACGTGCGCGCCGAGGGGGAGCGGCAGCTCAAGCTGGGGCCCGGCGGGCTGCGCGACATCGAGTTCGCCGTCCAGCTCCTGCAGCTCGTGCACGGCAGGCTCGACCCGCTGCTGCGCCGCCGGGCCACCCTCCCGGCCCTGGCCGCGCTCTCCCGCGGCGGCTACGTGGGCCGCGACGACTCGCGCGGGCTCGCCGAGGCGTACACGTTCCTGCGCCAGGTCGAGCACCTGTTGCAGCTCCACCGGCTGCGGCGTACGCACCTGCTGCCCACCGACGAGGCCGACCTGCGCAGGCTCGGCCGCGCGCTGGGCATGCAGGCCGACCCGGTGGGGGAGTTCACCGCCCGGTGGCGCCGGCACGCCATGGAGGCCCGGCGGCTGCACGAGAAGCTGTTCTACCGGCCGCTGCTCCAGGCCGTGGCCCGGCTGCCGGAGTCGGAGGCGCGGCTGTCCACGGCCGCGGCGGCGGCCCGGCTGGAGGCGCTGGGCTACGCCGATCCCAACGGCGCGCTGCGGCACATCGCGGCGCTGTCCACGGGCGTGTCCAGGCGCGCGGCCATCCAGCGCACGCTGCTGCCCGTCATGCTCGGCTGGTTCGCCGACACGCCCGACCCCGACGCGGCGCTGCTCGGCTTCCGGCAGGTCAGCGACAAGCTCGGCAGCACCCCGTGGTACCTGCGGCTGCTGCGCGACGAGACGGCGGTGGCCGCGCGGATGGCCCGGGTGCTCGGCACCGGCCGCTACGCCACCGGCCTGCTCATGCACGCCCCCGACGCGGTCGCGATGCTCGGCTCCGACGAGGAGCTGGCCGTCCGCCCGCCCGAGTCGCTGCGCGGAGAGGCGTCGGCCGCGGTGTCCCGGCACGCCGGAGACCCGGAGACGGCGGTGGCGGCCGTCCGGGCGCTGCGCCGCAGGGAGCTGTTCCGCACGGCCGTCGCCGACATCTCCGAGCTGCTCGACATCGAGACCGTCGGCACGGCCCTGTCGGCGCTCAACGACGTGACCCTCCAGGCCGCGCTCGACGCCGCGCTGGCCAAGGCCCCCGACGTGACCAGGTTCGCGGTCATCGCCATGGGCCGGCTCGGCGGCATGGAGTGCTCGTACGCCAGCGACGCCGACGTGATGTTCGTGCACTCGCCGCTGCCCGGCGTCGAGGAGCGGGAGGCCGGCGACGCCGCCTACGCCGTGGCCAACGAGCTGCGCCGGCTGCTGTCGCTGCCCGCGCCAGACCCGCCGCTGCTCATCGACCCCGACCTGCGCCCGGAGGGCCGCCAGGGGCCGCTGGTGCGCACGCTGGCCTCCTACCGCGCCTACTACGCCCGCTGGTCCTCGCCGTGGGAGGCGCAGGCGCTGCTGCGCGCCCGCTTCTCGGCCGGGGACGCCGCGCTCGGCGACGCGTTCACCTCGATGATCGACGAGCTGCGCTACCCGTCCGAGGGGCTGCGCGAGGACGCGATCAGGGAGATCAGGCGGCTCAAGGCGCGTATGGAGGCCGAACGGCTGCCGCGCGGCGCCGATCCCGCCCTGCACACCAAACTCGGCCCCGGCGGGCTGTCGGACGTGGAGTGGGTGGCCCAGCTCCTCCAGCTCCGCCACGCGGGCGGCGTGCCGTCCCTGCGCACGACCCGGACCATCGCGGCGCTGCGCGCGGCGGCGGCCGAGGGGCTGCTCGACCCGGCCGACGAACGTGTGCTGGCCGAGGCGTGGCGCTTCGCCTCCCGCGTCCGCGACGCGATCATGCTGGTCAGGGGCAGGCCCGGGGACAGCGTGCCGGCCGACGCGGGGGAGCGGGGGCTCATCGCCCGTACGCTCGGCTACCCGCCGGACGGCTCGGAGGACTTCCTCGACGACTACCGCCGCGTCACCCGCCGCGCGCGGCGGGTCGTGGACCGCGTCTTCTACGGGGGTTGATCCCGGTACTCGCCGGGGTGTATCAAGGCGCAGATGTTATCCGTTTACGTGGACCTGGCCCTCGGCCTGGTGGTGTCGTTCCTGCTGCTCTCGCTGCTGGTGAGCGGGGTCAACGAGGCGTTCGTGCGCCTGCTCGCCATCCGCAGCAAGTTCCTGTGGGCCTACCTCAGGGACACCCTCGACGGCGCCGACGCGCAGGGCAGGTCGTGGCTGCCCGCCAAGGTGCGCGACGTGTTCGCCGCGCTGCCGTTCACCCGCGATCCCCGTCCGGCCCACAGCGACCAGCCCGCGCCCGCCGAGCCGGGCACGCTGCCGGTCGCCGAGCCCAAGGCGCAGGACGCCATGGTCAAGCTGCTCTACGAGCGCGTCCAGGAGATCGACCATCCGACCAAGGGCCGTACGAGCATCGCGAACATCCCGCCGGGACGCTTCGCCGTCGCCCTGATGGAGCTGGCGGCCGCCGAGCCCGAGGGCGTCGAGGGCTTCCTGGCCAAGCTCAAGGAGATGGGCAGCCCCCTGTACGGCCACCTGCGCGGCGTGTGGGAGACCGCGCAGCGCGACCTCGACCGGTTCAGGCAGGGCGTCGAGACCTGGTTCGACGGCGAGATGGAACGCCTGTCGATGTTGTACAAGCGCTACGTCAAGTGGGTGGTGGCCGTCCTAGGCCTCCTGGTGACGCTGCTGTTCACCATGGACGGCCTGGAGTACGGCAAGACGCTGCTGCGCGACAACGCCTTCCGCGCCTCGGTGACCGCCGTGGCCGAGGCGGGCCCGGCGGCCTACGACGAGCTCAAGGCCAGGTGCGGCCGGTCCGATCCGGTGCCGTGCATCACCGAGACGCTCAGCGAGCCCGCGATGGTCCAGATGCTCCAGCACGCGCTGGTCAGCATCGCCATCCCGGCCGAGGGCGACCCCACACTCCACTGGAACGGCGCGACCTGGTGGAGCCGGCTCACCACCCCCAGCCACTGGCCCGGCTTCCTGCTGACGTACGTGGCCCTGCTGTTCGGCGCTCCCTTCTGGTGGGACGTGTTCCGCCGCATCACCGGCATCCGGTCCCGGCGCAAGGAGCAGTGAGGGGGCCGGCGGGTCAGGCGCTCATGGCGTACAGCACGTCGCGCAGGGACTCCTCGCGCCCGCGCAGCCAGACCAGGCGCAGGGCCAGCGCGGGCGCCCGGCAGTCGAGCGCGACCAGCGCGCCGGAGTCGAGGTCGGAGCCCAGGGCGAAGTCCGGCAGCAGCGCCTGGCCGAAGCCCTGTCTGGCCCACTCGCGGGCGGTGGCGATGCTGGTCAGCTCCCTTCGCGGCACGGCCGGGCCGAACGCCTGGTCGGCCGCGAGCCGGATCGAGCAGCCGGGCGGGCTCACCAGCAGCGGCTCGCGCTCGCCGTCGGGCGCGGCGACCAGCGACAGCGCGACCTCGCCGACGTCGAGGAAGTCCATGCCGGGCGGCGGGGTGAACCCCAGGCCGCCGATCCGGGGGCCGAGGTCCAGCAGCAGCGCCGCGTCCAGGTCGCCGGAGGCCACCTGGGCCAGCAGGTCCTGCCGCATCAGGGAGCGTACGTCCACGTCCAGGTCGGGGCGGCGTTCGGACAGGCGGCGCAGCACGGTGGGCAGCCGGGCGGCGGCCAGCATCTCCAGCGCGCCGACGCGCACCCGGCGGCGCCGGCCGGTGACCGCGCGGCGCACCTCCTCGGCGTGGTCGAGCAGACCCTGCGCGCGGCCGAGCAGAGTGGCGCCGGCCTCGGTCAGGCGCATGCCCTGGGGTGTGCGCTCGAACAGCGCCACGCCGAGGCTGCCCTCCAGCCTGCGCACCTGCTCCGAGACCGACGCGGGGGCCAGGCCGAGCACGTTCGCCGCGCCGGTGACGGTGCCCGCCCCGGCCACGGCGACGAAGCCCCTCAACTGCCGCAAGTCCATATAAAGCAGCATAAGGTTTTCCCGAATGCCCCGTGCGGCGGCGCCTGTTGAGGTGAAATGTCGCGTTTCAGCAGGCTGTGGGCATGCGAATGTTCGGTTTCTCCCTCGCCTACTTCCTGGTGATCCTCGACACGACCGTGCTGACGATCGCGCTGCCCGACCTGCGGGCCTCGCTCGGCGGCACGCTGGCCGGGCAGCAGTGGGCGGTCAACGCCTACGCCGTCGCCTTCGCCGCGTCGCTGCTCACCGGCGGCGCGGTGGCCGACCGGTTCGGCGCGGCCCGGGTCTTCAAGGCCGGGGTGGCGCTGTTCGGCGTGTTGTCGCTGCTCAGCGCGGTGGCGCCGGACCTGGGCGTGCTGGTCGCGCTGCGCGCCCTGCTCGGCGTGGCCGCGGCGCTGTGCACGGGCGGCTCGCTCGGCCTGCTCGCCGAGATGTTCCCGGTGCCCGCCGCCCGCGCCCGCGCCACCGGCCTGTGGGCGGCGATCACCGGCTCGGCGCTCGCCGCCGGCCCCCTGCTCGGCGGCGTCCTGGTCGGCCTGTACGGCTGGCGCGCCGTCTTCCTGGTCAACGTGCCCTTCGCTCTGGCCAGCCTGCTGATCATGCGCGGCGTCACCTCGCCGCGCGGCTCCCGCCGGATCGACTGGCAGGTCCAGGCGCTGGCCTGCGTGCTGCTCGGCCTGGTCGCCGAGGCCCTGATCGACTCCTCCGCGCTCGCCGCCGCGGCGGCCGCGGCCGCCCTGGTGGCCCTGGTGCTGGTGGAGCGCCGCAGCCACGCCCCCGCCCTGCCCGGCGGCCTGCTCGCCGCCACCTGGCCGGAGCTGCTGGCCGGGACGGTCGCCAACTTCGCCTTCTCCGGCGCGCTGTTCGTGCTCACCCTCCTCCTCCAGGACACCCGCCACCTGTCCCCGGTCGCCGCCGGGCTCGCCTTCCTGCCGCTCACGCTGCCCATGACGGTCAACCCGCTGCTCACCGGCCGCCTGGTCGCCCGCTACGGCCCGCGTCCGCCGATCCTGGGCGGCCTCGCCCTCCTCGCGACCGGCCTGGCCGGGGTCGCGTTCACCGACGTTCTGGCGCCCTGGCTGGTGGTCATGGGGTTCGGGCTGTCGTTCGTGCTCCCGGCGCTGATGGCGGGCATGGTGAACGCCGCCCCCGCGGGCACGGCGGGCACCGCGGGCGGCGTGCTGAACGCCTCCCGCCAGGTCGGCGCCACCCTCGGCGTCGCGGTGCCGGGCGTCGTCGGGCGGCCCTTGCAGGTCGCGGCCGTCGTGACGGCGCTGGCGTTCGGCTGCTACGCCCTGGCCGCCGCCCGCGCCCGGCATGCCGCGAGGGGGCGACAGGAGGCCGCCGCAGTATCGTGAGGCGCACCAGCGTGACGACCGGCGAGGTGACAGTGCTTTTCCAGCATTCCGACGACATCTGGCGGGACTTCCCCGACCTGGTCCCCTGCGCGCTCCACGTGGCGGGCGTCGGCCCAGGCGTGCCCGTGGACGACCAGGTGGCCCGCTACTGGGACCTGGCCGCGCGGCGGGCCGCCCCCGAGAGCGAGCTGCCCGAGATCCAGGCGTGGCGGCGGGCGTTCACACGGATGGGGCTCAAGCCGACGCAGTACCGGTGCGCGTCGGAGTCGCTGCTGCGCCGCTTCAGGAAGGAGGGCGCACTGCCGCGCCTGCACCCCCTGATCGACCTGTGCAACGCGGTCTCGATCGCCTTCGCCGTCCCGGTGGCGGTGTTCGACGTCTCCCGCATCTCCGGTTCCGTGGAGGTGCGGTACGCGACGGGCGAGGAGACGTACCTGACCTTCTCCGGCGAGACGGAGCACCCGGCCGCCGGAGAAGTGATCTTCGCCGACGCGGACGGCCGGGCGCACGCGCGCCGCTGGACCAACCGGCAGAGCGGCCTGTCGGCGGTCGGCGACACCACCACCGACGTGCTCATCGTGGCCGAGGCCCTGCACGAGACGGCCCGCGCCGACGTCGAACGCCTGGCCGCGGCCCTCTACGACGAGCTGACCGCCCTGTGGCCGGTGTCGCCGAAGTCGGAGATCCTCACGCCGTCGGCGCCCCGCTTCGACTTCTGACCACGGGGCGGTCCCCGCTCGCGGCTCAGCAGGGCGTGAAGTAGACCTTCTGGGTGCCCGACAGGATGCCCCACTCGCCGGCGGGCTGGCCGCAGCCCCACCAGCGCTGGCCGACGAGCTGGTCGCCGTTGAAGTAGGCGAAGACGACGAGGAGGTCGCCGCCGGGCGGGGGCGGCGGAATGGCCTGAGCCGGGGTGGAACCGAGACAGAGCGCGCCGGCGGCCAGCACCGCGGCTAACACCCCTCGTGTGATCCTCATGACGGTCCTCCAGATCGTTCGGGCGCGTTCGGCCGATGGCCGGTTGCGTGATCTGGGATCAAGGTAACCGCGTTCGGCGAAGCCCGCCAGATCCCTCGGAACCGGCGGAGGAGTGACGAAAGAAGGGCCCGGCCAGCCATCGGCGCCGGGCCCCCTCCGTTCCGGGTTCTCCCGTGGAAGAACCGCGGCCTCACACGTCGTAGTACAGCTCGAACTCGTGCGGGTGCGGACGCAGGCGGATCGGGTCGACCTCGTTCTCCCGCTTGTACGACACCCACGTCTCGATCAGGTCGGGCGTGAACACGCCGCCTTCGAGCAGGTAGTCGTGGTCGGCCTCCAGCGCGTCGAGCACCTCGGTCAGCGAGCCCGGCACCTGCGGCACCTGGCGGGCCTCCTCCGGCGGCAGCTCGTAGAGGTCCTTGTCGACCGGCTCCGGCGGCTCGATCTTGTTGCGTATGCCGTCGATCCCCGCCATCAGCATCGCCGAGAAGGCGAAGTACGGGTTGCACGACGGATCGGGCACGCGGAACTCGATGCGCTTGGCCTTCGGGTTGGACCCCGTGATCGGGATGCGCACGCAGGCCGAGCGGTTGCGCTGGGAGTAGACCAGGTTGACCGGGGCCTCGTAGCCCGGGACCAGGCGGTGGTAGGAGTTGACCGTCGGGTTGGTGAAGGCCAGCAGCGACGGCGCGTGCCGCAGCAGGCCGCCGATGTAGTAGCGGGCGGTGTCGGACAGGCCCGCGTAGCCGACCTCGTCGTAGAACAGCGGCGAGCCGTCCTTCCACAACGACTGGTGGCAGTGCATGCCGGAGCCGTTGTCACCGAAGATCGGCTTGGGCATGAACGTGACGGTGTGGCCGTACTCCAGGGCGGTGCTCTTGATGACGTACTTGTAGAGCATGAGGTTGTCGGCCGTCTTGAGCAGCGTGCCGAACTTGAAGTCGATCTCCGCCTGGCCCGCCGTGCCGACCTCGTGGTGCTGCATCTCGACGTCGATGCCGCACTCGATGAGGTTGCGCACCATCTCCGAGCGCAGGTCGGTGAAGTGGTCCATCGGCGGGACCGGGAAGTAGCCGCCCTTGTAGCGCGGCTTGTAGCCCAGGTTGCCGCCCTCGGCCCGCTTGCCGGTGTTCCAGGCGCCCTCGATGGAGTCGATGTAGTAGTAGCCGGCGTTCGCCTTCGTCTCGAAGCGCACGTCGTCGAAGATGTAGAACTCGGCCTCCGGGCCGAAGTAGACCGTGTCGGCGATGCCGGTGCCCTTGAGGTACTCCTCGGCCTTGCGCGCCACGTTGCGCGGGTCGCGGCTGTAGGCCTCGCCGGTCAGCGGGTCGTGCACGAAGAAGTTGAGGTTGAGCGTCTTGTGCTGGCGGAACGGGTCGAGCACCGCGCTGGACGGATCGGGCAGCAACAGCATGTCCGACTCGTGGATCGCCTGGAAGCCGCGGATGGACGAGCCGTCGAACATGAGCCCGTCGGTGAAGACGTTCGCGCCGAAGTTCTCAACCGGGAAGGTGAAGTGGTGCGTCGTCCCCGGCAGGTCGGTGAACCTGACATCGACGAACTGCACCCCTTCGTCACTGATGAACTTCAGGACGTCGTCGGCGGAGTTGAACACTCTCGAACCTCCCTGAGGGACTGGCCATCATGCCGACGCTAGGTCGCGGCCGTTTCCGTACGGTGTCTCGATTGTTTCGCATGTGTTACGCAGGGTCACGTCTCCTCGGACGTGTCGCAGCCCCCGTCGGAAACCGGCCGTTCCTCCAGGTCGTAGGGGTCGGTGGCCGGGCCGCTCGGCGCGACGGAACCGGGCGGGTCGTCCTCGTAGACAGGATGGACGAAGCCGTCTTTGGTGCCGCACCTGGCCGGGGTGTGACTCATGCCCCACTCCACGTACGCGGCCGTCCGGCCCTCCGAGCGGTACAACTGCACCTCGCCGGTGAGGTGCGAGACCAGCCGCATGGTGGTGGACGGCTCGCCGGGACGGCGCACGGCGTAGACGACCAGGTAGTTCACCTCGACCTTGACGCCGTGCAGGTCGTCCTCCCGGAAGGTGCCCAGGCGGGCGGTGCCGTTGACCTTGATCACGTCGCCGACCGGCTCGGCGCTGCCGGGGGCGAAGCTGTTGACCAGGTCGCGGCTGTCGTAATTCTTGCCGCCCAGCGCCTCGTAGAACAACTCGCGCTGGTCGGGCTCGAGCAGCCCGGCGAACGCCTTGGGCCTGCCTCCCAGCAGCGTCTCGCGGTCGAGGAGGGCCGCCGCGAGCAGGGCGCGGGTGCGCTTCAGCCCCTTGGCCACGTCCGCCTTCGACAGGCCGCCCAGCGCCTTGGCCTCCGGCATCACGAAGCCCGCGGCGCCGTCGGCGTAGCGCTCGGCGGGCGAGCCGGCGAAGGGGGTGTCGGTCCGTACGGGATTCGCGAGGACCGGCAGGCCCTCCAGGCCCGGGTTCGCGCCCAGCAGGTCGGGGCGATAGGCGACCATGATGCCCGCGGCGCCCACGACGGCGCACAACGCGATCAGGGCGACCGACACGCGTCCGAGCCTGCGCGAACCGCCGCCGTCGGCGACGCGGTCGGAGGGTAAGCGGCCCGGCCGCGGCGGGCGTGGCGCGCGTTGTCGCGTGGCACCCGTCCTGGCCCCCTTGGCGGCCGACGAGCGCATCCTGCGGCGCTCGTCCTCGTCGATCTGCGCGATCACCTCGTTGAAGCGCGCGTCAAGGTCGTCCCCGTGTGGCATGGCGACCATGATGGCGGCGGCAGGGCGCGGTTGGGTCACGACGCCGACCGGCCCATGGGCCGGATACCGTTGACGGCATGAGCAGCAACGAGCCTCGGTGGACGCAGACCTGGCTGGGCGGCATCCGGTCCGCCGGGATCGACCTCGGATACCCGGGTGAGCGTCTCGGGCTGCCCGCGGAGGGCGGCGGATCGGTCGCCGGGTGGGGGCGCAGGATCGCCGCGCTCGTGATCGACTGGATGATCTGCACCTGGGTCGTCGTGCAGCTGCTGCTCAGGATGAACCCGGCCGAGTCCCCGTGGGCGCCCGTGGCGGTGTTCACGCTCCAATACCTGCTGCTGGTCGGCTTCATGGGCCAGACGTTCGGCCACCGGCTCGCCGGCATCCGCGTCGCCGCCATGGACGGCGGCGCCCCGCGCCTGCTGCCCGTGCTGGTGCGCACCGTGCTGCTGGGCCTGGCCCTGCCGGCCCTGATCTGGGACCGCGACCACCGCGGGGTGCACGACCGGGTGTCCAACACCGTGGTCGTCCGGATGTGACGACCGCCGGGGCCGGGGCGGGGCGGTGGTTCGGCCCGCTCATGGTGGCGGCGGCGTGCGTACAGGCGGCGACGTTCGCGGCCCGTCCGATGGTGAGCTACCGGGCCATCGAGATCGGCGCGGGCTACCTCGGCATCGGGCTCATCACCGCCGGTTTCTCGGTGCTCCCGCTCTTCGCGGCCGTCTCCGCGGGCCGCTGGGTGGACGCCTCCGGCGAGCGCGGCGCGGCCCTGCTGGGCGCCGCGCTGATCACCGGCAGCGCCCTGGCGCTGGCCGTGGCCCGGTCGCTGTGGGCGCTGGTGCTGCTCAACGCGGTGTTCGGGCTCGGGCACCTGCTGTCCGTCGTCGCCCAGCAGGCCGTCATCGCCAACCGGGTGGCCGCCGGAGGCCACGACCGCGCCTACGCGCGCTTCACCGTCTTCACCTCGCTCGGCCAGCTCGCCGGGCCCTCGGCCGCGGCCCTGGTGGCGGGCGGCACGCTCACCGGCCCCCCCGCCGACGCGGCCCATGTGGGGCCGGCCCTCGCCGTGGCGGCCGGGTTCGGCCTGGTGGCGGGGCTGGCGAGCCTGCGCACCGGGGCTCCGGGGCCGGCGCGGGAGCGGGCCGCCGTCCGGCGCTTCCCGCTGCGCGGCACGCTCGGCCAGGAGGGCATGTGGCAGGCCCTGATGACGAGCCTGGCCACCGTCTCCACGATCGACCTGGTGCTGGCGTACCTGCCGGCCTGGGGCGAGAGCCGCGGCGCCGGGGTGGTCGCGGTCGGCGCGCTGCTGGCGCTGCGGGCCGCCGCCACCATGGCGAGCAGGCTCGCCATGGAACGCCTGGTCCTGCGGTACGGCCGCCGCGCCGTCCTGGTGACCAGCACCGTCGTCGCCGCGGTCACCGTCGCCGCGCTGCCCCTGTGCGGCACGGTCGCCGCGGTGCCGGTCGTCGCGCTGATGGGGCTCGCGCTGGGGCTGGGCCAGCCGCTGACGCTGGCGTGGGTGGCCGGACGCGCGCGGGCGGGCGAGCGCGGCACGGCGCTCGCGCTGCGGCTGACCGGCAACCGGCTGGGCCAGGTGCTGGTGCCGGCCGTGGCGGGCGTGGTGGCCGGCGCGACCGGCGTGCTCGGCGTCTTCGCGCTCAGCGCCGCCATGCTGGCCGCCACCGCGGGCCTGGCCGCCCGCGCGCCGATGAGCACCGCTGAGTAAAAACCGTACCGGGTTTGAAAACTTACCCGGTACGGTTATCGTGGCCCCATGATGGCGGGGCTCAGGGAGCGCAAGAAGGAGCAGACCCGGCGGCGCATCGCGGAGACGGCGTTGCGGCTGTTCGCCGAGCGCGGCTACGACGCGGTGACGGTCAACGAGATCGCCGAGGCGGCCGGGGTCGCGAAGGTCACGCTGTTCGCGTACTTCCCCGGCAAGGAGTGCCTGGTCCTCGACGGCGTCCAGGAGGACCCGGCCGCGATCGTGGCGGGTCGCGACCCGGGCCGCTCGCCGATCGGCGCGCTGCGCGAGCACTACCGGGCGATGGCCGCCCGGGGCGCGCGGGAGGTCGACGTGGAGGGGCTGCTGACCCGGGTCCGGGTGATCGCGGCCACCCCGGCGCTGCTGGCCGCCGTCCAGCAGACCCACGCGGGGGAGCGGTACGAGCTCGCCGCGGCGCTGGCCGGGGAGGCGGGCGGGCCCGCGGACGACCTGACCGCCCAGCTCATGGCGGCCCAGATCACCGGCGCGATCACCGCGTTGCAGGAGGCGTTCTTCCACCGGCTCGCCTCGGGGACCCCGCTGGAGGAGGCGGGCCGGCTGCTGGCCGGGGACGTCGAGACGGCCTTCGACCTCCTCGAATACGGCTTTTCGTCCATAAAAGGGGAAAATCGTGAAAAAAGGGATTAACTACGACACCGGGTTTCTGAACGGCCCCCAGCTCACCCGCCGGACCTTCGACCCCGACCTCGTCGCCCGGGAGATGCGGGTGATCGCCGACGAGCTCCACTGCACGGCCGTCCGCGTCTCCGGCGGCGACCCCGAGCGGCTTTCCGTCGCGGCCGAGCGGGCGGCGGCGGCCGGGCTGGAGGTGTGGTTCGCGCCCTTCCCCGTCGACGCCACCCCGCAGGAGGCCGTCGCCCTCTACGCCGACTGCGCCGCCCGCGCCGAGCATCTGCGCCGCACCGGCGCGGAGGTCGTGCTGGTCGCCGGGTGCGAGTCCAGCGCCTTCTGCCACGGCTTCATCCCCGGCGCCACGTACGGCGAGCGTTTGCAGGCCATGATGACGGCCGACCTGGCCTGGTGGCAGTCGATGGCCGAGATCGTGCCCCGCTTCAACGCCTTCCTGGCCGAGGCCGCCGCGGCGGTCAGGGCCGGGTTCGGCGGCCGGCTCACGTACGCCTCGGGCCCCTGGGAGCTGATCGACTGGACGCCCTTCGACATCGTCGGCGTCGACGCCTACCGCGCCGCCTACAACGCCGCCGACTTCCCGGCGGAGCTGCGGGCCCACTTCGCCCACGGCAAGCCGGTGGCCGCCACCGAGTTCGGCACCTGCGCCTACAAGGGCGCGGGGGAGCGCGGCGGCTCGGCGTACGTGGTGCCCGAGGGGGCCGTGCCCGACGAGGGCGAGCAGGTCCGCTACCTGGACGAGCTGCTCGACGTCTTCGAGGCCGAGGGCCTGCACGCCGCGTTCTGGTTCACCTTCGCCGGGTACCACCGGCGCGGCGCCGACGACCTCGGCTCCTACGGCGTGGTCAGGATGCTCGACGAGACCCGCTGGGAGCCCAAGGAGGTCTTCGCCGCGATGGCGGCTAGGTATTCGCGCAGGTGAAGATGGCGGTTCCGGGGAGGTGCCGGCCGCGCAGCGGGCTCCAGCCGCCCCACTCCCGCTCGTGCCCCTGCGGCCACTCCGGCTCCAGCAGGCCGGTGAGGGTCAGCCCGGAGGCGGCCAGCAGGCCGACCCAGTCGCCCATCGTGCGGTGGTGCTCGACGTAGGAGGCGGAGCCGTCGTCGTCCCGCTCGACGTAGGGCGAGCGGTCGAAGTAGGAGCGGTCGGAGGTGAGCCCGCGCGGGCCGGGGTCGTCGGGGAAGGCCCACCGGATCGGGTGGCTCACCGAGAACACGAACCGGCCGCCCGGCCTGAGCACCCTGCGCACCTCGCGGAAGACCGCCAGCGGGTCGGCCACGAACGGCAGCGCCCCGTACGCCGAGCACGCCAGGTCGAAGGCGCCGGACGCGTACGGCAGCGACTCGGCGTCGGCCTGGGCCACCGGGACGCGCAGGCCGGTGTCGAGGTCGATGCGCCGGGAGTGGCGCAACTGCCGGTGGGAGATGTCGAAGGCGGCCACCCGGGCCCCCTGCGTCACCAGCCACCGCGCGCACTGCGCCGCGCCGCAGCCGATCTCCAGCACGCGCCGGCCGCGCACCTCGCCCAGGAGGTGCGCGTCGGCCTCGTCGACGCCCTCGGGACACCAGACGAACCCGGTGTCCCGCAGGAAGCCGCCGTGCTCGACCTGGTAGTCGTCGGCGTTGCCGTCCCACCAGAGGCGGTTGGCCCGCGAGGAGACCGACAGCACTAGCGCATCTTCGGGCCGCGCGGCATGCGGGCCCCCTTGGGCATCGGGCCCTTCGGCATCGGCAGGTTCTTGGGCAGCGAGCGCAGCCGGTCCTTGACCTCGTTGACCGAGGGCTTCTTCAGGTTGCGCGGCAGCTTCATGATGTGCCGCTGGAGCTTGCTGATCGGCACCTGGCCCTCGCCGTCGCCGCACTGGATGTCGTAGATCTCGACGCCCAGCACCACGCGCGCGACCCGCTTCTTCTCGGCCGCGAGCATCCGGGCCACCCGGTTGCCGGGGCCCTCGGAGACCAGCACGACCCCCGGGAAGCCGACGACGAGGTGGACCAGGTCCTGGTCACGGTTGACGGCGATGGCCGGGGTGACCTGCCAGTTGCCCCGCATGCCCTGCAACACCGCGGCGGCGGCGCCGGTCTGGCCGTGCAGGATCGAGTACTGGGCCTTCTGGGCGAGCTGGCCGAAGACGACCAGCCCGACGGTGAGCGCGGCCAGGATGCCGATGAACACCGAATACCACAGGTAGTCCGTGACCAGGCCGATCACGACGACCACAGCCAGCGTGCCCACCGCCGAGAGGAAGACGATGGGCATCCCCTTGGGATTGGCCTGCTTGATGATCTGCGCGATCATGCGGAGCTGCTTGATGCGCCCCGGCTTCTCTGGGTCCTCGGACTTTGCCATGCTCAGAAGGATACAAACCAACTGGTGCACTATGGAAAATGCGCCTGGCCTTTTCGCTAGATCTTCACCGTGATCGACAGCCTCGGGTCCGCGACGTGGTGCGACGCCTGGAGCGTGTACTCGCCCTCGACCGTGCGCCAGCCGTCCTCCCACACCTGGAAGGCGCGTTCGGGCAGGAAGACGGTCGTGATCACGGTCTCTCCCGGCTCGGCCTCGACCACGTCGAACCCGGCGAGGCGGCGTTCGGCGCCCTGGCGGACGTAGATCTGCACGACCTCGCGGCCGAAGCGGTCGCCGGTGTTGGTCAGCGCGACGGTCACGGTGCCGCCCTCGGCGGCGATCGAGTCGTAGCTCCACGTCGTGTAGCCGAGCCCGTGGCCGAACCAGAAGGCCGGAACCCGCCCGGACCGCTCCCAGGCCCGGTACCCGATGTGCGTGCCCTCGTCGTAGGCCACAGCGCCGTCCACGGGGGTGACGTCCGTGACGGGCGCGTCCTGGAGCGTCGCCGGCCACGTGGTGGGCAGGCGGCCGCCGGGCTCGGCGCGCCCGGACAGCACGTCGGCCAGCGCCGACCCGGCCTCCTGCCCGGGGAACCAGGTCAGCAGCACGGCCGCGACCTCCTCGGCCCACGGCATCTCGACCGGCGAGCCCGCGTTGACCACGACCACCGTGCGCGGGTTGGCCGCGGCCACGGCGCGGATCAGCTCGTCCTGGCGGCCGGGGAGCGCGAGGTCCGCGCGGTCGAAGCCCTCGCTCTCGACCTCGGGCGTGGTCGAGGCCACGACCACCGCCACGTCGCAGTCCGCCGCCAGCCGCACGGCCTCGGCGATCAGCTCGTCCGGGCCCGGCGCCGGGTCGGCGTGGCCCAGCGTGTACGCCACGAACGCCATGCCGCCGAGGGCCCCCGCCGGATGCGTCACGCACAGCTCGTACGGCTCGCCCGCGGCCATCTCGACGGCGAACCGCCGCTCCGGCGGCGACAGGAACGCGGCCGCCGGATCGCCGCCCTCCAGCTCGACCGCCGCGTCGAAGACCGTCTCCCCGTTCACCGTCACGGTGAAGCGGCCCACGCCCGCCACCGCCAGCTCGTGCCGGCCCGCCCGGTCCGGCGTGTACGCCGCCCGCAGCCGTACGGCCTTGAGCCGCTCGCCGTCCACGTCCGGCGGCAGCTCGCCGATCCACCGCGCCTCGGCCGCCGCCAGCGGATGCTCGGCCAGCAGGCCGCCGTCGGCGTCGAGGAACTGCGCCACGGCCGGGCAGGCCAGCGGGGCCAGGCGGATGCGCGGGTCGGTCCCGACGGCGTGGCGGACCTCGACGCCCTCCAGCGCGCTCAGCCCGGCCAGCGGGGAGACGATCCGGTCGGGGAAGACCTGGGCGCTGCCGCCGCCCATGACCCGGGCCCGGCCGGCGGCCGAGCCGATGAGCGCCAGCGTGCGCACGTCCCGCAGCGGCAGCACGCCGTCGTTGGTGAGCAGCGTGAACCCGCGCACGGCCACCTCGCGGGCCAGCGCGACACCGTCGACGACGGCCGGGGCGGCCTGGGCGGGCCGGTCGCCGCCGCCGAGCGCGCCCGTACGGCGGGCCAGCCGCAGGACGCGCCGGACCTTGTCGTCGACGACCGACTCCGGCACCCGCCCCTCCCGTACGGCGGCCTCCAGCCTGTCCCCCCACGGGCCGAACGGTCCGGGCATGGCCACGTCGGTCCCGCCCAGGGCGGCGGCCTCGGTGCTGCGCACGGCCGTCCAGTCGGACACGACGAGCCCGTCGAACCCCCACTCGTCCTTGAGCACGCCGTTGACCAGGTCGGAGTGCTCGGTCATGGTGGTGCCGTTCACCGAGTTGTAGGCCGTCATCAGCCCCCAGGCGCCGGCCCGCACGACCCGCTCGAACGGCCGCAGGTACACCTCGCGCAGCGCCTTCTCGCCGACCTCGACGTTCACGGTGAAGCGGTCGGTCTCGAAGTCGTTGGCGACGAAGTGCTTGGGCGTGGTGGCCACGCCGCCCGCCTGCACGCCCTCGACGTAGGCCGCGCCGATCTCGCCCGTCAGGTACGGGTCCTCCGAGAAGCACTCGAAGTGCCGGCCGCCGAGCGGGGAGCGGTGCAGGTTGATCGTGGGCGCGAGCAGCACGTGCACGCCCTTGCGCCGGGCCTCCTGGGCCAGCAGCGCGCCGGCCCGCCGGACGAGGTCCACGTCCCAGGTGGCCGCGAGCGCGGTCGGGCTGGGCAGCGCGATCGACGGGTCGGCGGAGGTCCACTGCTCACCGCGTACGCCGATCGGGCCGTCGCTCATCACGAGCCGGTCGAGACCGATCTCGGGGATCGCCGGAAGGGACCACATGCCGGCCCCGGTGAGCAGGCGGATCTTGGTGGGCAGGTCGAGCCGGTCGATCAGTTCGTCGAGTTCCACGGCAACAGTGTTCACCAGAAAACCGAGCACTCGATAGGTTTGTGGCCTTTACGTTACGCAAAGCCTGTCACCGTGCGAAGAACTCCAGCAATTCGGGCACCAGTGCCTCCGGCGTCACGGCGTGGGCCTGATCCTCCAGCACCCGGTGCCGCGCCCCCGGCACGGCCGCCGTGACCGCCAGAGCCGCGCCCGCCATCCACCGCGGGCTGCGCTCCCCGCTCAGCACGAGCAGCGGTTGCGCGATCCTGGCCAGCGTGGCGGCCGGCAGCCGGTTGCCCGGCCCGAGGACGGCGGCCTCGTAGGCCAGCGTGCGGGCCACGCCCTTGAGGTGCGCCCACGACGCGTCGGCCCGCATCGCGGCCACGGCCTCGGCCGGCACCTCGGCCGCCTCCACCATGAACCGCTCGACCGCCTCCTCCCACCGGTCCGCCTCGACCAGCGCGTCGAGCTGCGCGGCGAAGTCGTCCGGCAGCGGGGGAGCGTGGTCGTCCACGTGGTACGGCGGCTCCCACACCGCCACCCTCGTGATGCCGAGCCCCCGCGCGGCGGCCTCCAGCACGAGCGCCGCGCCGGACGAGCCCCCGAACACCATGGCCGTCCCGCCCGCCGCGCCGATCACCGCCGCCAGGTCCTCGATCTCCCGCTCGACCGCGTACGGGCGGGTGTCGCCGCTGCCGCCCCGGCCCCTGCGGTCGTAGTTGACGACCGTGAACCAGGGCGACAGGGCGGCGGCCACGCCCGCCAGCGTGGGGTGCGCCCGGTCGCCGAACGCGCCGTTGACCAGCACGACCGCGGGCCCGGCACCGTGCCTGTCGAAGGCGAGCACGGTGCCGTCCGCCGAGGTGACCCGGCCGCTCACGCGGGCTGGACCAGGCAGAGGGCCTCCCAGTGGTGCCCGTCGAGGTCGGCGAAGCCGCGCTGGTAGCGGAACCCGGCCTCCTGCGGCACACCGGCCGGGGTGGCGCCGAGCGCGAGCGCCTTGTCCACCAGCTCGTCCACCTGGGCCGGGTTCTCCATGCCGAGCACCACGATGGCCTCGGTGCTGGTGGCGGCGTCGGCGATCTCCTTGCTGACGTACATGGCGAACGTCGGCTCGGTGAGCAGCATCACCTGCGTCTGCTCGTTGATCAGGATCGAGGCCATGCCCTCGGCCATGCCGTACATGGAGAGGCCGAGGTCGGTGAAGAACTTCTGCGACCGGTCCAGGTCCTTGACCGGCAGGTTGAGAAAGAGCTGCATGTCGTGATCCTTAGCGTTCTGAGGTGTTTGTGACACCTTCAGTCTGCTCACCACGGCCCCGCGCGTCTTGGATCCCAGCGCCAGGGAAGTTGACGATCAGCGCACGGGGTTGGCGCGCCGGAACTCGGCGGGCGGCAGCCCGTACGCCCGCTTGAACAGCCTGCTGAAGTGCGCCGAATCGGGCAGCCCCCACCGGGCCCCCACCTCGCTCACCGGCACGTGGCGGGCGGCGAGCAGGTCGGCGCGGCAGCGCTCCAGCCGCCGGCGCCTGATCCAGGCGGCCACCGTCGTGTTCTCGGACTCGAACAGCCGGTGCAGGTAGCGCACCGAGACGTGGTGCGCCTCGGCCACCATGGCCGGGTCGAGGTCGGACCGGCCCAGGCGCTGGTCGATGAAGGCGCGCACGCGCAGCAGCAGCGCGCGGCGGCGGGCGTCCTCGGGCACCGCGGCGGCCTGCTCGGCGCGCTCGGCCAGGGCCGTGGTGACCAGGTCCATCACCACCGTCGCCAGCCGGGCCGCGCTGGCCGGGGTGTAGTCGCCGTAGTCCTGGGTGACCCGGCGCAGCAGCGGAACGGCCAGCGCGCCGGCGCCGTCGCGCGCCGAGACGGGCACCGCGGTCAGCCGGGCCACGTCGTCGTACGGCAGCGGCAGCAGCTCGTGCGGGAAGCTGAACACCGCCAGCTGCACGGCCGAGTCGTAGGCGATCTCGTAGGGCCGGGTGAAGTCGTAGATGGCGAACTCGCCCTTGTCCAGGCGGATCTCGCGGCCGTCCTGGCGCAGCACCGGGTTGCCCGAGACGGCCAGCACGGCCCGGTAGAGCTCGGGGTTGTCGCGGTGGATCAGCTTCGCCGTGCGGTGGACGCTGTGCGGCGTGGACGTGCGCACCCGGCCCACGCTCACCGGGCCTAATTGCCCCAGCTCGATCTCGCCCCGCAGCGGCGCGTCGGAGTCGATGCGCAGGTCGAGCGGGCCGAGCGTGTCGCAGACGATGCCGCGCCAGGCGTCGTGACGGCTGCGCGCGGGCAGGTCGCTGGTGCGGATCACGGTCGCCATCGCCTCGCCCCTCTTCGGCAGCCCTGCCATGCTAGGGACGCGAAAAGCCCCGGGCAAACGGCCCGGGGCTCCGCTCGTGCGGGATCAGGTGGTCTGGCGGGCCGCGATGGCCTGCTGGTAGAGCCTGCCCGCGCGGTAGGACGAGCGCACCAGCGGGCCGGACAGCACCCCGGCGAACCCGATCGCCTCGGCCTCGGCCTGCAGCTCGACGAACTCCTCCGGCTTGACCCAGCGCTCCACCGGGTGGTGGCGCGGCGTCGGACGCAGGTATTGGGTGATCGTGAGCAGGTCGGTGCCGGCGGCGTGGAGGTCGCGCATCGCCTCGACGACCTCTTCGCGGGTCTCGCCCATGCCCAGGATCAGGTTGGACTTGGTGACCAGCCCGGCCTCGCGGGCCGTCGTGATCACCCCGAGCGAACGCTCGTAGCGGAAGGCCGGGCGGATGCGCTTGAAGATGCGCGGCACCGTCTCCACGTTGTGGGCGAACACCTCGGGCTTGCTGGAGAAGACCTCCTCCAGTTGGTCGCGGTTGCCGTTGAAGTCGGGCACCAGCAGCTCGACGCCGCAGCCCGGCAGCAGGGCGTGGATCTGCCGCGCGGTCTCGGCGTAGAGCCAGGCGCCGCCGTCGGGCAGGTCGTCGCGGGCCACGCCGGTCACGGTCGCGTAGCGCAGGCCCATCTGCTGGACGGACTCGGCGACCCGGCGCGGCTCGTCGCGGTCGTATTCCTTGGGCTTGCCCGTGTCGATCTGGCAGAAGTCGCACCGGCGCGTGCACTGGTCGCCGCCGATGAGGAAGGTCGCCTCGCGGTCTTCCCAGCACTCGTAGATGTTGGGACAGCCCGCCTCTTCACAGACCGTGTGCAGGCCCTCCCGTCGCACCAGCGATTTCAGCTCGGTGTATTCGGGGCCCGTCTTCAGCTTGGTCTTGATCCACGGGGGCTTGCGCTCGATAGGGGTCTCGGCGTTACGCACCTCCAGGCGGAGGAGCTTTCGGCCATCAGGAGCAACGGTCACCCGTCCAGCTTACGTCCGCCGCCGAACCGGACCGGTCGAGGGTCAGGTGATCAGGCCGAAGCCGCGGATCGCCCTGGTGTAGTGGCGCAGCAGCTCCTCGTCGATCAGCGCGGACCCGGCGGTGCCCAGCAGCTCCGAATGCGGCGCCGAGGTCAGCACGCCGTCGTCGGTGAGCCGGTGGCGGGCCAGCGCGCCCTGCCTGATCGCCGGGACGCTCTCGCCGCGCAGCGCCGCGGCCTGGATCGGCGCCAGATAGCCGCCGGCGGCCAGGTCACGCAGCTCGGCCAGCTCGTCCTCGGACACGACCCGCCGCGCGATCGCCTCCCGCCGCTCCTCGGTACGGGAGCGCCCGGCGCGGGCCAGCGCCGTCAGCGCGTACTCCGCCAGCAGCACCGGGCCGCCCAGCACCCGCCCGATCACCCGGCCGATGGCCCCCGCCGCCTCGTACGTCGTGCCGGGCTGGTCGAGCGCGCCCAGCGAGGACCTGGCGATCGCGGCCTGGGCCTCCTCCCTGATCTTCAGCGGAGCGCTCGACCCGAGCAGCGCGTCGCGCCAGGCGGCCAGCGTGAACAGAGCGCCGTCCACGATCAGCTCCTCGCCGGCCGAGGGCCGCGCGTACGCGGTGGCCAGCAGCGCCACCCGCTGCCGGGGCGGCAGGGCCAGCCACAACGGCAGCCCGATGACCAGCACCGGCGTCCGCGGCACGCCCACATGGTCATAGACGGTCTCGGTGGCCAGGTCCCTGACCGCGACCTTGCGCGGCCTCTTGACGCGGGCCCGGTCGGCCACGCGGTCGGCCAGGGCGTACAGCTCACCGGCCGCGGCGCGGTCGAGCACCTCGGCGTCGGCCGGCAGGCGGGGGAGGCGCGGTCGCAGCGCCCATCCCACGGCCAGGCTCACCCCGCCGAGCAGCCACGCGACGAGGGAGTCGAGATGCGCCAGCACGGCCCACGCGCCCAGCGCGAGGAAGGCCAGCGTGAGCAGGTGGACGAGGAGCGCGAGAACGAGAGCGGCAGAACGCTTCACACGGCGATGTTAAGCCGGAAAGATCCAGATTCGACCGCTGTTCGATGCCGATTCGGTCACCTGCGCAGCAGATCCTCCTCGTGCAGGTCGAACGGCTCCCTGCCGAGCGCCTCGGCCAGCCGCTTCTCGGCGATCGGGACGACCTCCTCGGCCACGATCCGGCGGCCGGTCTCCGCCGACAACGAGGAGACCCCCGCGTCGGGCAGCCCGCACGGCGTGATCCGGTTGAACCACCTCGGGTCGTTGGCGCAGTTGAGCGCGAACCCGTGCATCGTCACGCCGCGCGCGACGCGGATGCCGACCGCGCCGAGCTGCCGGTCGGGCAGCCCCAGGGCGACGTCGCCCGCCGCCCACACCCCCGGACGCCCCGGCACCCGCCGCCCGGTGACGCCGAAGTCCGCGCACACCTGGATCATCGTCTCCTCAAGGGCGCAGACGTAACGGGTCACGTCGGCCACGGCCACGATGGGGTAGGCGACGAGCTGGCCGGGGCCGTGCCAGGTGACCCGGCCGCCCCGGTCGACGTCGACGACGGGGGTGCCGTCGGCGGGACGGTCGCCGGGCAGGGTGCGCCTGCCCGCGGTGTAGACGGGCGCGTGCTCAAGGATCAGTACCGCGTCGCCCAGCTCGCCGGCGACCCGCTTGCCGTGCATCCAGCGCTGCAACGACCAGGCTTGCTCGTAGGGGACGTCCACACCAAGGCGGACGACGGCCAGCGCGTGGGGATCGTCCCCGTGGATGGGGCGCATGAGCCTATTGTGCCGTTCCCTCACCCTGTCAGGGTAATCAGGAGGTCAACAGGCGTGGCTCGATCCTGAACTCCTTGACGCCGTTGGAGCCGTCGTACTCCAGCCGGTAGGCGTAGGCGCGCGGGTCGACGGTGACCGCCTGGATGAACTCGGTGCCCACGTAGTGCAGGGCGACGCCCTCGTCGGCGGCGTACCCGCCGGGCAGCTCGCCCGAGGCGACCGACTCCTGCAGCAGCGGGCGGCGCTGCGGCTCGGCGTTGTAGTGGACCCCGCACGAGTACGGCAGCAGCGCGAGCCCGTCGGCCCACGGACGCAGCGCCGGGCCGAAGGAGTCGGTGTTGCCGCCCACGTGCCAGCACAGGGCGCCCGCGCTCTGCCCGGACAGCACCACGCCCGCCCGCCAGGCCTCCTCGAAGACCTCGTCGAGGCCGTGCAGCCGCCACAACGCCATCAGGTTGGCCACACTGCCGCCGCTGACGTAGATCATGTCCTGTTCGAGCGCCCACGAGCGGGCGTCCTCGACGTTGGGCATGGGGAAGACGGTCAGGTGGCTCAGCTCGACGTCCCAGCCGGAGAAGGCGCCGTACATCTTCAGCAGCCAGTCGGAGGAGTCGCCGAGCGCGGTGGCGACCAGGCCGAGCTTGGGGCGGTCCTGGCCGGTCAGGTCGAGGCCGTACCGCAGCAGCCCGCTCGCCTCGATGAAGTTGTGACGCTCGCTCGGGCGGAACGACCCGCCCCCGATCGCCAGAATGTGCGACTGCCCTGACCTGCTCATGTCGGATCTCCCGCGTGCTGAAGGACGAACGGCACCCTACAGTACGGCGCGCAGCGCCTCGTCGAGACGGGTATGCGTGAAGCCGTAGCCGTTGTCAAGCAGTTTCCGCGGGATCATCCGATGGCTCGGCAGCAGCCCCGCGCGGGCGAATTCGCCCACCCCGATGGACAGGGCGAACGCCGGTACGGGCATGGGGACAGTACCTTTACGCAGGCATTTACCCAGAGTCCGAGTGAATTCTTCGTTGGTGACCGGAGAAGGCGACCCAAGATTCACCGGACCCTCGATATCCCGATTTTTCAGGATATGTAGGGCGGCGGCCACCCAATCGTGCAGGGA
The DNA here is from genome assembly GCF_044547985.1 of Nonomuraea sp. NPDC052265. Classification (NCBI taxonomy): domain Bacteria; kingdom Bacillati; phylum Actinomycetota; class Actinomycetes; order Streptosporangiales; family Streptosporangiaceae; genus Nonomuraea; species Nonomuraea sp. NPDC052265. Next base: position 135,500 of record NZ_JBIUBJ010000003.1, read on the forward strand.
GATCCACGACCAGTACTGCCGTCCGGTCCCCAGCGGCGCGCCCAGCCCGATGCGGAAGATCGGCAACATGCGCCCGAGCGCCCCGCCGTGCGGGCTCAGCACCATCGCCGTACGCAGCCGCGCGACCCGGCAGCCGGCCTCCGCGGCCCGCTCGGCCTCCCGCTCCCAGCGCTCGCACAGCTCGGCCAGGAACCCCTGGCCCCTGCCCTGGCTCTCGTCGATCTCCCGGCCGCCCGTGTCGCCGTAGAAGTCGACCCCGGAGGCCGACAGCAGCACCGGGGGCGGGCTGCCGAGCGCGCGCAGGGCGTCGACCAGCAGCCGGGTACCCTCGACGCGGCTGCGCACCAGCTCACGCTTGTAGGCCGCCGTCCAGCGCCGGTCGCCGACCGAGGCCCCGGCCAGGTGCACCACGCCCTCGGCCCCTTCGAGCGCGGCCCGGTCGATCACCCCCGCCGACGGGTCCCAGAAGGCCTCTCCCGGCCCCGCGGGCTCCCGCCGGACCAGCCGGAGGACCTCCCGCCCCTCCTCGCGCAGCGCGTCGGCCAGCGCCGTGCCGAGCAGGCCGGACGCCCCGGTCACGATGATCGCCATGACCCCACAGTACGCCAAAGGCCGGGCGGCCCCCCGAAGGAGCCACCCGGCCTGTCAGGCGTGCTGACTACGCGAGCCCGAGCTGGGCCTCGAAGCGGCCCTCCTCCAGGCGACGCTTGATCGTCGTCAGGAAGCGGGCGGCGTCGGCGCCGTCGACCAGGCGGTGGTCGTAGGTCAGCGCCAGGTAGACCATCGACCGCACCGCGATGACCTCGCCCTCGGGCGTGTCGAGCACGACGGGCCGCTTGACGACCGCGCCGGTGCCGAGCATGCCCACCTGCGGCTGGTTGAGGATCGGGGTGTCGAACAGCGCGCCACGGCTGCCGGTGTTGGTCAGCGTGAACGTGCCGCCGGTGACCTCGTCGGGCGTCACCTGGTTGTTGCGGGTGCGCTCGGCCAGGTCGGTGACCTTGCGGGCGAGGCCGGCGAGGTTGAGGTCGCCGGCGTTCTTGACGACCGCCGCGAGCAGGCCGCGCTCGGTGTCGACCGCGACGCCCAGGTTCTCCACGTCGAAGTACGTGACCTCGTTGGTCTCGTTGTTGATCGTGGCGTTGAGCTTCGGGTGCTGCTTGAGCGCCTCGACGGTGGCCATCGCGAAGAACGGGGTGAAGGTCAGCTTCACGCCCTCGCGACGGAAGAAGTCGTCCTTGGCCCGCGCCCGTAGCTGGGCGATCTTCGTGACGTCGACCTCGACGACCGACGTGAGCTGCGCCGCGGTCTGCAGCGACTCGACCATGCGCTTGGCGATGGTCTGACGCAGCCGCGTCATCTTCTCGGTACGGCCACGCAGCGTCGTGTCGACCTCGACCGGCTCCGGCGCGGCGGCGACCGGGGCGGCGGCCGGGGCCGGCGCGGCGGCGGCCGGCTGGGCGGCCGGAGCCGCGGCCGGGGCGGCGGCCTGCTCGCGCTGGGACTTGGCGGCCTCCAGCACGTCCTGCTTGCGGATGCGGCCGCCGACGCCGGTGCCGCTGATCGCGTCGAGGTCGACGCCGTGCTCGTTGGCGAGCTTGCGCACCAGCGGCGTCACGTAGGGGCTCTCGCCCGAGGACGGCAGCGGCGTGGGCTCGGCGGCGGGCGCGGCGGCGACCGGCGCCTGCTGCGGAGCCGGGGCCTGCGGGGCGGGGGCCGGGGCAGCCTGCGGCGGCGCGGCCTGCTGGGGAGCGGCCTGCTGGGGAGCGGGCTGGGCCGGGGCCGGCTGCGGGATGGAGGAGGCCGGGGGAGCCGGGGCGGGCTCCGGCTCCGGCTCGGGCTCGGGAGCGGCCTGCGGGGCCGGGGCGGCGGCGCCCGGCTGGGCGTTCTCGTCGATGATGGCGAGCTCGGCGCCGACCTCGACCGTCTCGTCCTCAGCCACGACGATCTTGGTGAGGACACCCGCGGAAGGCGACGGGATCTCGGTGTCGACCTTGTCGGTCGAGACCTCGAGGAGCGGCTCGTCGGCCTCGACGCGCTCGCCCTCCTTCTTCAGCCAACGGGTTACCGTGCCCTCGGTCACGCTCTCGCCGAGCTGGGGCATCTGTACGGAGACCGGCATCGTTATTCTTCTCTCGCGTTCTGATCTCGAGGGCTGGACTAGTTGTGTACGTGCAACGGCTTGCCGGCCAGGGCCAGCATCGCCTCACCGACTGCCTCGGACTGGGTCGGATGTGCATGGATGAGCTGGGCGACCTCTGCGGGCAGCGCCTCCCAGTTGTAGATCAGCTGGCCTTCCGTGACGAGCTCGCCGATGCGCCGGCCCACCATGTGGACGCCGACGACCGGCCCGTCCTTCTGGGCGATCACCTTCACCGCCCCGGAGGTGCCGAGGATCTGGCTCTTGGGGTTGCCCGCCAGGTCGTAGACCTGCTCGACGATCTCGATGCCGCGCTCGGCGGCCTGCGCCGACGTGATGCCGACCGAGGCGACCTCGGGGTCGGAGTAGGTGATGCGGGGCACGCCCGCGTAGTCGATCGGCGGCGGGTTGAGGCCGGCGATGTGCTCGGCCACCATGATGCCCTCGGCGAACCCGGCGTGGGCCAGCTGCAGCGTGGGGATCAGGTCGCCGATGGCGTAGACGCCGGGGACCGAGGTCTGGCAGTGCTCGTCGACCACGACCGCGCCGCGCTCGACGGTCACGCCCTGCTCCTCGAAGCCCATGCCGGACGACACCGCGCCGCGGCCGACCGCGACGAGCAGGAGCTCGGCGTCGAGGGTCTTGCCGTTGGCCAGGGTGACGACGACGCCCGTCTCGGTGGTCTTGGCGGAGTCGAAGAAGACGCCCAGCTCGTACTTGATGCCGCGGCGGCGGAAGGCCCGCTCCAGCAGCTTGGAGCTGGACTCCTCCTCGGTCGGCAGCAGGTGCGGCAGCGCCTCGACGATCGTGACCTCGGCGCCGAAGGAACGGTAGACGCTGGCCAGCTCGACGCCGATCACGCCGCCGCCCAGGACGATCACCGACGACGGCACGCGGTCCATCTTCAGGGTGTGCTCGCTGGTGATGATGCGCTCGCCGTCGATCTCCAGGCCGGGCAGCGTGCGGGGGGCCGAGCCGGTGGCCAGCACGAGGTTGGCGCCCTCGTAGACCTCCGAGCCCACCTGCACGCCGCGCGGGCCCGCCAGACGGCCCTCGCCCTCGACCACCGTCACGCCCGCGCCCTTGAGCAGGCCCTGGACGCCCTTCCAGGCACGCGTGACGATCTTGTCCTTGAACGCGTGCACGCCCTGGACGTCGATGCCCTCGAAGCTCGCCTTGACGCCGAAGGACGCGCTCTCACGGGTCTCGTCGGCGACCTCGGCCGAGTGCAGCAGGGCCTTCGTGGGGATGCATCCCCTGTGGAGGCAGGTGCCGCCGATCTTGTCCTTTTCGATGAGGACGACCGACTTGCCCAGCTCGGCCGCCCGAAGCGCGCAGGCGTAACCGCCGCTGCCGCCACCTAGGACGACGATGTCATAGGCCACAGGAAGGCTCCTTGTCGGGGTGTTCGTGATGCCGTCATCTTTTCATTTGTTTCAGATGCTCGCGTGCCGCTCTGCGAGTCCGATGAGGGTGCGGGTGATCGCGCCGGTGCCGCCCTTGGGGGTGTAGCCGTACGCCTCGCCCTTGTTGTAGGCCGGTCCGGCCATGTCGATGTGCGCCCAGCGCACCCCGTCGGGCACGAACTCCTTGAGGAAGATCCCCGCGGTGAGCATGCCGCCGAAGCGCTCGGGGTGGAGGTTGGCGATGTCGGCGACCGGCGAGTCGAGGCCCTTGCGCAGTTCCTCCGGCAGCGGCATGCCCCAGGCGCCCTCGCCCGCGGCGGTGGCGGCCTCGACGACCAGCTCCCGGACGGCGTCGTCGTTGGCCATGACGCCCGCGGTGCGCCAGCCGAGCGCGACGATCTGGGCGCCGGTCAGCGTGGCGATGTCGACGATCAGGTCGGGGTCGTCCTCGGCGGCGCGCGCGATGCCGTCCATGAGCACCAGGCGGCCCTCGGCGTCGGTGTCGAGCACCTCGACGGTCTTGCCGCTGTAGCTGTGGAGGACGTCGGAGGGACGCTGGGCGGTGCCGCTCGGCAGGTTCTCGGCCAGGCAGAGGTAGCCGACGACGTTGACCGGCAGGCCGAGCCTGGCGATGCCGATCAGCGCGCCGAGCACGGCGCCCGCGCCGCCCATGTCGGACTTCATCCAGTCCATCGCGGCCGACGGCTTGAGCGACAGGCCGCCGGAGTCGAACGTGATGCCCTTGCCCACGAACGCCAGCGTCTTGCCGGCCTCGGGGTGGTTGTAGGCGACGCGGACCAGGCGCGGTGGGTTGACCGAGCCCTGCCCGACGCCGACCAGGCCGCCGTAGCCGCCGTCCTTGAGCTGCTTCTCGTCGAGCACCTCGACGGTCAGCCCGGCCTTGGCGCCCTCCTGTTCGGCGATCTCGGCGAACTTGGCCGGCCACAGGTCGGACGGCGGCGTGTTGACCAGGTCGCGGACCAGCGCGACCGACTCGGCCAGCACCCCGGCCCGCTCGGCGACGGACTCGGCCTGTCCGGACAGGACGGTGATCTCGGAGACGGGGGCCTTCCGGCCCTCGCCCGTGCGGTAGCGGTCGAAGCCGTACGCGCCGAGCAGCGCGCCCAGCGCGACGGCCTCGGCCTGGACGTCGTCGTCGGCGGGCAGGGCCAGCGCGGCGCGCGCGGTGCCGGCCAGCGACCGGACGGCGGCTCCGGCGGCGCGGCGAAGGGACTCGTGGTCGGAGGACTCGCCCAGGCCGACGGCGACGAGCACCGGGGCCGTGACGGCGCCGAACGTGGGCAGCTTGGTCAGCTCTCCGGGTTTGCCGGAGAAGCCGAGGGAGCTGAGGGAGGCGGAGAGGTTGCCGCCGAAGGCCGCGTCGAGGGACTCAGCGCCCGTGGCCGGGCGGGGGCCGTCCTGGCCGGGCCGGAAGCCGACGATCAGGGCGTCGGTGTCGACAGAGACTGGGTCTGCTGAGTTCAGCCGCACAGTGGTCACGTAAACCGATGCTATCCACGGTTTCTGCGTACTCACAAACAGGGGTTCATCCTACAAATGCTGGTCGCGCGCATTCCGTTTCATGGTGTTAGTGTCATTAGCATCATGTTGCTCGCGCTCGATCTCAATGACGCACGGCCCCTCCACGAACAGGTGTCCGGCGCCATCCGCCGCGCCATCGGCGAGGGCTCCTACGCGCCTGGTGACCGTCTTCCGCCGGCCCGCGACCTCGCCAGGGCGCTCGGCATCAACCCCAACACCGTGCTGCGCGCGCTGCGCGACCTGCGCGACGAAGGGCTGCTGGAGTTCAGGCGGGGGCGCGGGGTCAGCGTCGCGGGCCGGGCCGACGGGCGCGCACTGCTCGTGCAGCGCGCCCGCGAGCTGCTGGAGGAGGCCAAGAGGCACGGCTACCGCCGTGAGGACCTCATCACCATCCTGGAGGATCTGCCATGAACCCCCGAATCGCCGCGGCGGCGTGGGGCGCGGCCGTCACCGCGGCCCTGGTCCTGGGCCCCATGGGGCTGCGCGACCGCCTGCCCGACCCGCTGGCCACCCACTGGAACGCGGGAGGCGTCGACGGCTCGGCGTCCTTCCAGGCCCACGTGCTGACGGTCGCGGCGGTGTGGACCGTGGTGTGGGTCGCGCTGGTGGCCGTCGCCGCGCGCGGCTGGGCGCTGCGGCACAGGAACGGGCGGGCGCTGTGGTGGGGCGGGCTGTTCGGCGGCGGGGTCCTGGTGCTCGGCACCCAGGCCGCCACGATGTCGGCCAACCTCGGCGTCGCCGACTGGACGGCCGCGAGCCTTCCCGGCTGGCAGGTCCCGCTGGTCGTCGTCGCGTCCCTCGGCGCGGGCGTGCTCGCGGGGTACCTCGGCAGGGGCGCGCCCGATCCGGTCGAGGCCGTGCAGCCGCCCCCGGAGATGCGCCTGCGGCCCGGCCGGCGCACGGTCTGGGTCAGCCGGCTGGTCAACCCGTGGCTGGTCGCGCTGACGCTCGTGGCCGCGGCGGTGATCGTGGTGCTCTGCGGGCTGCGCCTGGCTGGCGCGGTCTCGGCGGCGACGATGGCCACGGCCCTGCCCGGGATCGTGATCGCGCTGGTCGCGGGGCTGGCGACCGCCACCCTGTCCGTACGGGTCGGCGACGACGCGCTCGTCATCGGCTTCGGCCCGCTCGGCGTCCCGGCGCGCAGGATCCCGCTGTCGAAGATCGACCGGGCCTGGACGGAGGTCCGCAGGCCGAGCGAGGTCGGCGGCTGGGGCTTCCGCGGCCTGCCGGGCATGGCCACCATCATGCTGCGCGGCGGCGAGTGCCTGGTCATCGGCTACCGCTCCGGCGGCCGGCTGGCGATCAGCATCGACGACGCCGAGCGCGGCGCGTCCCTCATCAACGCCCTCGTCGCGGAGCGTCCACGGTCATGAGAAAGCAGCTTCCCGTCTTCCTCGTCCTCGCCTTCGGGCTGTCCTGGCTGGTGGCGCTGCCCATCTGGCTCGGCGCCGGCCTCGACTCGCCCGCCGCCAAGGGGCTGGCCGCCGTCATGATGTTCACGCCGACCGCCGGGGTGCTCGGCGTGTGGGCGCTGTCCCGCGCGCCCTGGCGGCGGTGGGCCGCCGAGACCGGCCTGACGCTGGGGGAGAGCAAGGGCCGCACCGGCCGGTACGTGCTGGCCGCCTGGCTGGGCGTGCCGCTGCTGATCGCCGTCTGCGCCGGGCTCAGCACCGCCGTCGGGCTGTTCCCGCTGGACCTCGACCGGTTCAGCCTGTACCGGGCGGCGCTCGGGGCCGCGGGCGTGCAGCCGCCGGCCGATCCGGGTCCGGCCCTCTACCTGCAGATCGCCATCGGCGTGCTGGCGGGCCCGGTGCTCAACGCCGTCCCGGCGCTGGGCGAGGAGTGGGGGTGGCGCGGCTGGCTGCTGCCCCGGCTGTCCTCCACGTACGGCGTGGTCGGCGGCCTGGCGCTGTCCGGGGCGATCTGGGGGCTGTGGCACGCCCCGCTCACCCTGCTCGGCTACAACTACCCGAGCCTCGGGTCGTGGGCGGCGCTGCAGTTCGTCGGCTTCTGCGTGCTGGCCGGGATCGCGATCGGCTGGCTGCGGCTGCGTACGGGCAGCGTGTGGCCCTGCGTGGTCGCGCACGGCTCGCTGAACGCGGTCCTTCCCGCCGTGCTGCTGCTCGGGGACGCCGCGGCGCCGCCCGACACGGCGCTGTCCGGGCTCACCGGGCTGGTCGGCTGGGTCCCGCTCGCCCTGCTCTGCGTGCTCCTCCTGCGCGCCCTCCGGACCCGCACCCCACAGCCGGTCGCCTGACCGCCCCCGTGGCCGCGAGGGCGGGCCGGTGGTCAGCCCAGGATCGCGCACACCACCAGCGTGGCCGCCGTCCCGGTCTCCACCAGCGCGCCGAGCACGTCGCCGGTGATGCCGCCGAGCCGCCGCCGGGCGTGCCGGAGCAGCAGCAGCGCCGCCCCGAGCCCGGCCGCCAGCGCGAACGGCGGCGCCCACGTCCCGGCCGCCAGCCCGAGCCCGGCGCTCGCCGCGAGGGCGGCCAGCGTGGCGAGCCACGCCGCCGGATCGCTCACGGTGCCCGCCACCATCGCCCCGAGCCCTCCTGGACGGGCGGCGGGCACGCTCGCCCGGCAGGCCCAGGTGAGCGCCAGCCGCCCGGCCACGCAGGCGGTCACCAGGGCGGCGTGACCGGCCCCGGTCAGCGCCGCCGCCTGGACGAGCAGCGTCAGGACCAGCGTCACCACCCCGAATGGCCCGATGTCCGACTTTTTCATGATGTCGAGGGCCGCGTCGGCGGGCTTGCCGCTGCCCAGGCCGTCGGCGAGGTCGGCCAGCCCGTCCAGGTGCAGCCCGCGGGTGAGCGCGGCCAGCAGCGCGAGCGCGAGCCCCGCGCCCAGCAGCGGCGGCCCCGGCAGCAGCAGCGCCAGGCCCGCCACCGCGCCGAGCGCCAGCCCGACCGCGGGAGCCGCCACCATGGCCCGCCCGGCGATCTCCCGATCGACCCGTTCGACCCGCACGGGAACGGCGCTGAGCGTGCCGATCGCGAAGCGCAGCCCATGGGTCAGCTCAGCAAGCGGCATAACGACCGATCCTAGGGCCGACTAATGTGGCGGGAATGCACGTGCTTGAACTCGAAGGTGTAGCTGTCCGGGTTGTCGGCAAAACGCTGCTCGACGCCATCGACTGGCAGGTGGAGTACGGCGATCACTGGGTGATCCTCGGCCCCAACGGCGCGGGCAAGACCACCCTGCTCTCCCTGGCCGGAGCGGTCCGCCACCCGAGCGAGGGCACGGTCAGCGTGCTCGGCCACCGGCTCGGCCGGATCGACCTGCGGGAGCTGCGCCGCCACATCGGCCTGGTCGCGGCCAGCCAGCGGCTGATCGACGAGGAGCTGCTGGAGCAGGAGGGCGCCACCGCCCACACGGTGGTCCTGACCGGCCACACCGGCACCAGCGTCCCGCTGTGGGACAAGTACGGCGACGCCGAGCGCGAGCGCGCCACCCGCCTGCTGGCCGACCTGGGCTGCAAGGACCTGGCCGAGCGGCCGTTCCGGGTGTGCTCGCAAGGGGAGCGCGCCCGGGTCAGGGTGGCCAGGGCGCTCATGGCCGAGCCCGCCGTGCTGCTGCTGGACGAGCCGTTCGCCGGGCTCGACCTGCCGGCCCGCGAGGACCTCATCACCGCGGTCGAGCACCTGGCCGCCACCCGTCCCGTCCTGACCACGGTCACGGTGACCCACCACCTGGAGGAGGTGCCCGCGACCACCACGCACGCGCTGCTCATGCGCGACTCGCGGCTGCTGGCCGCGGGGCCGGTGTCGGAGGTGCTCACGCCCGGCAACCTGTCCGACTGCTTCGGCCGCCCGCTGCACGTGGACCGCCTCGACGGCCGCTGGTACGCCAGAGCCGTCCGCCCGTAGCCGACGGTCCGCGACCCCGGCTCGCGAGGTTCTCGGGAGGGTCAGAGCTCCAGGGGGCGTCCCGCGACCACCAGGGCGACGTACTCGGACTCGGCGGCGAGCTGTTCGTTGAGCTTGCCGAGCGCGTCCCTGAAGGCCCGGCCGGCGGACGTGGCGGGCACCACACCCATCCCCACCTCGTCCGAGACCGCCACGAGCGGCACCGGCGTGCCACGCCACGCCGCGACCAGCTCCGCGCAGCGCCGGCCGACCGGCGCGCGGTCGCCGTCCCACGCCCCGTGCTCGTCGAACACCGCCGCCAGCCACGTGCCCAGCCCGTCGATCAGCAAGGGCGTGCTCGCCGCGCCGATGACCGCCGCCAGGTCCGTGGTCTCGGCCGTGTCCCAGTGGACGGGCCGCCGTTCCCGGTGCGCCCGCACCCGCGCCGCCCACTCGCCGTCCGCCGCGCCGTCGCCGCCGGTGGCGACATAGGTGACGTACGGCTCGGCCGCCAGCCGCAGCTCGGCCTCGGCCGACTTGCCCGACCTGGACCCGCCGAGCAGCAACGCCCGGCGCGGCGGCCTCTCGCGCACCGCCCGGCCGCTCGCCCGGCCGCTCTCCAGGACCGTCCCGTCCGGCACGGCCACCGCCCCCCACAGCCGCAGCCGCCTGGCGAGTTCGTCCTCCGACCTGATGCGGTGGTCCAGCCACGCGGCCACCACCGTGGTGCGGTCGTCGGCCAGCCCGGCCCGGCGCAGCTCGCCGAGCCGATGCGGGCGGTCGAGCAGGTCGAGCACGACGACGTCGTACCGGGCGGGGCCGTCGGCGGGGGGCTCGCGGTCCGGCGGCAGGCACAGCACCGCCTCACCGCCCGCCCCCACCAGCCCCAGCCCGTCGCCGAACGCGCGCTCGCCGGTGAAGGGGAAACGTGCCACGTCGTCCACGACCAGCTCGAAGGGGCGGCGACGGCCTTGGGGAAGCCGGGCGCACGAGGCGCACGGGCACCCGTCCACGGGCCACCCCGCCTGGCCTGCGGTCCCGGGGAGAAGAAGCTTCACCGCCCAGAGGCTACCGACCCGAAGACCAGCCACCTCACCGCCGAAGGGTAACGGGCCTGCGATCCGGAGAACGGCGGCTCGCCGTCCGGGGACCGCGACCTTGGCGGGTGGCGTGGAGGGGGCGGCGGGGCGGCTCAGGGGGCCGGGGTGGGCTTCGTGGCGGGCGCCGGGGCGGGCGGCGCCCGGCCAGGGTAAGGCGGCCGCCCCGAGGACGGCCCCAGCCGCAACACGGCACGCGCGCGGCATCGATGGACCTCCGAGCTCGGGAGTAGGGTTCCAGTGCCGTCGGAGGGAAAGCGCCGGCGAACCCGCGGAGAAGGAGCGTGTGCCATGACATGGCGGTGGCGTTATGAAGATGCAAATGGTGGTGAGGTGACGGACAGCCCTTTGCCGCGAGAGGTCTTTCCGAGTCAGGCCGACGCGGAGTCCTGGCTCGGGGAGAACTGGCGTGACCTGCTCGAATCCGGAGTCGAGCAGGTGGCGCTGCTCGACGAGGACCGCGTCGAATACACGGGAATGTCATTGCGTCCGGAGTGATCCGGATAAAAGAAAAACCCCTTGAGCGCATTGGCTCAAGGGGTTCTCGTCGTCCCGGTTACGGACGGGTGGGCGGGCTCACCGTCTTGGCCGGGTCGCGCTCCACGACCGTGCCGAGCACGTCGTCGATGCGCTTCAGCACGTCGTCCTCCAGCTTGACGCCGGCCGCCTTGACGTTGTCGCGCACCTGCTCGGGGCGGGTGGCGCCGACGATGGCGCTGGAGACGTTCGGGTTCTGCAGCACCCAGGCGACGGCGAGCTGGGCCATGGTCAGGCCGAGGTCGTCGGCGATCGGCTTGAGCTCCTGCACGCGGGTGAGCACGTCGTCGTTCATGTAACGCGCGATCATGGCGCTGCCGCTCGCGTCGGTCGCCCGCGAGCCCTGCGGAGGCTGCTGACCGGGCAGGTACTTGCCGGTGAGCACGCCCTGCGCGATCGGCGACCAGACGATCTGGCCGACGCCCTCGCGCTCGCTCAGCGGCACGACCTCCGACTCGATGACCCGCCACAACATCGAGTACTGGGGCTGGTTCGACACGATCCGGTCGAAGCCCATCTCGTCGGCGATCTTCAGCGCCCGGCCGATCTGCTCGGCCGTCCACTCGCTGACGCCGACGTAGAGCACCTTGCCCTGCCGTACGAGGTCGTCGAAGGTCTTGAGGGTCTCCTCAAGGGGCGTCTCGTTGTCGAAGCGGTGGGCCTGGTACAGGTCGACGTAGTCGGTCTGGAGGCGGCGCAGCGAGGCGTTGATCGACTCGGTGATGTGCTTGCGGGACAGGCCGCGGTCGTTCTTGCCGGGGCCGGTGGGCCAGTAGACCTTGGTGAAGATCTCCAGCGACTCCCTGCGGACGCCCTTGAGCGCCCGGCCGAGCACCTCCTCGGCTTTCGTCCCCGCGTAGACGTCGGCGGTGTCGAAGGTGGTGATGCCCTCGTCGAGCGCCGCCTGCACGCACAGCTTGGCGGCGTCCTCCTCGACCTGGGAGCCGTGGGTGAGCCAGTTGCCGTAGCTGATCTCGCTGACCAGGAGACCGCTACGACCGAGGTGTCGGAATTCCATACGTTCGACCTTAGAGCGTCACATGAGCCGATTCGATTCGGGATAGGGTGCGCGACGTGCTCAAGCTCGTCCGCCAGGCTCTCACCGCGGCCGTCCTGATCGCCCTCGCGGTGCGGTTACGCCGCCGCGCCCGCCTGCCGCGGGCCGTGCCGCCGCCGTCCGTGCCGCCGTCCGTGCCGGTGCCCGCCCGGCGGTCCCGGCGCGCGGGAACGGCCCTGCTGTGGCTGGTCGTCGCGGTCGTCGTGGCCCTCACGCTGGGGTTCGCCCTGATGGGTACGTCGGCGCGGCGCGACGTCCAGGCCCTCGTGCGCGCCGCCACCGAGCAGCAGCAGTCCCCGGCCGGAGGCGAGCCCCTGACGTCCGTGACGTCCGTGGAGTCCCCGGCCGACCCGGTGGCGACCGACCGGCCCACTCCGGACGCGTCCGCCGCCCAGGCCCCCAACTGCGCGCCCCGGCGCCGGCCGATCGACCCCCGCAGGGTCGCGCCCGACGTCAAGCGGGCCGTGGACGGCCAGTGGCGGCGCATCGAACGCTGGCTCAAGCGCAACGCCCCCCGCACCTACCGCACGCTCGGCGCCCCGGCCAGGGCACGCACGATCGCCGTGGCCGAGTCGCAGATGGGCGTGGACTTCCCCGACGCCCTGCGCGCCTCCCTGCTGCGGCACAACGGCGCGCGCGGGGCCGGCGTGCTGGGCTTCCGCCCCGGGGCGCGCGACCAGCTCACCGTCCGCGGCATCAGGGACGCCTGGCGCGAGATGTGCGCCCGCGAACCGGCCGGGTCCTGGGACGGCCTGCTGATCCCGTTCCTGTCCTACACCGCCTTCGACGGCACCACGGCGTACGCCACCGTGAGCTCCGCCGACGGGACGGTGGCCGGGGCCACGGGCAGGCGGCTGCGGTCGACGTACACGCTGCTGCGGACCGTCGCCGACACCCTCGAACGCGGCGGGACGATCGACGGCCGCCGCCCGGCGGTCGGCGACGGCCTCCTGCGCTGGAGACCGGCACGCTGAAGGCGGGCGCGCTGAAGGCGGGCCGGAAGGGGGATGCACGAATGCCCACCACCGGACGGTGATGGGCACGCGGGCGTCGCCGATGAGCCGGTTTCCCGAGAAAGCCGATGAGCCGGTTTCCCGAGAAAGCCGATGAGCCGGTTTCCCGAGAAATCGGAAAACCGGGGCTACTTCTTGGGCGGCGCGGGCTTCCCGCCCGGCAGCACCGTGGGCGGCGGGAAACGCAGCTTGCGGATCTGCAAAGCCCGCATCGCCGCGTAGAAGCCGACGCCCTTCACGCTCTCGTTGGGGAGCTTGGCCGCGACCTCCTTCTTCACCTTCCATGCCACGTAGACGGAGGTGAACAGGACGCCGACCATCATGATGGGCCAGCCGACCGCGATCACGATGTTGAGCACCTGGGCACGGACCTCGATCGGCCACGGCACCCAGGTCGCCAGCAGGATCAGTAGCGAGAACGGCAGGAAGTACTGGCTCGGCAGGCGCCGCGAGTCGACCCAGTCGCGCGCGAACTTGCGCGCCGGACCCTTGTCGCGAACGGGAAGAAAACGCTCATCACCTGCGAGCATGCCCTTGCGGGCCCGGTCGCGCTCGGCGGCCTGCTTGGTCCGCATCTGCCGATAGGCCTCCTTGCGGTCCTTCGGCGCGGAGACCGGCTGGCGTCGTCTGCCCTCGGCATCCCGGCGCTTGGGTGTGGGACGACCTTTACCCTGGGGCTTAGGATCGTCAACGGGGACGGGGGTGTCGTCCACGGAGGTTTGGGATCGGCGTCGCAACACACGTCAACCCTACCTGGACTGCAACTTAGTGACGCCCCCGTGCGTTATGCGTAGGGTAATCCCAAGGCGGCTGCGCTGCATTGGGTGAACACCAGCACGACCTAGAAGGGGACGGCCGACGCGCATGAGCGTGATGAAGAGACTTTCGATGATCTTCAAGTCCAAGGCCAACAAGGCCCTGGACAAGATGGAGGATCCGCGCGAGACGCTTGACTACTCCTATCAGCGGCAGCTCGAGTTGCTGCAGAAGGTGCGTCGAGGGGTGGCCGACGTGGCCACCTCGCGCAAGCGGGTAGAACTGCAGATCAACGGCCTGGAGGCCCAGGCCAGGCGCTACGAGGACCAGGGCCGCAAGGCGCTGTCCGTCGGGCGCGAGGACCTTGCGCGCGAGGCCCTGCAGCGGCGGTCCAATCTGCAGGGGCAGATGGCCGACCTCAAGGTCCAGCACGACAACCTGCAGGCCGAGGAGGAGAAGCTGACCACGGCTTCCCAGCGGCTGCAGGCCAAGGTCGACTCCTTCCGCACGAAGAAGGAGACGATCAAGGCGACTTACACCGCCGCCGAGGCCCAGACGCGCATCAACGAGGCGTTCTCCGGCATCTCCGAGGAGATGGGCGATGTCGGCCTGGCGATCCAGCGCGCCGAGGACAAGACGGCACAGATGCAGGCCCGCGCCGGCGCGATCGACGAGCTGCTGGCCAGCGGCGCGCTCGACGACTTCAGCGGCACCCGCGGCGACGACATCCAGGCCGAGCTCGACCGCATGGGCGGCGGCATGGACGTCGAGCTGGAGCTGGCCCGGATGAAGTCCGAGCTGGGCCAGGGCCCGGCGCCCAAGAGCGCCATCGAGCAGGGCCAGCCCCAGCAGCAGGCCCAGCCGCAGCAGCAGGGTCACACCCAGCAGCTGCGTCAGCCCGGGGAGAACGCATGATCGTCAGAATCATGGGCGAGGGCCAGGTCGAGATCTCGCCGGACGACATCACGGTGCTCAACGAGCTCGACAGCGAGCTCGAGGCCGCCATCGAGACCGGTGACGAGAAGGCCTTCCGCGTCAAGCTGCACGCGTTGCTCGACAAAGTGCGCCATGTGGGCAAGGCGCTTCCCGACGACAGCCTTGAGCCGTCAGAGCTGATCCTTCCCCCCGCGGACGCCTCGATCGAGGAGGTCCGGGAGATGCTGGGCGATCAAGGCCTCATTCCGGGCTGATCCCCGTGGGCACGCGGTTCGCGTCCGACAGCGGCCTGACCCGCCGCATGGTCGTGACGATGTTCCTGCTGGGGCTGCTCTACGTGGCGTTCGTCGGGGTGCTGATCGCCCTCGGCGTGCGCGCCCTGTCCGTGCTGGTGATCGCCGGGGGGCTGCTGCTGGTGCAGTACTTCCTGTCCGACCGCATCGCCCTGTTCGCGATGCACGGACGGGAGGTCTCCCCGCAGGAGGCCCCCGAGCTCCACGGCCTGATCGACCGGCTGTGCGCGCTGGCCGACATGCCGAAGCCGCGGGTGGCGATCGCCGACTCCGACGTCCCCAACGCCTTCGCCACCGGCCGTAACCAGAAGCGGGCCGTCGTCTGCGTGACGACGGGCATCCTGCGCCGCCTGGAGCCGCAGGAGCTCGAAGGCGTCCTGGCGCACGAGCTGTCGCACGTCGCCCACCGCGACGTCGCCGTCATGACGATCGCCTCGTTCCTGGGCATCGTCGCGGGGCTCATGACGAGGTTCGCCCTGTACGCCGGCTTCGGCGGGCGGCGGGACAACGGCCAGGGCGGCATACCGGTCGGGCTGATCATCATGCTCGTCTCGATCATCGTGTACGCCGTCAGCTTCCTGCTCACCAGAGCCCTGTCGCGCTACCGCGAGCTGGCCGCCGACCGGGCCGGAGCCCTGCTCACGCAGCGTCCCTCTGCCCTGGCCAGCGCGCTGACCAAGGTCACCGGCGACATGGCGCGCATCCCGACGACCGACCTGCGCGAGGCGGCGCCGTTCAACGCCTTCTACTTCGCCCCGGCCCTGGCCAAGGGGGAGACGCTGGCGAACCTGTTCTCCACGCACCCGCCGCTGGAGCGGCGGCTCGAACTCCTCGCGTCCATCTCCAAGCAGCTCGGAAGGGGCTGAGGCCGCAATGGGCTGGCTCGACTCGCTGCTGGGCCGGTCCAAGCCGGTCAAGCCCAACCTCGACGCGCTGTTCGCGCTGCCGTCCGCGGCCGTGACGCTCCAGGCCGCGACCGGTCTCGTCCCCACCGGTCTCGGCTCGGTGTCGTTCAGGGCCGCGGAGGGCGGCGCGTTCGCCACGCTGGAGAGCGACGTCAAGGCGCTGCTCGGCGGGCGCGTCGAGGAGTCCGACGACGGCTACGGCTACACCTGGCTGTTGGTCCGCCGCGCCCCCGACGACGTCGGTGACCTGGTCACCGAGCTGCACGCGGTCAACTCCTCGCTGGAGTCGGCCGGGTTCGGGCCCTCGTTGCTGTGCTCGCTGGTGTCGTTCGCCGATCCCGGCGGGAAACGGCTGGCGGTCGTCTACCTGTACAAGCGCGGCACGTTCTACCCGTTCGCGCCGCTGCCCGGGAACAGACGCGACAATGCCCTCGAACTGCAGGTCAGAGGGGCTCTGGAGGGCGAGCTGCCGCTGGAGGCCGACCTCAGCCGATGGTTCCCGGTATGGGGTGCTCCGGGGCTTTGACCACCGATGGTGATGTAATCATCACGTGGAGCGAAGGTTGTTCATCGCCGCGGCATCGGCGCTCATCGTGGCTGCCGTGCTGTACAGCGCGTGGATCACCGGCCAGTTCACCACGCCCGCCGTGGACAGGACCGACGGCTACGTCAGCGAGCTGGCCGCCCGCGACCAGCCCTGGACGCGCCTGTTCCGGGTCAGCGACGTGCTGTCCGGGCTGGCCTTCCTGACCGCCGTGGCGACCCTGCCGAGGGTGGCGCGTGAGTGGGCGGGCTGGCTCGCGCTGGCCGCGTTCGGGCTGCTGACGGTCGTCTCCGGCCTGGTCCCGCTCGACTGCGCTGCGCTCAGCGACCCCACCTGCCGTGGCGACGGGGTCTCCCACCGGCTCCACATGGTGGCCGGCGCGCTGGCCACGACGGCCTTGCTGACCGGCATGGCGCTGCTGTCGGCGCGCTGGCGCTCGTGGGTGTCGTGGCTGTTCACCGGCCTGAACGCGGGGGCCGCCGGGCTCATGCTGGCCGCCCTGGCCGCCGGGCGGCTGGCCGGCGTCGCGCACCGGATCCAGCTCACGATGGTCGCCGTCTGGGTGGTGTACGTGGCGCTCAGGCTGCTCGTCCACGACGGCGACGAGGCCCCCTGCGGCCCCCCGCACGTCGTCGACCAGGGCGCGGGCCCCGGCGTGCTCGTCACGGCGGGCCTCGGCGGCGCCTGGTTCCATTGGGACGCCGTGGCCGCCGGGCTGGCCGCCTGCCACCGGGTCGTCCGCTTCGACCGGCCGGGGCTCGGTCTCAGCCCTCCCGCGACCGACCGGCCCACCCTGTACGCCGAGGTGGCCCGGCTGGCCGCGCTGGCCCCCTCGCACCCGTCCCGGGTCACCCTGGTCGCGCACGGCCTGTCCTGCTGGCACGCCGAGGCCTTCGCCCGGCTGCACCCGTTGTGCGTGGCCAAGCTCGTCCTGGTGGACCCGAGCCCGCCGCCCGGACGCCGGCCGCTCGCGCTCGCCGCCGTCCTGGGCGCGTGGCTGCCCGCGCTGGGCGGCACGTGGGGCGCGAACGTGCTGGCCCGCCTGGCCGGGCCGCCGGCGCACCGCCTGGTCACGGGCACGGGCGACCCCTTCGGCGTGTACCGCATGGGCAAGGTGCCCGCGGCGGTGGCGGGGGAGTGGCTGGCCCGCCGCGACATGGCCGCCGACCTCCGC
The DNA here is from genome assembly GCF_044547985.1 of Nonomuraea sp. NPDC052265. Classification (NCBI taxonomy): domain Bacteria; kingdom Bacillati; phylum Actinomycetota; class Actinomycetes; order Streptosporangiales; family Streptosporangiaceae; genus Nonomuraea; species Nonomuraea sp. NPDC052265. Next base: position 152,748 of record NZ_JBIUBJ010000003.1, read on the forward strand.
AGCATCAGGGCCGGTCACCCCTTTCCCGACATCCCGGTCACCGTGCTCGGCGCCGGAGCCCGGGACGCCCGTCAGGAGCGCCTGGCGTGCTACCTCGACGCCAAGCTCGTCCTCCTGCCCGGCCAGGGGCGCCGGATCGAGCTGGACGCCCCAGGGGCGATCGTGGACGCCGTGTGACACGGCCGTAGGATCGAGGCGAACCCAGTCGAGGGGGGCAGGCGTGGACATCTCCGTCGTCGGTGAGGGCAGCGTGCAGGCCGCGCCCGACGTCCTGCGGTTGCTGGCGGGCGTCGAGGTGCGCAGGCCGTCGGCGTCCGAGGCGTTCACGGCGGTCAGGGCCGCCGCGGCCCGGCTGGCCGACGCACTGGCCGGAGCGGGCGTCGCGGCCCACGACGTGCGCACGGTCGAGCTCTCCCTGGGCCCCGAGTACGAGGTCTACCCGAACATCTCCGCCTACCGGGCGGCCCAGGGCGTCGAGGTGGTCGTCAGGGACCTGTCGCGGGCCGACGCCGTCATCGACACGGTCGCCGGCGTGGGCGAGGAGGCCCGGCTCAACGGCGTGGCCTTCGAGCTGTCCGACCCGGCGGCGGTCCTCGGCCAGGCCAGGACGAGAGCTTTCAGGGACGCCGCCGCCAAGGCCGCCCAGTACGCCGAGCTGGCCGGACGCCTGCTCGGCCCGGTCGTGTCGATCTCCGAGGAGATCCGGGGCGGCGGCCCGCAGCCGCTGGTCACGATGGCCGCGGCGGCCGACGGCGGCTCCTCGGTCAGCCCCGGCCGCCAGACCCTGACGGTCGACGTGCGCGTCGGCTACGACTTCGCGTAGCCGTGCCGGCCCGCGGCGAGGGCGGGCGCTCCTCGCCGCGGGCCGTCCCTCCCCGTGGGGGAGGGCGCCGTGGGGGAGGGCGTTACGGGAGGGCAAGCATGCGGTCCAGGGCGACCCTGGCCCAGTGGGCGGTGTCCTCGTCCACCGTGATCCGGTTGACGACGTCGCCCAGGACGAGCGACTCCAGCGCCCACACCAGGTGCGGCAGGTCGATCCGGTTCATGGTGGAGCAGTAGCAGACCGTCCGGTCCAGGAACGACACGTTCTTGTCGGGGAACATGGCGGCCAGCCGCTTGACCAGGTTGAGCTCGGTGCCGACGGCCCAGCTCGAACCGGCGGGAGAGGCCTGGAGGGTCTTGATGATGTGCTCGGTCGAGCCCACGTGGTCGGCCTTGAGCACCACCTCGTGCCGGCACTCGGGGTGGACGAGCACGTTCACGCCGGGGATGCGCGCGCGTACGTCGTCGACGGACTCGGCCGTGAAGCGGCCGTGCACCGAGCAGTGGCCCTTCCACAGGATCATCCGCGCCCGGTCGAGCTGCTCGCGGGTCAGCCCGCCGCCGGGGCGGTGGGGGTTCCAGACCACGCAGTCCTCCAGCGACATGCCCATCTCCAGGACCGCCGTGTTGCGCCCGAGGTGCTGGTCGGGCAGGAACAAGACCTTGCGGCCCTGCTCGAACGCCCAGTCGAGGGCCCTCCTGGCGTTGGAGGAGGTGCACACCACGCCGCCGTTGCGCCCGCAGAACGCCTTGATGTCGGCGCTGGAGTTCATGTACGTGACGGGGACCACCTCGCCGGCCAGACCGGCGTCCTCAAGGGCCTCCCAGCACTCCTCCACCTGATCGAACGTGGCCATGTCGGCCATGGAGCACCCGGCGGCGAGGTCGGGCAGCACCACCTTCTGGGCGTCGCCGGTCAGGATGTCGGCGGACTCGGCCATGAAGTGCACGCCGCAGAAGACGATGAACTCCGCCTCGGGCCGCGCCGCGGCCTGCTGGGCGAGCTTGAAGGAGTCGCCCGTCACGTCGGCGAACTGGATGACCTCGTCGCGCTGGTAGTGGTGGCCCAGCACGAACAGGCGGTCGCCCAGCGCCTCCTTGGCCTTGCGGGCGCGTTCGACCAGGTCAGGGTCGGACGCGGGCGGCAGCTCGCCGGGGCAGTCGACGCCCTTCTCGCTGTGCGGATCGGCGCCCTGCCCGAGGACGAAGAGCGGCAGCCCAGTCTGGGTGGCCATCGCCATACCCCCTTATCGTCGTTTTGACGATACTCACTATGACACACGGACGAACGTGGTTATTCCGGGGGTAGGGGACCCGGGAATGTGTGGCATGGGCGAGGTGTTGGTAGCGTCATCAGTAGGACGTCGGAATCAGACAGCCGGGTTAGGGAGTCAGCAGATGACGGTTGAGAGCAGCGAGACCACGACGCAGGGCCTGATCCTGACTGACGCGGCCGCCGCGAAGGTCAAGAGCCTGCTGGAGCAGCAGGGCGAGGAGGGGCTGCAGCTGAGGGTCGCCGTGCAGCCGGGTGGTTGCTCCGGCCTGCGCTACCAGCTCTTCTTCGACGACCGTTCCATGGACGGTGACGTGGTGACGGACTTCGGTGGTGTCAGCGTGGTCACCGACCGCATGAGCGCCCCCTACCTGCTGGGCGCCAGCATCGACTTCGTCGACACGATCGAGAAGCAGGGCTTCACCATCGACAACCCCAACGCCACCGGCTCCTGCGCCTGTGGCGACTCGTTCAACTAAGGGGTCACGGCTTCGGCTCGTGGGGTCCCGCCCGCCTTTGTGCGAGCGGGACCTTCGCGTATTCTCGTGGGGCTCATTGGCCTGCTGACAACGAGGAAGAAGAATCCCGTGCGCATCGCCGTAACCGGCTCCATCGCGACAGACCACCTGATGACGTTCCCAGGAAGCTTCGGCGATCAGCTCATCGCCGAGCAGCTCGACCGGGTGTCGCTCTCGTTCCTGGTGGACGACCTTCAGATCCGTCGCGGCGGCTGCGCGGCCAACATCGCCTTCGGCATGGGCTGCCTCGGCCTCAAGCCGATCCTGGTGGGGGCCGTCGGCAACGACTTCGCCGACTACCGCTCCTGGCTGGAGCGCCACGGCGTCGACTGCGAGTCCGTGCACATCTCCGAGACGCGGCACACCGCGCGCTTCCTGTGCACCACCGACGAGCACCACAACCAGATCGCCTCCTTCTACACCGGGGCGATGGCCGAGGCGCGGCTGATCGAGCTGCAGCCGGTCTCCGCCCGGCTCGGCGGGATCGACCTGGTGCTGATCAGCCCCAACGACCCCGACGCGATGCTGCGGCACACCGACGAATGCCGCCAGCGCGGCATCCCCTTCGCCGCCGACATCTCCCAGCAGCTCGCCCGCATGGAGGACGAGCAGATCAGGCAGCTCGTCGACGGCGCCGCCTACCTGTTCTCCAACGACTACGAGAAGGGGCTCATCGAGCAGAAGACCGGCTGGTCCGACGAGGAGATCCTCGACCGGGTCGGCGTCCGGATCACCACGCTCGGCCCCAAGGGCGCGGTCATCGACCGCAAGGGCGAGCCCTCCATCCAGGTCGCCCCGGCCCCCGAGCGGGGCAAGGCCGACCCCACGGGCGTCGGCGACGCCTTCCGCGCCGGCTTCCTGTCCGGCCTGGCCTGGGGCCTGCCGCTGGAGCGCTGCGGTCAGATCGGCAACCTCACGGCCACGCACGTGCTGGAGCGCGTCGGCGGCCAGGAGTACGAGCTGGGCCAGAAGGTCTTCCTGGAGCGCTTCACGGCCGCCTACGGCGCCGAGGCCGCGGCCGAGATCGCCGGCCACGTGCGCTGCTACCACCCCTGACAGCCGTACGCCCCGCCCGCCGTCCGGCGCGGCGGGGCGATCCCCGGTATGGGTGTCAGCGGTTGGCGTACACCCGGTGCACGAACTCGGCGAGCTGGTCGTCGGGCAGATGCCGGGCGAGGTCGGCCTCGCTGATCATGCCGACGATGCGGTCGCCCTCCAGCACGGGCAGCCGCTTGATCTGGTTCTGCTCCATGCGCGACAGCGCCTCCTGCACGGTGGCGTCCGCCGGCACCCAGACCAGGCCGGTCGCCAGCTCGCCCGCCGTCACCTGCGCGGGGTCATGACCGGCCGCGATGCACTTGATCACGATGTCGCGGTCGGTGATGATGCCCGACACGCGGTCGTCGGGCCCGCACACGGGCAGCGCGCCCACGTTGCTGTTGCGCATCATCTGCGCCGCCCGGTCGAGCGTCTCGTGCGTGGCGATGCACTCCGCGCCCGTGCTCATCACGTCGCGGGCGGTCTCGTTCCCCTTGGCCATGGTTACCCCCGAATGGTCGATGTCCCGTCAGGGGAGGGCCCTACCCACAAACCGTCAGTAGTTGCGCATCACGTGGATGGCCCAGCCGCCCGTGGGCAACTCGTACGAGGCCACGTGGCGGTGGGACTTCAACCGGCACCACGCCGGCACGTCGGTGTAGGCCGCCGGGTCGTCGGCCAGCACGGCCACCACGGCGTTGAGTGGCACGTGGTTGATCTGCTCGGCGAGCATGATGATCGGGATCGGGCACTTCTTCCCGAGCGCGTCGATCGTCAACGACGGCTGAGTTACCTCGGTCATGCGACTCCTGCGTCGTGCCGGATGCGGCGCACCAGATCGGGCAGCACGGCCAGGAACCGGTCGACCTCGGCCGCGGACGTGCCCCTGGGCAGCGACACCCGGACATTCCCATGCGTCAGCACGCCCATCGCTTCGAGGACGTGCGATGGACGAAGCGTACTAGCGGTGCACGAGCTTCCGGACGATACGGCGAATCCGGCCTTGTCCAACTCGGTGAGCAGCGCCTCGCCGTCGACGTAGAGACAGGAGAACGTCACGATGTGGGGCGCCCGGCCGACCGGGTCGCCGATCACCTCCACGTCCGGCACGACCTTCGGGACGGTCTGCCTGATCCTGGCGACGAGCGTGGACAGCCGCGCCTGCTCCTGGGCCGCCTCGGCGCTCATCGCGCGCAGCGCCGCCGCCGCGGCCACGATGCCCGGCACGTTCTCGAAGCCCGGGACCCGCCGCCGCTCGCGCTCGTCCTCGGGCAGGAACGAGCGGAAGCGCGTGCCCTTGCGCACCGCCAGCACGCCCACCCCGGCCGGACCGCCCCACTTGTGGGCGCTCGCGGTCAGCACCGACCAGCCGGGCGGGATCGGCATGCGGCCCGCGGTCTGGGCCGCGTCGACCAGCAGCGGCACCCCGTGGGCCCGGCACGCGGCGGCGGCCTCGGCGACCGGCTGGACCGTGCCGACCTCGTGGTTGGCCGTCTGCAGGCAGGCCAGCGCGGTGCCGGGAGCCGCGACCGCCCGCGCGAACGCGTCGAGGTCGACCCGGCCTTCCAGGCCCACGCCCACGGTCTCGACCGTGCCGCCGTCGCGTTCGTGCACACCGGCCGCGTGCAGCACGCTGGAGTGCTCGACCGCGCTGGTGACCAGATGACGCCCGACCCTGCGCCTGCCGTGTAGGGTGCCGAGCACGCCGAGATGCGCGGCCTGCGTGCCGGACGAGGTGAACGACACCTCGTCGGGGCGCGCGCCGAGCGCCTCGGCCACCTCCGTGCGGGCCTGTTCCAGCAGCAGGTGAGCGCGGCGGGCCTGGGTGTACAGTCTCGCGGGGTCGGCCCAGCCGACGTCGATCGCCGCCAGCAGCGCCTCGCGTGCCTGAGGGTGCAGCGGCTCGCTCGAGGCCGCGTCGAAATACGCCACGAGACTCATCGTCCCACTGACGGCGCCATCGAGGGGTCGCGCGGTAGGGCGGGACACCTGCACGCTAATGTGTCTGCAATCAGCTGTGCATTTGGAAATACGAGCACCCAAGGGAAAGACTCTTGGGCTTCATCTGTGGGGTAGGCGATCCGTGAGTCCGACTCGCCGTACGACGCGGCGTTCGTTGGCCCGGCGCAGGGTGCCGCGCGCCGCCGCTTTGGCGTTGCTGCTGGCCACTGCTACGGCGTGTGCTAATGACGTTCCCAAGTTCGACTGGTCCAACGGCCTGCTGCCCGAGGGCGTGACCGAGCAGGCCGAGGTCGTTCAGCATCTGTGGAACGGGGCCTGGATCGCCGCACTCGCCACGGGCGTCGTCGTCATCGTCCTGATCGTCTGGGCAGCGATCTTCCACCGCAAGCGCAAGGGGAAGGCCGAACTGCCGCCCCAGGTGCGCTACAACCTGCCGATCGAGATCCTCTACACGGTGATCCCGCTCGTCATGGTTTCGGTGTTCTTCTTCTTCACCGCCCGCGACAGCAAGGCCCTCACGGAGGTCGCAGGCGACGCGCCCGTCAAGGTCAAGGTCGAGGCTTACCAGTGGAGCTGGCGCTTCACCACGACCTACAACGGCAAGACGATGCAGCCCGTGGCCGGCATGCCGGTGCACGACTACCGGGAGGGCCCTCAGCTGGTCCTGCCGACGAACACCAAGGTCGAGTTCGACCTGTCGACCGACGACGTGATCCACTCGTTCTGGGTGCCCGAGTTCCTGTTCAAGCGGGACATCCTCCCCGGCATCCCGGAGGGCAACCCCGGGCGCAAGTTCGAGATCAAGACCCTCGGCGACGACCGCGCGGGCATCTACGCCGGCCGATGCGCCGAGCTGTGCGGCGTCGACCACAGCCGGATGTTGTTCAAGGTGAAGCTCGTCAAGCAGGCTGAGTTCGACCAGTACATCGCGACCCAGGCTGGAAGTGCCCAGTGACCGCCATCCAAGAACCGCTTCGCGCACCGGTCCGGCCCGTCACCAAGGGCCAGATCATCGCCAAGTGGCTGTCCTCGACTGATCACAAGATCATCGGACACATGTACCTGATCACGTCGTTCGCCTTCTTCCTGATCGGCGGCGTCATGGCGCTGATCATGAGGGCCGAGCTGGCGCAGCCCGGGCTGCAGATCACCAGCAACGAGCAGTTCAACCAGCTGTTCACCATGCACGGCACGATCATGCTGCTGATGTTCGCGACGCCGCTGTTCGCCGGCTTCGCCAACGAGCTGATGCCGCTCCAGATCGGCGCCCCCGACGTGGCCTTCCCGCGTCTGAACATGGTCAGCTACTGGCTCTACCTGTTCGGCAGCGTCATCGCCGTGTCCGGCTTCCTCACGCCGGGCGGCGCGGCCTCCTTCGGCTGGTTCGCCTACACGCCGCTGTCGAACGCGATCCACTCGCCCGGCATCGGCGGCGACCTGTGGATCATGGGCCTGGCCCTGTCGGGTCTCGGCACGATCCTCGGCTCGGTGAACTTCATCACCACGATCATCTGCATGCGCGCGCCCGGCATGACCATGTTCCGCATGCCGATCTTCACCTGGAACGTCCTGCTGACCAGCATGCTCGTGCTGATGGCCTTCCCCGTGCTGGCCGCCGCGCTGCTGGCCCTGGAGGCCGACCGCAAGCTCGGCACGCACATCTTCGACCCGGCCAACGGCGGGCCGATCCTGTGGCAACACCTGTTCTGGTTCTTCGGCCATCCAGAGGTGTACATCATCGCGTTGCCGTTCTTCGGCATCGTGACCGAGGTCCTGCCGGTCTTCAGCCGTAAGCCGATCTTCGGCTACATCGGCCTGGTCGGCGCCACCATCGCGATCGCCGGTCTGTCCATCACGGTCTGGGCGCACCACATGTTCCCGACCGGGCAGGTCCTGCTGCCGTTCTTCTCGTTCATGACGTTCCTCATCGCGGTGCCGACGGGCGTGAAGTTCTTCAACTGGATCGGCACGATGTGGCGGGGTCACCTGTCGTTCGAGTCGCCGATGTTGTTCTCGGTCGGCTTCCTGATCACGTTCCTGCTCGGTGGCCTGACCGGCGTCATCCTGGCCTCGCCGCCGCTCGACTTCCACATCAGCGACACCTACTTCGTCGTCGCCCACTTCCACTACGTGGTCTTCGGCACGGTCGTGTTCGCCATGTTCGCCGGCTTCTACTTCTGGTGGCCCAAGTTCACCGGCAAGATGCTCGACGACAAGCTGGGCAAGCTGCACTTCTGGTTGCTGTTCATCGGCTTCCACACCACCTTCCTCGTCCAGCACTGGCTGGGCATGGTCGGCTTCCCGCGCCGTTACGCCGACTACAGCGCGGCCGACGGCTTCACCGACCTGAACATGATCTCGTCGGTCGGCGCGTTCATCCTGGGCGCCTCGACGCTGCCGTTCTTCTACAACGTCTGGAAGACCTGGCGTTCGGCGCCCAAGGTCACCGTCGACGACCCCTGGGGCTACGGCGGCTCGCTCGAATGGGCGACCTCCTGCCCGCCGCCGCGGCACAACTTCACCTCGCTGCCGCGGATCCGGTCCGAGCGTCCGGCGTTCGACCTGCACTACCCGCACATGTCCGCCAAGTCCGCCCAGGAGGTGGAGGCCTGATGAAGGTCCAGGGTTGGCTGTTCCTGCTGTGCGGCCTGTTCTTCGCCGGTGTCGACGTCGGCTACTGGTTCTGGACCAAGGCCGCGACCGGCCACGGTGAGCCCGTGGGCACCACCGCCATGGCGATCTCGGTCGGCTTCGCGTTCATGGTGGGCTACTACCTGATGTTCACCGCGCGGCGCATCGGCGCCCAGCCGGAGGACGACAAGCAGGCCGACATCAGCGACGGCGCCGGCGAGATCGGCTTCTTCAGCCCGAGCAGCTGGTGGCCGCTGTTCCTGTGCCTGGCGGCGGCCTTCGCCTTCGCCGGGTTCGTGATCGGGTTCTGGATGTTCCTGATCGGCGTGTTCCTGATCATCATGGCCATGATCGGGTTCGTGTTCCAGTACTACCGGGGCAACTTCTCGCACTGAGAAGCACCCCGAAGCGGGCGTCCTTCCCATAGGGGAGGACGCCCGCTTTTTCGTGTTCTTTACCAGGTGGCGGATGTCGTGAATAGATCACTCAGGGTAATAAGGGAGGAGAAGGTTGGATCTTGGGCGAGGGGGCACTCGTGAGACGCGTGGCGAATGGATCGGCCGGCCTGCTGGCCTTGGCGCTGCTCACGGCGTGCTCGCTGAGCGGCGCGGCCAACGAGACGAAGGAGCTGACCGCCGTCGAGCGGCAGCCGGCGGTGGCGGTCACGCCGCGGGACAAGGCCGTGAACGTGGCCACCGACCAGGCCGTGGTGGTGGCCGCCCACGGCGGCACGCTCAAGAGCGTACGGGTGGACGGCGGCAAGGCGGGCCGGCTGAAAGGCGTCCTGAGCAGCGACGGCACCCGCTGGCGCAGCACCACCACCGCCCGGCCCAGCGCCGGCTACACGGTCACCGCCGTCAGCGTGGACGCGTCGGGCAAGCAGAGCGAGACCACCAGCACGTTCACCACGGTCAAGGGCGACAAGACGTTCGACATCCAGACGGTCACCCCCAACAAGGACGACACCGGGCTGACGGTCGGCATCGGCATGCCCGTCATGATCGCCTTCGACAAGCCCGTGAGCGACCGGGTGGCCGTCGAGCGCAACCTCACCATCCGCAGCTCCAAGCCGGTGGACGGGGCCTGGCACTGGTTCGACGACAGCCATGTGGACTTCCGGCCGGAGGAGTACTGGCCGGCGTACACGAAGGTGCGGCTGGAGGCGAAGCTGGCCGGGGTGCGCGGCGGCCCGGGCCTGTACGGCAAGCGCGACGTCACCCTCGACTTCAAGATCGGCCGCTCCCAGATCACCAGGGGCACCACCGACGAGCACGTGCTGACGGTCCGCCGGGACGGCAAGCGCATCCGCACCATGCCGATGAGCGCCGGGCAGGGCGGCCAGTGGAAGTACTACACCACCTCGGGCGTGCACCTGGCGATGTCGAGGGAGCCGGTGACCGTCATGACCTCGCCCGGCATCGGCCCCGGCCAGTCCGGCTACTACCAGCTCACCGTCTACAACACCGTGCGCATCTCCAACAGCGGCGAGTACGTGCACAGCGCGCCCTGGTCGGTCGGCTCGCAGGGCAACTCCAACGTCAGCCACGGCTGTGTGAACGTCAGCCCGGAGAACGCGGCCTGGTTCATCGCGAACACCCTGATCGGGGACCCGATCATCATCACGGGGTCGCCGCGGAAGCTGGAGCCCACCAACGGGTGGGGGCACTGGCAGGAGAACTGGAAGGACTGGCTCAAGTGGAGCACCCTGAAGGACGGCCCCAGCATCACCTTCTGAACGGATGACCGCCGCCCGGCCCTGAGCAGGCCCTGGAGGCGCTGCCGGGGCCTTCGGGCCCCACGTACCGCCAAAAGACGTGAGCGCGCCTCAGGGGCGCGCTCACGGTCACGACGGGCGGCAGGAGCTGCTGACCTCGATCCAGCGGCGCAGCGTGTCGGAGGCCAGGCCGGAGTCGACGGCCTGCGTGGCGCGCTCGTAGCCCTTGAGCATTGCCGAGTCGAGATCGTCGCCGGCGCCGTCGTGGGCGACCAGGGCGGCGGCGGTGTTGAGCAGGACGGCGTCGCGCACCGGCCCCTTCTTGCCGCCCAGCAGGTCGTGCACGGCCTGGGCGTTGAACTGCACGTCGCCACCGCGCAGCGCGCCCGCGTCGGCCCTGGGGATGCCCAGGACCGCCGGGTCGAACCTGGCCTCCTTGGCCGTGCCGTCGCGGACCACCCACACCGTGGAGGTGCCGGTGATGGTCAGCTCGTCGAGCCCGTCGTCGCCGCGGAACACCAGGGCCGACACGCCGCGCTCGGCGAAGACGCCGGCGATGACGGGCAGCATCCGGGCGTCGTAGACGCCGATGGCCTGGGCGCTGGGCCGGGCCGGGTTGGTCAGCGGGCCCAGGAAGTTGAAGACCGTCGGTACGCCGATCTCCTTGCGCGCGGGCCCGGCGAAGCGCAGCGCCGGGTGGTAGACGGGGGCGAAGCAGAAGGCGATGCCCGCCTCGCGGGCCACCCGCGCGGTCTGCTCCGGCGTCAGGTCGAGCCTGATGCCCATGTGCTCCAGGACGTCGGCGGCCCCGCACAGCGAGGACGCCGAGCGGTTGCCGTGCTTGACGACCCTGGCGCCCGCCGCCGCGGCCACGATGGCGGCCATGGTGGAGACGTTGACCGTGTGGGCGCGGTCGCCGCCGGTGCCCACGACGTCGAGGACGGGCCCCTCGACCGACAGCGGGGTGGAGAACTCCAGCATCGTCCGGGCCAGGCCGACCACCTCGGCCACCGTCTCGCCCTTGGCGCGCAGGGCCAGCGCGAAGCCCGCGATCTGGGCGGAGGTGGCATTGCCCGAGAAGATCTCCCGCATCGCCCAGGCCGCCTCGTCGGCCGTCAGATGCTCGCCGGAAAGAAGCGCGGAGAACAGGGCGGGCCAGGTCGTCCGGGAGTCCATGGGCACCTACTTCGCGTTGAGTCGGGTGGCGGAACGGCGGCGCATCAGGTCGGCCACGGTGTCGGCCAGGACCATGGGTTCGATGGGCTGCGGGACGACGGCGTCGGCCTTGGACCAGTCGGCCAGCCAGCGGTCGTCGCGCCTGGCGATGATCAGGCAGACGGGCGGGCAGTCGTAGACCTCGTCCTTGGCCTGACGGGAGACGCCCATGCCGCCGGCGGGCTGGGTCTCGCCGTCGAGGACCGCCACGTCGATCTCGCCGGAGCCGAGCCACTGGTGGACCTTGGGCTCGGTGGCGCACTCGATGATCTCGACGAGGGGCAGATCGGCCGCCGGCCGCCGGCCGATCGCCTGGCGGACCTCGGCCCGGGTGGTGGCGTCGTCGCTGTAGACGAGGACCCTCATCGTGTCGTCGGTGCTCCCAGAGGACGTCACTGTCGCGCTCACTATCGGTCGAAGCTGTATGGTCACCTGGATCGTACCGTTGCGTCGGGATGCAATCCCAGGCCACCGGGTCTGACAGGCGTTTTGTCCCAATTATCCCAGGTTGATGGCCGGTTTGTTCCTCCTAACGGGGGGTCGTTGGCCGGACCGAACACCGGAGCCGCAATAATGCTGCCCGTGGCGACAGCATCCGCAATAACTTCGACGACGACAGCACAGTCGTACCGGCGGCCGAACCTGGTCAGTGTCGGGACGATCGTCTGGCTGTCCTCTGAGCTCATGTTCTTCGCGGCGCTGTTCGCGATGTACTTCACCATCCGGTCGGTGAGCGAGGGGAAGGGCATCGAGTGGGGCCCTGCCTTCCTTCCTGCAGGCGTAGAGGCAGAAGGCGCTCACCTGAACATCCCGTTCGCGACGGTCAACACGATCATCCTGGTCCTGTCGAGTGTGACGTGCCAGCTGGGCGTGTGGGCCGCGGAGAAGGGGCAGGTCGGCAAGCTCCGCTTCTGGTACATCGTCAGCTTCCTGATGGGCGCGGTCTTCGTCGCCGGTCAGCTGTACGAGTACGGCGAGCTGGCGTCAGAGGGCGCGACCCTGTCCGCTAACGCCTACACCTCGGTGTTCTACCTGACGACGGGCTTCCACGGCCTGCACGTGACCGGTGGCCTGATCGCGTTCCTGTTCATGCTGGGACGCACGTACGCCGCGAAGCGCTTTACGCATGAGCAGGCCACCAGCGCGATCGTCGTGTCCTACTACTGGCACTTCGTAGACGTCGTCTGGATCGGTCTTTTCGCGACCATCTACATTATTCGTTAAGGAACGGGATCTCTGTGACTAGGATCACCGCTTGGCGGCGGCATCCCCTCGCGAGATACGCCGTCCTGATTTTGGCGTTGGCGCTGGTCGGGATGGTATACGCCGCCTTTGTCCAGGCGGGTAAGCCTGCCGACGCGGCGCTGGCGGCAGGCAAGGTCGACGACGTGGCCGAGGGCAAGAGCCTGTTCGTGGCCCACTGCTCAAGCTGCCACGGCATGAACGCGGAGGGCACCAACACCGCCCCCACGCTCGTCGGCGTCGGCGCCGCGGCGGTCGACTTCCAGATGAGCACCGGCCGCATGCCCGCCGCCAACCCCGGCCCCCAGGCGCCGCGCAAGCGCCCGGCCGCCTGGGTCGACGAGGAGTCGACCCGGCAGATCGCCGCCTACGTGCAGTCGCTCGGCGGCGGCCCGCAGGTCCCGGGCAAGGAGCAGGTCGACCCGAAGCTCGGCGACGCCGGCAAGGGCGGCGAGCTGTTCCGGGCCAACTGCATCCAGTGCCACAACTGGGCGGGCGCCGGCGGTGCCCTGACGCAGGGCAAGTACGCGCCCAACCTGAACGAGTCGTCGCCGACGCAGATCTACGAGGCGATGGTCACCGGCCCCCAGGCGATGCCGGTCTTCAACGACTCGACGATCACGCCTGAGGAGAAGCGCAGCATGATCGCGTACATCACCCAGGTCCGTGAGCAGAAGGACCCCGGAGGGTTCGGCCTCGGGCGCATCGGCCCGGTCACCGAAGGTCTCGTAGCGTTCGTGGTAGGCATCGCCGCCCTAGCCCTCGCCGCCATCTGGATCACCGCGAAGAAGCGACAGAAGTCATGACAGACAACGAGCACGAGATCGAGCAGCCGGACGAACGCGTGCCCAAGCGCGTCATCGGCACTCCCACGGCGGGCACGTCGATGCTGGGCGCCGCGGAGACGGAAGACGCCGCCGACCGCGACGTCCCGGGCGTGACGCTGCAGGACGAGACCAAGGCCGGCAAGGCCGAGAAGATCGTGGCGCTCTGCTTCACGATCACGTTCCTGGCCGCGATCGCCTTCATCATCTCCTACGTGGTGTTCCAGGTCGGCAGCCCAGAGGCGACGGGGGTCTCCAACCTCGCCCTCGGCGGCACGCTGACCCTCGCCGTCCTCGGCCTCGCGGTCGGCATCGTGATCTGGGTCCGCCAGATCATGCCGAAGTACGCGCTGGTCCAGGAGCGCCACCCGATGGCCTCGGACGAGGCCGACCGCGAGGTCGTCTCCGAGACGTTCCTCCAGGGCGCCAACGAGAGCGGCTTCGTCAAGCGCAAGCTGATGCGCCGCACGCTGCTGCTGGCCGCCGCGCCGCTCGGCCTGGTGCCGCTGGTGCTGCTGCGCGACCTCGACAACTCCAAGATGCCCGGCGCGAAGTTCAACAAGCTGCTGCGCCACACCGTCTGGGGTGAGAAGACCAAGGACGGCAAGCCGCTGCGCCTGGTCGTCGAGGGCACCGGCCAGCCGATCCGCGCGGCCGACTTCAACTCGCCCGGCGGCATCCTGTCCGTGGTGCCCGAGGGCTACCAGCACGACCTCAACGCGCTCGCCAAGGCCACGCTCATCCTGATCAAGTTCCGTCCGGAGGAGCTCAAGAGCGGCGTCAAGCAGAACTGGACGCACGACGGCATCGTCGCCTACTCCAAGATCTGCACGCACGTCGGCTGCCCGGCGGCGCTGTACGAGCAGACCACCCACCACATCCTGTGCCCGTGCCACCAGTCGACGTTCGACGCGGCCGACGGCGCGAAGGTCATCTTCGGCCCGGCCGCCCGGCCGCTGCCGCAGCTGCCCATCACCGTCGACAGCGAGGGCTATCTGATCGCTCAGGGTGACTTCAACGTGCCCGTCGGTCCCAGCTACTGGGAGCGCGGCGACGCCGAGGCCGAGGCCAGGGAGAAGGGAGGCCAGGCATGAGCGACCTGAACGCCGTACCGAAGGCCATCGCCGGGCCGTCGACCTTCCTCGACGAGCGCCTGGGCGGGGCGAACTTCCTCAAGCGCAACCTGCGCAAGATCTTCCCCGACCACTGGTCGTTCCTGCTGGGTGAGATCGCGCTCTACTCGTTCATCATCCTGCTGCTGACCGGTACGTTCCTGACGCTGTGGTTCAAGCCGAGCATGGGCGAGGTCGTCTATGACGGCTCGTACGCGCCGCTCAAGGGCGTCATGATGTCGGAGGCCTACGCGTCGTCGCTGGAGATCAGCTTCGACGTCCGGGGTGGTCTGCTGATGAGGCAGATGCACCACTGGGCGGCCCTGCTCTTCGTGGCCGGCATGACGGTCCACATGCTGCGGGTGTTCTTCACCGGCGCCTACCGCAAGCCGCGCGAGCTCAACTGGATCATCGGCGTGCTGCTGCTGACCCTGGCGCTGGCCGAGGGCCTGACCGGCTACTCCCTCCCCGACGACCTGCTCTCCGGCGCCGGTCTGCGGATCACCGAGGGTGTGGCGATCTCGCTGCCGCTGGTGGGCACGTACATCACGTTCTTCCTGTTCGGCGGGGAGTATCCGGGCGGCGACGTCGTCTCCCGGTTCTACTCGCTGCACATCCTGCTCATCCCGGGCATCCTGCTGGCGCTGGTCTCGGCTCACATGGTGCTCATGTGGGTGCAGAAGCACACGCAGATGCCGGGCAAGGGGCGTACCAACAAGAACGTGGTGGGCGCGCCGTTCTACCCGGCCTTCATGGCCAAGGCGGGCGCGTACTTCCTGTTCACGCTGGCCGTGGTGTCGGGGCTGGCGACGTTCGCGCAGATCAACCCGATCTGGCTGTTCGGGCCGTACACGCCGGCGGACGTGTCCGCCGGTTCGCAGCCCGACTGGTACATGGGCTTCCTCGAAGGCTCGCTGCGGCTCATGCCGCCGTGGGAGTGGAACCTGTTCGGCACGGCCCACGCGGGCACGCTGCCGTTGAGCGTGATCATCCCGGCGCTGGTGCCGATGGGCATCATCATGACCGGTCTCGCGCTCTACCCGTTCCTCGAACGGTGGGTCACCGGCGACAACCGCGAGCACCACGTCGCCGACCGCCCGCGCAACAACCCCCACCGCACCTCGATCGGCATCTCGGCGATGACGTTCTACGGCGTGTTGTGGCTGCTCGGCGCCAACGACGAGATCTCGGCCAACTTCCACATCAGCCTCAACTGGACGACGTACGCGGGCCGGGTGCTGGTCTTCGTCGCTCCGGCGCTGGCCTACATGATCACCTACCGCATCTGCCTCGGCCTGCAGCGCAGCGACGCCGCGGTCATCGGGCACGGTGTGGAGTCCGGTGTCATCAAGCGGCTGCCGCACGGTGAGTTCATCGAGGTGCACACGCCGCCGGCCGACGACATCGAGGCCCACATGCGGGGCAAGGAGGCGGTGGCGGCCCTGCCCGTGGACGAGGACGCCTCCGGCATCCCGCCCAAGGGCATGCGTGGCCCGCTCGGCAAGCTTCGCGGCCGGATGTCCAAGGCGTACGGCGGGGAGAAGATCCCGCTCGACGACGGGCACCACGAGGAGCACGGCGAGCACGCCGCCATCGGTTCCGGCGACGACCGGAGCCTCACCCACTAGGGATGCTCGTGCAGGATCGGCCCGGACGGGGTTCTCCCGTCCGGGCCGCTTCGCGTTCCGGGCTCGTCGCTGAGGGGACGGGCAGGTTCCTGTTCCCGGTCCGCCGACTGAGGGGGCGGGACGGCGGTCGTGCGGCCGGGGCGGGGAAACGCCGCGGGCCCGGCCGGAGGACGGCCGGGCCCGGGGAACGGACGCGAGGGTGGCGGGAAAGCGGGTCAGTCGGTCTCGGCGAAGCCGATCGAGAAGGCGGCGTCGAGGTCGTGCTTGGAATAGGTGCGGAAGGCGATGTGGGTCTCGGTGTGCTCGACGCCGTCGACCTTGTTGACCCGCCCGGGGATGACCTCGGCCACCTCCTCGTAGCGGGCGACCCGGACCATGGCGAGCAGATCCCATTCGCCGGTGATGGAGTAGACCTCGCTGACCCCGTCGATCTCGGCGATCGTCTGGGCGACCTCCGGGATCCGGTCTACCTCGGCCTTGATGTGGACGATTGCCGTGACCATGTATTAACTGTATCCGGTCATCGCAAAGGACGTCCCTCTCGGTCGCGGCGCTGATCAAGGCCGCGATAGGCCAGGTCGATGCGCGCCTTGTGCCGGGCGGCGCCCCGGGCGGGCATCGACCACACGCCGTCGACCTCGACCAGCCGCACGCCCGGCGACTCCAGCCAGCGGAGAACGCACTCGGTCTCCTCGGCGCTGGCCGCGTGGACCGGGCCGGGGCCCGGGATGACGGCCTCCGCCATCGCCTTGAGCGAGGCGACGAAGGGCGTGGGATGGGCGCCCTTCGGCATGACGCCCGCCGCGGCCAGCCGGCCGTAGCGGACCACGTGGATGTCCCAGCCGCCGTCGAAGGCCGGGCTGGCGGCCACGAGCTCGGGGATGCGGGTGATGGCGCTCAGGCGCTGCATGCGGGCCGCCGCCCGGACGAACGCGGCCAGCCGGTCGCGGTCGACGGAGGCCTCCTCGTAGCGCTGCTCGACCGACAGGCGCTCCATGCGGGCCGACACGGCCGTGTAGACGAGCGAGGCGTCGGAGGTCATGGCCCGGCGGGCGCTCTCGACGTGCACCGAGTACTCCTCGGGGCTCTCGTTGCCCGCGCAGGGCGCGCCGCAGCGGCCCATCTCGTGCAGGACGCAGGCGGCCCGGCGGGTGCGCAGGCTGATCGGCTGGGTGCACTGGCGCAGCGGCACGGCCTCGTGCAGGGCGATGCGGGCCTCGTCGGCCACGCGGGAGCTGCTGAACGGGCCGAGGTAGGTGGCGTCGTCGTCCTTCAGCTCGCGCACGATCGACAGGCGGGGGAAGGGGCCCGCGGTGAGCTTGAGCCAGACCACCTTCTCCGGGAAGCGCGAGCGGCGGTTGTAGCGCGGCTTGGCGCCGCCGATCAGCCGCAGCTCCCTGACCTCGGCCTCCAGCGCGGTCGCGCAGACGACGTGGCGCACCCGCTCGGCGATGCCGATCATCTCGCGGATGCGCGGGCGGGTCTCGGCGGCCGTGAAGTAGGAGCGCACGCGGTTGCGCAGGTTGGTGCTCTTGCCGATGTAGAGCACCTCGCCGCGGTCATCCTCGAAGAAGTAGACGCCCGGGGCGTGCGGGACGGACTCGGCCAGGTGGCGCTTGCGCTGCTGCTCGGGCGTGGGGGCGCGGACGAACGACTTCAGCTCTTCGAGGGTGTGCACCTGGAAGGAGCCGGCCCGCTCGATCAGCCCGTGGAGCACGTCGACGGTGGCCCTGGCGTCCTGGAGGGCGCGGTGGCACGGGTCGGTGGGGCTGCGGAAGAACCGGGCGAGGGTGGACAGCTTGGCGTTGGGCGTCTCGTCGCGGGTCAGCACCCGCCGGGCCAGGTCGACGGTGTCGACGACGGGGTTGGCGGGCGGGGGATAACCGTGGGCGGCGCAGGCGGCCTTGACGAAGCGCGTGTCGAAGCTCGCGTTGTGGGCCACCAGCGTGGAGCCCCTGATGAACTCCAGGAAGCTCGGCAGCACCGCCTCGATGCGCGGGGCGGCCATCACCATGGCGTCGGTGATGCCGGTCAGCACCGAGATGAACGGCGGGATCGGCCCACCGGGGTCGACCAGCGTGGAGAACTCGCCCAGCACCTCACCCGCCCGCACCTTGACCGCGCCGATCTCGGTGATCGAGTCTTCGGCCGGCGAGCCGCCGGTGGTCTCCAGGTCGAACACGACGAACGTGACGTCGCTCAGCGGGGTGCCGAGCTCGTCGAGGGTGCCTTGAACCGCGTCCACGTTCCAAGACCATAGAGAGGGGGACCGACAGTTACTCCGGCGGACCACGCCGAAGGGCGTGCCGGACCATGCCGGAGGGGCAGGCGGGAGGGGCGAAGGGCGTGAACGGGAAACGTGCTCGAATAACCATCCTTCTTGATCCTTAGTTACCCTTCCCTTTATGTCCGCGGGAAGACTTGCCGGCCGCTACGCCCTGCTGCGCCCACTCGGCGCCGGCGGCATGGGGAAGGTGTGGCTGGCCAAGGACGAGATGCTCGACCGCGAGGTCGCGGTCAAGGAGCTCACCCTGCCCGAGGGCATCCCGCCCAAGGAGCGCGCCCACGCCGTCACCAGGGCCGTGCGAGAGGCGCAGGCCACCGCCCGGCTGCGCCATCCCGGCATCGTGGCGCTGCACGACGTCATCGTCGAGCACGACCGGCCGTGGCTGGTCATGGAGCTGCTGCGGGGCCGTACGCTGGCCGACACCGTCCGCGAGTTCGGCCCCATGCCGCCCGAGTACGCCGCCCGCGTCGGCGCCGACGTGCTGGAGGCGTTGCTGGCCGCCCACGCCCAGGGGTTGCAGCACCGCGACGTCAAGCCGGGCAACGTGTTCCTGACCGACGGCGGCAGGGTGGTGCTGACCGACTTCGGCATCGCCCGGCAGGAGGGTCAGGCCACGCTCACCGAGCAGGGGCTGATGATCGGCTCGCCCGGCTTCATCGCGCCCGAGCGGCTGGAGGGCGAGCCCGGCGGCCCGGCCAGCGACCTGTGGTCGCTCGGCGCGACCCTGTTCGCCGCCGTGACCGGCGGCAACGCCTACCAGGGCTCGTTCGCCGAGCGGGTCAGGGCGACCGTGACGCAGCCGGTGCCGGTCGCGCCGGGGCCGCTCGGCCCGCTGCTGTCCGCCATGATGGCCCGCCATCCGGACGCCCGTCCCGATCCGCGCAACGCCGTGCACGCGCTCAGGCAGGTGGCCGCGGGTGGCCCGCCGCCGGTGCTGACGGCAGGCGAGCCGGCGACCGCGCCCCGCCGGGTCGGGCGGCGCGGACGCCCGTTGCCGGTGTGGGGCGCGGCCGGGGCCGTGCTCGTCGTCGCCGCCGCGGCCACCGGCTTCCTCCTGCTGCGCGACGACGACGGCGGGACGCCGGCCGCGTTCACCGTGCCGATGGACGTGTGCACCCTGCTCACCCCGCAGGACGTCGGTGGCCTGCTGCGCACCCAGAGCCCGCCCAAGGCCCAGCCGGACAGCGACGAGGTGGGCCCCGAGTGCGGCTGGCCGGCCGCCGGCACCGGCGTGGGCCTGCAGGTGCAGAGGGACTCCGACACCGTCGATCCCTGGTCGATGACCGCCGCCACCGCGCGCACCCTGTTCCAGAACCAGAAGCGCTACTGGGCCAAGTACGACCAGATCGACTGGACCTGGCCGGAGATCGGCGTCAAGACCAACATGCGCTCCACGCGCACCCCCGTCCACGATCTGAAGGGGCTCGGCGAGGAGGCGTTCGCGTTCGAGCTGAAGGGCAGCACGGGACGCGTCCACTCCGCCCATGTCTACTACCGGATCGCCAACCTGGTGGTGGCCGTCCAGTACGCCACCCTGGCCGACAAGCCGACCGACGAGGACGTCCGGCAGGCGGCGATCAAGGCGGCCCGGGCGAGCGAACAGGCGTTGCGCCGTGCGAAGTGACCACTACCTGCTGGCCGGCCGCTACCGGCTGGTCGAGCAGCTCGGGCAGGGCGGCGCGGGCACGGTGTGGCGGGCGCTGGACGAGACGCTCGACCGCGAGGTCGCCGTCAAGCAGGTGCGGGTGCCGCCGGGGCTCAGCCCCCACCAGCGGGCCGAGTTCGCCGGACGCGCCATCCACGAGGCCAGGTCGGCCGGACGGCTGCGCGACCCGGCCATCGTGCTCGTGCACGACGTGGTGCTCGACGGCGACCAGCCGTGGATCATCATGGACCTGGTCACCGGCCGCTCCCTGGACAAGCTGATCAAGGACAACGGCCCGCTGCCGCCGCCGTACGCGGCCCGCATCGGGCTCCAGGTGCTGTCGGCGCTGGAGGTCGCGCACGCCCACGGCATCCTCCACCAGGACGTCAAGCCGGGCAACATCCTGCTCGACGCCGACGGCTCGGCCATGCTGACCGACTTCGGCATCGCCGTCCCCATGGGCGGGCAGGGCGACGGGGTCGGCAGCGGCGGATCGCCCGGCTACATGGCTCCCGAGCGGCTCAACGAGCAGGCGGCGGGCCCGGCGTCCGACCTGTGGTCGCTGGGCGCGAGCCTGTACACCGCCGTGGAGGGGCGGGCGCCGTTCGAGCGGCAGCTTCCCGCGGCGGTCGCGGCGGCGGTGCTGCTGCACGATCCGCCCTTCCCCGCGCGGGCGGGCCGCGAGTTCGGCGGGCTGCTCATGGCGATGCTGGCCAAGGAGCCCGCCGCCCGTCCCACGGCGGCCCGGGTCCGGGAGGTGCTCAGCGGCGCGCCGGTGCGTTCGGGGCCGATCCCCGGGCGCCGCCGCCGGTGGTTGCTGCCGGTGGCCGTCGCGTCCGGCGTCGCGGTGCTGGGCGCGGGCGGCTGGTACGCCGTGGCCGCCGCGCGGCCGGAGACCGGCCGGTACGCCGCCGCCCCCGACCCCTGCCGCCTGCTCAGCGACGCCCATGCCGCCGAGCTGATGGGGGGCGCCGCCCGGCGCAGCGCCACGCGGGACGGCGAGTGCCAGTGGCTCACGGGGCTGGAGGAGCGGCGGGCCCGGCGGATCACCGTCCGCACCTGGATCGAGAGGCCCGACGGCGGCCTCGACGGTCCGCAGGTGGCGTTGCGCCGGTTCACCAGCGAGAAGGGCACCAGGAGCGCGGCCGAGGGCACCCGGGCGCGGACGGCCGTCGGCGAGGTCGGCGACGTCGCGGGGGTGGGGGAGGCGGCGTTCGTGCAGAACCGGTTCGAGCTGCTGATGTCCTCCTCCACGGTCGGCCGGTCCGACAGCACGGTGCTCTTCCGGTCCAGCAACCTGCTCGGCGAGGTGGTCTGGCACCGCGACGAGGTGTCGGTCAAGACGCCGGTCGACAAGGAGACGGCGTTGCGGATCGCCCGGCTGGTCTCCGGGGCGCTGCCACGATGACCGTCCGGCGCTCGGCAAGGGCGTTACCACCATGTCTTCCCGCAAGTCAGGGCAACCTCAGGAGTCCCAGTGAACCCCGGTAGCGAGTACGAGCCGCCGACCACCCCTCATCCGGTGCCGGGCCGGCGGGTCGAACCGCAGGGAAGGCCGCCGGCGCCGCCGTACGGGCCGTCGCCCGCCCCGCAACCGGGCCCCCAGCCGGGTCCGCAGTCCGGTCCGCAGCCGGGTCCGCAGTCCGGTCCGCAGTGGGGGCCGCCGCAGGAGCCGCAGTGGGGGCCGCCGTCGCTGCCGCCCACCGGGCCGATGGGGACGCCGCCCGGGCCGCCTCCCGGGCCGCCGGGACGCCGTCCGGCGTGGTTGTCGCCCGCGCTCGCCGCGGCCCTCGTCGTGGTCGTGGCCGCGGGCGGTGTGGGGGCCTACCTCCTGATCTCCGGCAAGGGCTCCGCGGGCACGGCGGCCGGGCCGTCGTCGTCGTCTTCGCCGGTGGCGCGGTCGGCGGTTCCGGCCGCCGCCGCGACGGGCCCGGACGCGTGCTCGATGCTGCCCAAGGACGAGGCCGAACGGCTGGCGCCCGGCGCGACGGTGACCAAGTCGTCCAGGGACTCCGACTACACGGTCACCTTCGCCTGCAACTGGCAGAACCAGCGCATCTCCTTCGGAGAGTTCTGGCGCAGCAGGGAGATCGACGTCAAGATCGACCAGCACAAGGGCGAGGGGGCCAAGACCGGCCGCTCGATGGCCCAGAACTCCTACGAGATGGACTACCGCGGCGCCAAGTACGGCGCCACCGCCAAGCCCTCGCTCGACCCTGACGAGAAGGAGTACGTCTCCCCGGTCAAGGACGTGACCGGCGTGGGCGAGGGCGCGTTCGCGCAGTACACCTGGCGGCGCGACGGCAAGCTGCTGTGGTACTCCTTCGGCAAGGCCCACGCCCAGGTCGGGGACATGACGATCGAGGTCAAGTTCCAGGCCGGGCAGCAGCGCAAGGACGCGCAGATCCTGTCCAACGACAGCACCAGGTCCATCACGGAGGACAACGCGATCCGCGAGGTCAGCGGCCTGATCGCGTACTTCGCCAAGGGCGTGGCCGCCTGGCAGGCGCAGCACCCCGGCGTGCTGGCCCAGGCCGACCGGGCCCAGGCCACCCAGAGCCCGACCGCCCGCCCGACGCCCTCGCCCACGGAGCTGGCCGCCTTCCCGCCCGCCTGCCAGGCCGTCACGGAGGCCGCCACCCGCCTGGTGCCGCAGCCGGCGACGAGGGCGCGCGCCACCGAGTCGGGCAACGACGACGAGACCGAGTGCCGCTGGCTCAACCTCGCCCTGCCGGGCGCGGCCGGGAACGTCAGGATCCGCAGCATGCTGATCACCACCCACCGCTTCACCAACCGGGCGGGCGCGATCGACCCGGGCGCGGCCAAGGCGTACTACGCCGGCGAGCGCGGCGGCGACAAGAACACCTCGGGATCGACCATCGGCGGCATCACCTGGGGCGAGCTGCGCGACCTCGAAGGGCTCGGCGAGCAGGCGTACAGCCAGTTCGTGCAGAGCAGGCAGGGCGAGGTGTCGGCCTCCAGCGGCACGGTGATCGCCCGTACCGGGGCGCTGGTGGTCAGGGTCGACTACTCCGGCGCGGAACGGCCCAAGACCGAGCCGGCGAACTCGCCCAAGGCCAAGCTCATGCCGGAGAAGGAGGCGCAGGAGGGCGCGCTCACCCTGGCCAGGGCGTACCTGGCCGAGCTGGTCAAGCAGCCGGTCGGGAGCTGAGCCCGCGCGCGTCGGCCGACGTCACGCGGGGGGATCGGCTCCTTAACCGGAGATCCGCGCCAACAGTTAACAAGGCTGCAACTCGGTTGCAAGCGGGACAAATAGCGTTGTTGGCAAGCAAGTCGCCGGGCCGCGCGATCACGCTTGTCCGCTGCAGGGGCATGGGCAACCCGTGGTGGATCACGCGGCCTGCCGCTCGCCGTCCGGCCCGCCGGTCAGGAACGGCTCCAGCAGCCCCGGCACCGCGCGCGCCGCCAGGTCGAGCCCGTCGCCGCGGCCCACGTCCAGCACCTCGTAGTGGCCGCCGCCCGCGGCCGTGCAGGCCGAGACGGTCAGCAGGCCCGAGCGCCGCTGGAAGAACGACTGCCGGAACGTCCAGCCCGTGATGCCCGCCCGGTCCAGCGCCACCGTACGGCGGACGAGCGCGCCGCGGCGCATGACCAGGTGCCGCCGGCCCAGCGCGTGACCGAGACCGCGACGGCTCTCGGCGGCCAGCCACAACCCCGCCGGAAGCGCCAGGACGGGCGCCGCCCAGACCCATTCGCGCGGCCACGACGCGGGCAGCAGCCACCAGGCGAGCCCGGCGCACGCCGCCAGCACGGCCGCCGTCACCAGCGCCCGCACCACCCGCCGCCGCCCGGCCGCCGCCGGGTGCGCGGTCAGCGACGGACCGTCCGCGCCCACACCCGCAGCCGCACCCACACCCACACCCGCAGCCGCGCCCGCGATCGCGGCGGCGACGCGGGACGCCTCGGCGCGGGGGAGCGGAGGGGTGAGCGCGGCCACGTCCTGGGTCTCGTCCTCCGTCCTGGCCAGCCCGGTCGCGACGGCCTTGACGCGGGCCCCGCCGCCCAGCCGGAGCAGCAGCGGCTCGCTGATCTCGACGCCGCGCAGCCGCCGTTCCTCCAGGGTCAGCGAGCGCGTGGTCAGCAGCCCGCGGCGCAGCCTGAGCCGGCCGGGCTCGCGTTCCAGCCGGTAGCGGCCCCAGGACTCGGCGTACAGCAGGAACGCGCCGAGCGCGCCGACGGCCGCGTTGAGCGCCAGCAGCAGCGGGACCGCGAGCCAGGGCTGCGCGCTCACCCAGCCCCACAGGCCGGTCGCCGCCCGGTCGCTGAAGTCCTTGAGCCCGATGGCGCCCAGCGCCTTGTAGGCCGCGCCCAGGACCACCGCGGCGCCGGTGAACGTCCAGACCGACAGGGGCGCGTACCGGATCCACGACCAGCGCAGCTCGGCCAGGGGGCCGTCCTCGGGCGCGGGCGCGTCCTGGCGCAGCAGCGTACGGCGCAGCATCTCGGCCGAGTGCCGGTCGAGGGCGTCCAGCGCCAGCTCCGAGCCCTCGGCCGCGCGCTCGCCGGTGCCCACCTTGACCACGGTCAGGCCGAACGCTCGGCGTACCGGGTCGGCCCGCAGGTCCACGCTGCGCACCCGGTCCAGCGGGATCGAGCGGTGCTGCCGGACGGTCACGCCCGAGCGCAGTTCGAGCCGGTCGGCGGTGAGCCGCCAGGCGGTCGTCCGCAGCCGGGCCGCCTCGTAGGCCACCGCCCCGGCCACGATCAGCACGGCGGCCCCCGCGCACGCGGCGACCACGCCGCCGAGGGCCCAGTCCCGGCCCACCAGGAACCGCGCCAGCCCGGCCGCCACGCCCGCCACCAGCGCCAGCGACCTGGCGGCGGCGTTCCACAGGCTCCGGCCCGACAGCCGCTGCCAGCCGGTCACGTCGCGTCCCCGGGCGTCGCCTGGGTACGCGCGGTGAGCCGTTCGGCCAGGTCCGCGGCGAGCTCGTGGTCCAGCGCCGTGATCTTGACGGCCCCGGCCGAGGAGGCGGTGGTCACCGTGACGTCGGCCAGCCCGAACAGCCGCTGCACCGGCCCCCGCCCGGCGGTCGGGCCGGTGCCGCGGCGGACGCAACGCCGTCCCGCTCACCGCCCCTCCTCCGCCCGGCCCGCCGAGCCGGCCACCGCGAGCAGCGCGAACCCGAGCACCCCGATCACGATCGCCGCGAAGACCTCGTAACCGTCGAGGAACGGCAGCACATTGACCACGAGCAGGCCGTGCGCCCATCGCCACCACCCGAACAGGGTGTTGAGCAGGCCGCCGATCCCTTGCAGGACCAGCAGCCAGCCGAACACCTCCACCACCGCTTTCATGCCCCCACCCTCGCCGCCGGGGCCGCCCGGCCGCCTCGGCCATCGGTCTGCCGCGACACCGACTTTGGTCGCTGTCGCGCGGTCCTCGGCAGGGCATAACCTCGACGAATGTGAGGGAGCTGCGGGGGGAGGGCTATCCGGCCCTGGAATACCGGTGGGCGTTGCCGTCCACGCTGCTCGGCGACGGCCGCGGGGGCCGGGTGCGGCGCTCGACCCTCGACTGGGTCTCCGACACCGCGCTGTTCCTGCTGGCCTGCGGCCTGACGTTCCTCAGCCTGGAGGAGATCAGGGACGCGCCCGAGCCGCTGCTGGCCGTCGAGCAGGTCGTGGGGGCCCTGGCGTGCGCGGGGGTGTGGCTGCGGCGGCGCTGGCCGGTGGCGTTCGCGCTGGTCACGACGCTGCTGTCGGCCTATCTGGAGCTCGTCGGCGGGGCCTCGGTGGTGGCGGTGTTCACCGTGGCGGTGCATCGGCCGTTCAAGGTCTCCGGGCCGATCGCGCTGCTGTCGCTGGTCACCCTGGCCCCGTACGTGCTGCTGCGGCCCCAGGACGACCTCGGGCCGCTGTGGGCGGCGGCGTTCGGGGGGACGATCGTGGTGGCCGTGTACGGCTGGGGCATCGTCATCAGGGCCAGGCGGCAGCTCGTCTGGTCGCTCAGGCAGCGGGCCGAGACCGCCGCCGAGGACGCCAAGCGGCTCGAACGCGAGCGCATCGCCCGCGAGATGCACGACGTGCTGGCCCACCGCATCTCGATGCTCAGCCTGCACGCCGGGGCGCTGGAGTTCCGGCCCGACGCGCCCGCCGACGAGGTCGCCAGGGCGGCGGGGGCGATCAGGAGCAACGCCCACCTGGCGCTCCAGGACCTGCGCGAGGTGATCGGCGTGCTGCGCCACACCCCGCCCGGCGCCGCAGACCCGGTGCCCGACCGGCCGCAGCCGACGCTGGCCGACCTGCCCGCGCTGGTCGAGGAGTGCCGCCAGGCGGGCATGGACGTACGCCTCGACCTGGGCGCCGCGGACGGCGTGCCCGAGGGGCTGGGCCGCAACGTCTACCGCATCGTGCAGGAGGCGCTCACCAACGCGCGCAAGCACGCGGGTGGCGCGCCGGTGGCCGTGGCCGTGGCGGGGGAGCGCGGCGAGGGGGTCTCGGCGGAGGTGCGCAACCCGGTGTGGACGCGGCACGGGCCGCGCATGCCGGGTGCGGGCGCCGGGCTCATCGGGCTGACCGAACGGGCGGACCTGGCCGGCGGCCGGCTGGAGCACGGCGTGAGGGACGGCGAGTTCCGGCTCCGCGCCTGGCTGCCGTGGCCGCGCGAGAAGGACGGGGACGAGGGTTGAGCGACGGAGGGCCGATGGACGCGCCGATCAAGGTGCTGATCGTGGACGACGACGCGATGGTGCGGGCGGGGCTGTCGATGATCCTCGGCGGCGCCGCGGACATCGAGATCGTGGGCGAGGCGGCCGACGGGGCCGAGGTGCCGCCGCGGGTGGCCGAGCACCGGCCGCACGTCGTCCTGATGGACATCCGCATGCCGGGCGTCGACGGGCTGACCGCGACCGAGGCGCTGCGCCGCACCGCCTCGCCGCCCGAGGTCGTGGTGCTGACCACGTTCCACGCCGACGCCCAGGTCGTGCGGGCGCTGCGCGCGGGGGCGGCCGGGTTCCTGCTGAAGGACATCCCGCCCGGCGACCTGGTCGACGCCATCAGGAGGGTGGCCGCGGGGGAGCCGATCCTGTCGCCCGCGGTGACGCGGCAGCTCATCGCGCACGTCTCCGACGGGGGCGGGCGCGACCGTACCGAGCGGGCGCGGGGGCTGCTCGGGCGGCTGAGCGAGCGGGAGCGCGAGGTCGCGCTGGCGGTGGGGCAGGGCAGGTCGAACGCCGAGATCGGGCGGGGGCTGTTCATGAGCGTGCCCACGGTCAAGGCGCACGTCTCGCGCATCCTGACCAAGCTCGACCTCAACAACCGGGTGCAGATCGCGCTGCTGGTCTACGACGCTAGCGGGTGAGCAGTTCCTCGATGGCGGCCCGGTGGAGCACCAGGTCGTCGGGGTCGTCCGGCATGGGCTGCTCGCCGAAGTGGACCCTGCGCTGCCACACCCTGGCCATGATGATGCCGTGGCGGAGGGCGGCGTACATTTCGTAGAAGTCGAGGTCGCGGGGCTCGTAGCCGGTTATTTCGCGATATTTCTGGCATACGTCGGCGCGGCGCATGAAGTCCGGCATGCCGGGCAGGCCCATCGTGACCGCGAGGTCCTGGAAGAAGCGGTGCAGGAAGATCATCCAGGAGACGTCCAGCTCGCGCGGGCCCACGGCGGCCATCTCCCAGTCGAGCACCGCCACCGGCGTGAAGTCCCGGTACATGATGTTGCCGATCCTGGCGTCTCCCCAGGTCAGGACGTCGGGGCCGGGGTCGTCCGGCCAGTGTGAGCCGAGCCAGTCGAAGGCCCGTTCCAGCACGGGGATCGGCCGCTCGGCGTGCGCCCACCGGTAGTAGGCGCGCTGGGCCTCGACGTGGGCGCGCAGGCCGTCCGTGCCGCCGGGGGCGAGCGGGCCGAGCACCGCGACGTCCTCGCCCGTGTACGGCGTCTCGTGCAGCGCGGCCATGAGCCCGACGCTCGCGTCCTGCAACCGGCGTCGGTCACCGGGGGAGGCGTCGTGCAGCCAGCCCCCGAACGTGTACGGCATGACATCGGGCGGCACGTCCCCCTCGGCCTGCTCCATGACGAAGAACGGCGTCCCGAGCGGCCCGGGGTCGGGCTCGAACCACAGCGGCCTGGGCGCTGGGATCCCAGCTTTCTCCCCGGCCAGTCGCATGATCTCGAACTGGGCCCGCAGATCGTAGGAGGGGAACACCGGAACGGCCTCCTCCGCAGGTGCGAGCCTGGCCACGCACCGCCGGGTCTCCCCGCCCCACGTGGCGGTGAAGAAGAGCGTCTCGCTCGACATGCCGTTGCCGGAGGGGCGCGACAGTTCCGAGACCGTGGCGTCCCCGCCGACCCGGCCGCGCAGCCAGGCGGACGCGCGCCCGCGCAGTTCCTCCAGGTCACGGGTGGACGTGCGCATCTGTTCCGTCACCGCTCACCTCCACACCGGACGGCTGCCCCGGCTCAGTCGTATACCCCCTACCAAGCGCTTGTCTAGGTTCAAGGGACCGTTACGGTCAGGTACGCAAGAGCCGTACCCTTGTCTGAAAGGGCATGTCACGAAGGGACAAGTGGGATGAGTTCAGCGGGTGAAGGCCTGTCTCGCCCGCTTCCCGAGCAGGTGCGCCTCAACGTCGTCGACCTGGCGGCGCAGGTCCTCGGGACGATGCCCGCTGTCTCGGTGCCGCCGCCGCTGCGCGGCATCGCCAAGTTCGACCCGCGCAAGCGCGCCAAGCTGGGCAGCGCGCCGATCGCCGCGCAACTGGAGAACGACAAGAAGTTCCGCGAACTGGTCGCCGAGTCCGTCGCCGCCGGATGGCCCGAGCTGGTCGCCGCCCTGGCCGAGGGCAGTGTGCCGCCCGCCGCCGACCCCGTGCTGGTGGCTGCCGCAGCCTATCTCACCAGGCCGCCCGGCTGGGCGGAGATGATCGAAACCGCCCGCGCCGACCTGGAGCAGTCCGCCGTGGCGGCCGAGGGGTCCGAGCGGGAGGAGGCGGTGACGCGGCTGCGCGAGCAGCTCGCCGCGCAGAAGACCGCCGCCAAGGAGGAGGCCGACCGGCTGCGCGAGCAGATCAAGGCGGCCCGCGCCGAGAACTCCGACCTGCGGCGCAAGCTCCACGACGCCCGCGAGCGGGCCAAGGCCGCCACCCGCAGGTCCGAGGAGATGGAACAGGCCGCCGACGACGCCCGGCACGCCGCCTCCACCGCCGGCAACGCGGGCGAGGCCGAGCTGCGCCGCCTGCGCGAGCGGCTGGCCGACGTGGAGAGGCAGCTCGAAGCGTCCCGCCGGGCCGCCCGCGAGGGCCGCAGCATCGAGGACGCCCGCATCCGGGTGCTGCTCGACGCGCTCCAGGACGCCTCGGCCGGGCTGCGCAGGGAGCTGGCGCTGCCCACCACGATCAGCAAGCCCGCCGACTCGGTCGCGGCCAGCACCGGCGAGCGTCCGGGGGTGCGCGGGGTGCCCGCGCGGGCCCTGGCCGACGACGACCCGCAGCTCCTCGACCAGCTCCTGGCGTTGCCGCAGGTCCACCTGATCATCGACGGCTACAACGTCACCAAGACCGGCTACGGCACGTTCACCCTCGCCGACCAGCGCAACCGGCTGATGACCAACCTCGGCGGGCTGGTCGCGCAGACCCGCGTCGAGGTCACGGTGGTCTTCGACGGCGCCGAGCTCAACGCGCCCGTGCAGGTGGTGGCGCCGCGCGGGGTGCGGGTGCTGTTCAGCGCGCCGGGGGAGATCGCCGACGACCTCATCCGCCAGCTCGTCCGCGCCGAGCCGCCCGGCCGGGCCATCGCCGTCGTCTCCTCCGACCGCGAGGTGGCCGAGTCCGTACGCCGGATGGGTGCCAGACCGGTTCCGTCGGCTTTGCTGCTGCGCCGGTTGGGCCGTGCATAAGTTACGAATTAGCACTTTTGGCAAGACCCCGCCCGCCACTTCTGTACTATTTCGCCCCAGGTGTAATCCCTGGGAGGCGACGCTGTGAGGTTTGGCCGGGTGACGGTGGCCGCGGGTCTCGCGATCGGACTGATGACGGTCCCGATGGGTGCGGCGCTCGCTGATCCCAAGCCCACTCTCAAGCAGGCCAA
The DNA here is from genome assembly GCF_044547985.1 of Nonomuraea sp. NPDC052265. NCBI lineage: Bacteria > Bacillati > Actinomycetota > Actinomycetes > Streptosporangiales > Streptosporangiaceae > Nonomuraea > Nonomuraea sp. NPDC052265. Next base: position 182,710 of record NZ_JBIUBJ010000003.1, read on the forward strand.
GGCCAAGCTGGAGAAGCTCAACGACAAGGCCGACAAGGTCGTCGACCGGTACAACACGGCGACCGAGGAGTACAAGAAGGCCAAGAGCGCCTACACCAGGCTGAACGACCGCTACAAGCAGAAGCTGCAGACGGTCGCCGACCTGCGGGCCGAGATCATCAGGGTGGCGGTGGACTCGTACAAGATGGGCGGGGACGTCGCGTCGCTGCCCGGCATGGTCGGCGCCGACGCCCCCGAGAACCTGCTGGCCGGGCTGGCCATGGCAGGGCAGCTCTCGCGCGAGCGGCTGGAGAAGCTGGCCGCCTTCGACCGCGAGAACAAGGGGCTCAAGGCCGAGCGCGACAACGCCGAGGCCGCCCTCGCGGACGCCGACAAGGAGCGGGACGCCGTCCAGAAGGAGCGCGCCGAGGTCCTGAAGCTGGTCGGCCAGCAGAAGAAGCTCCTGGACAAGCTGGGGGCGTACAACCCGGGCAACCCCAACAGCACCGGCATCAAGTACACCGGGCCCGCCTCGGGCAGCGCGGCCGCCGTCCTGCGCTTCGCCTTCGCCCAGGTCGGCAAGCCGTACATCTACGGCGGCACGGGCCCACGTGGCTACGACTGCTCAGGACTGACCCAGGCCGCCTGGCGTGCGGCCGGCGTCTCGTTGCCGCGTACGACGTGGCAGCAGTGGGCCTGGGGCGCCGGCCGCAAGGTGGACATCAAGAACCTCCAGCCGGGGGACCTGATCTTCAGCGAGGGGCTCGGGCACGTCAGCATCTACGCGGGCGGGGGCAAGATCGTGCATGCGCCGCAGACGGGCGACGTCGTCAAGGTCGTCCGCCTCGCCGACTACGGCCGCTCCCTCGTCGGCGCCATCCGCCCCTGACGCCCCTCCCCACCCTTGTGAATCCCGCCCCACTACCAACCCCAGTGGGGCGGCCCCAGCAGGATGGCCAGTGCGACGGCCGCAGTAGGACGGTCCCCACCTCCGGCCCAAGTCGAGCACCCCGAGGCACGTCCAGGCTCCCGTTCCAGCACCCGGCCCACCGTCCGCCCTCCTGGCCGTCAGGGTGGAAATGAGAGCCACAACGGGCCGTACGGGTGTCCTCAGCGCGTCCCCTGCCGTCCGGCCGCACGGGAGCCACTCCCCATAGCGGCCCACTCCCATGCCGCCCTGTCCCGGGCCGCCTGGCCTCGCCTCCACTCTCCCCGCCGCCCAGGCCCGAGCCTCAGACCGGCTGTCCACAGCCTCGCGCCTCTCCGCCATCACCCGTGTCGAGGACCCGCCGTCGCCTCCCAGCCCGCTCCGTCCGCGTCCTCGGCCACGGGGGTCGGAGCGCCTTGTACGCCGCCCCAAGCGGCCGACCTTGTTCCTCTCGCGTGGGAGCCATGTCGAGCCCGGCTGCTTTCGGGAGCGGGGGCGGCATGTCCGGAAGTCGGTCGTCCGCAGTCGCTGTCCGGTCGTGTTCGGGCGTTGTCAGGGTGGGGGGATGAAGGGGACGAAAGGGGTGAAAGGGTCCTGACAACCGGGTGTGGCGGGAAGTGTGAGAAGGGTCACATTCAGGTAACGACGCCCTCCGCTCCAGCAGGGGTTTCGCTCCTTACTTCCACCTTTATCTGATCTTTACAACCTGACTCCCCTTTTGCCAAATCTTGACCCTTCGGCGTAGTTTCTGGCGTCGCGGTCAGCAAGCCATGCGAGCCGCGACCCGACATCGGAACCCCCGATGTGGACAAGATAAAAATCCGTCGGTCGCCGCCGATATCCCCATTGAGACACATCGATCGGGTGGCGACCTGCCGAGTCCGTGCAGCCAGGAGGCACGGAGCCGGGGACCCAAAGATCCCGTCATCCCCCGGGATCAGGGGTGAATCAGCGCTTAGCGCGCTGTAGGGCGACTTCCAGGCCCGAATCCGTCAGCTAACCCGGTAGGCGTTCGTGGAAGACACAAGGAGAAATCCTGTCTACCTCTCTGCACAACCCCCGTCTGTCCCGTCTTGCCCTGAGGGGCGTCGCACTCACGATGACCGTGACGGCCGGAGGTGCGGTCCTCCATGCCGTGCCGGCCGGGGCGCAGACGGTTAGCGAATCGGCCGTCAGGCTCACCGCGGTGTCCAGCACCGCCAAGGCGGCCACTGCCAAGTCGGCCAAGTCGGCGAAGAGCGCCAGGTCGGCGAAGGCGGCGAGAGCCGCTCGGCAGACGTCGAAGGCCCGCAGGGCCGTCGTCGTCGCCAAGCACCAGATCGGCGACCCGTACCGGTACGGGGCCACGGGTCCTGGTTCGTTCGACTGCTCCGGACTCGTCCAGTACGCCTGGAAGAAGGCCGGGGTGCGACTCCCGCGCGTGGCGAGCAGCCAGTTCGCCCGCATCAGGCACAAGGTCTCCTGGCGCCATCTCAAGCCGGGCGACCTGGTGTTCTTCAACGGGCTGGGCCACGTCGGCATGTACGTCGGCCACGGCAAGATGATCCATTCGCCGAGGACCGGCGAACGGGTGCGCATCGACAAACTGGGCGGATGGCGGAAGTCGTCGTTCGTCGGCGCGGTGCGTCCCGGCGCGTGACAACAGGCCCCGCCCGGACCCTCCCCGGTCCGGGCCGGGGCCTGTCGCATGTCCGGCCTCGGGAACATGTCCGCCTCGGGAACATGTCCGGCGTCGGGAACATGTCCGGCGTCATGAACAGGTCCGGCCTTGTGAAGGCGGCGCATGCCCGGCCCTGGTGAAGGGGTCGTGAGGGCCTCCGGGCCGACTAGCATCGGGCCGTGTCCTCGCAGGTGCGTCCGTTCCTCCGCGGTCCGCGTCTGCTCCTGCCCGTCCTGCTGCTGGCGGCGGTTCTCGTGGTCGCCGACGCGCCGCCCGACACCGTCCTGCCCGCCGGGGCGCGGGGGTCGTGGGGCGACGGCGGTCAGGTGGCCCGCGGCGGACGGTCCGTGGTCGTGGGGCATCGCGCCGAGCCCGGCGTGCTCGCCGATCTCGCCCGCCGCGCCGACCTCGCCGGACGGCGGGTGTCCGAGGTGCTCGGCCGGCCGGTACGCGCGGTGGTCGTCGTACCGGACACCGACGCCGAGGCGGCCACGCTGGCGGGCACGGGCCCGCTGGACGGGCTGGCCGCGGTGGCCGACGGCGCCAGGGTGATCGTCGTGCCCGGCTCCTTCGCGCGGCTCACCCCCACCGGACGTGACGTCGTCCTCACCCATGAACTCACCCACGTCGCCGCGGGCACCGACCGGCTGCCCGTCTGGCTCTACGAGGGATTCGCCGACTACGTGGCCTACCGCGACGCCGGGCTCCCCATCAGGACGGCCGCCGCCGAGCTCGCCGCCGAAGTACGGGCCGGCAGGCTGCCGAGCGAGTTGCCCGGACCTGCGGCTTTCGCCCCTACGGCCGCCGATCCCGGACGGCTCGCGCGGGCGTACCAGGAGGCCTGGATGGCGTGTCGCTTCCTCGCAGACCGGTTCGGTGACGGGACCCTGGTACGGCTCTACCGTGATGCCCGCGTGGCCGGCGTCGATCAGGCGCTCGCCTCCGTGGGGCTCACCGCCGAGACACTGGCGGCACGGTGGCGCGAGTACGTACGAGAGCAGCTCGCGTGAAGGGGAGGCAGATGAGCGAGCGGAACGACCCGCCCCGGGAGGGGGACGAGCCCGCAGGAGCGGTCGCCAGAGGGGCCGACGAGCCCGGCACGGCGGTCGAGACCGGGCACGGTGGGGGTGTGGCCATCAGGGGCGGCGAAGGCAGGCGCCCCGGCGACGACGGCCCCCCGCCCCCCTCCGGCAACGACGAACCTCCCGGCGCCGGGTCCTCCGGCGCCGGGTCCTCCAGCACTGGACCCTCCGGCGCCGGGCCGGAAGGGACCGTCGAGCCCCCCGAACACTCGGGGCACCCCGACGACCCGGACGACCCGGACGCCCCCGACGCCCGTCCGGACGTCCGCCCCGACGCGGACGCCGACCCCGACACCGAGGACCCCCGCCACCCCCATCCCTCCACCCCCGACGACCGCCCCCACGCCAAGCACGCCGGCCCCCCGGCCGACGACGCCCAGCGCCCGAAGAGGGCCACCAAAGGCGCGGACGGCCAGGCGAAGAATGCCGAGGAGCCATCCACAATCACGAACGACCCCGCCGAGATCACGAACGACCCCGCCGAGAGCACGAACGGCCTCCCCGAGATCAGGGACGTCCCCAGGAAGGGCGGCAAAGGCCGCGGTAAGGGCAAGGCCGGTAAAGGCGGCAAGGGCGAGAAGCGCGGACAGGGCCAAGCAGACGGCGCCGCCGCCCATTCCGACAACGCCGACCCCCATCCCGGAACCGGCAACCTGGTAGGAACGGCGGAGCACCTCATCGCACGAGAACGGCAACGCGCCGAGTCCCGCTCCAGGCGCGCCGCCGGGGCCGCCCTGGCCCTGGTCGGGGGCGTGATCCTGGCCGTGGCCGCGTTCACCACCCCCTGGCGGGTCCTGGCCGCCGCCGCGCCGGCCGTCACCCCCGACCCCGCCCGCGACTTCAGCGCCGCCCAGATCGCCAGGGCGCAGGCGTTCGACGCGGCCACCACCCTGCCCGGCTACATCTCGCTCGGCATCACGGTCCTGTTCGCCGGGCTGCTGGTCCTGACGCCGTTCGCGGCGAAGGTGCTGGGGGTGCTCAGGGGCCCGTGGTGGGTGCGGGTGGTGCTCGGCGTGGTGGTGCTCACCGCGATCACCGAGGCGCTGCGGTGGCCGCTCGGCATGTGGTTCGAGACGATCCTGCGCGACTACGGCCTGTCCACCCAGGACTGGGCGGGCTGGACCGCCGACCGGCTCAAGAACACCGGCATCAGCGTGCTGCTGCTGGCCGTCATGCTGCTCGCCCTGGTGGCGCTGGCGCGCAAGGTGCGCCAGTGGTGGATCCCGGCCGCCGTGGGCGCGTTCGCGCTCACCCTGGGCGTGTCGTACGTCTACCCGGTGGTGTTCGAGCCGCTGTTCAACGACTTCACCTCCATGCCGCAGGGCTCGTTGCGGTCGGAGCTGCTGGCCATGGCCGAGCGGGACGGCGTCCCGGTCAAGGACGTGCTGGTCGCCGACGCCTCGCGGCGCACCACGGCGCTCAACGCGTACGTGTCGGGCTTCGGGGCCACGCGCCGGATCGTCGTCTACGACACGCTGCTCAAGGCCCCGGAGTCGGAGGTCGAGCTGGTGGTCGCGCACGAGCTGGGTCACGCCAAGCACGCCGACGTGCTCGACGGCACGCTGCTCGGCGGCCTGCTGGCCGGGTTCGGGGCGATCGGCCTGTTCCTGCTGGTCGGCCCGCTGCGGCGGCGTACGGGGATCGCCTCGGTCGCCGACCCGCGCGCGGTCGGCGTGCTCATGGGCCTGATGACCCTGGCCTCGCTGGTCTCCGACCCGGCCCAGAACCTGATCACGCGGCACGTGGAGGCGCGGGCCGACGTGCACGCCCTCGACCTCACCCGGGATCCGGCCACGTTCATCGCGATGCAGAAACGCCTGGCCATAACCAACATTTCCGACTTGTCGCCGGATGCGGTGGAATATGTGCTCTATGCCTCCCATCCCTCCAGCCCCGAGCGCAACGCCCTGGCCCGGTCGTGGGCGAGACTGAACGGCGTCCCCGAACCGTGACCAACGTCGTCTTCGTGACGAACGACTTCCCGCCCAGACCGGGCGGCATCCAGTCGTTCGTGCACGGACTCGCGCTCCGCACGCCGGGGGTGGCGGTCTACGCCCCCGACTGGCCGGGGTGCGAGGAGTTCGACCGGCGTCAGCCGTACCGGGTCGTGCGGCACCCGACGCGGCTGATGCTGCCCACTCCGGCCGTCGCGCGCACGGCGGCCGGGCTGGTGGCCGAGCACCGCGCCGAGACCGTCGTCTTCGGCGCGGCCGCGCCGCTCGGCCTGCTCGCGCCGCGCCTGCGCGCGGCGGGCGCGCGGCGGGTGGTGATGCTCACCCACGGCCACGAGGCGTCGTGGGCGGGCGCGCCGGGCTTCCGCTCGGTGCTGCGCAGGATCGGCGCGCACGCCGACGTGGTCACCTACCTGGGCGACTACACGCGCGAGCGTCTGGCGGCGGCGATCCCCCCGCACAAGCTCGTACGCCTGGCGCCCGGCGTCGACGTCGACCAGTTCCATCCGCGGGCGGCCAAGGCGGCGCTGGGCCTCGACGGCCGTCCGGTGGTGGCCTGCGTGTCCAGGCTGGTCCCGCGCAAGGGCCAGGACCAGCTCATCCGGGCCTGGCCCCGGGTGCTGCGCGCGGTGCCGGGCGCGGTGCTGCTGCTGGTGGGCGGCGGCCCGTACCGGTCGCGGCTGGAGCGCATGGCGGGCGGGCGCGAGTCGATCAGGTTCACCGGTACGGTCCCCGCCGCGAGCCTGCCCGGCTACTACGCGGCGGCGGACGTCTTCGCCATGCCCTGCCGCACCCGCTGGAACGGCGTGGACGTCGAGGGCCTCGGGATCGTCTTCCTGGAGGCGTCGGCGACCGGCCTGCCGGTGGTCGCGGGCAACTCCGGCGGCGCGCCGGACGCCGTACGGCCGGGGGAGACCGGCCTGGTGGTGGACGGCGAGGACGTCGCGGACGTCGCCCAGGCCGTCGTCGACCTGCTCGCCGACCCCGCGCGGGCCCGCAAGATGGGCGCGTGCGGCCGCGACTGGATCACCCGCGAGTGGACGTGGGACCAGGTCGCCACCCGCTTCCACGCCCTCCTCTAACCCTTGGTCGAGCCCAGCGTGAGCCCGGCGACGAACTGCTTGTGCAGGAGCTGGAAGACGACCAGCGTGGGCAGCGCCACCAGCACGGACCCGGCCGCCAGCAGGTTGTAGTCGGTGAAGAACTGGCCGCGCAGGTTGTTCAGCGCCGAGGTCACCGGCAGCTTGTCGCCCGAGGACATCAGCACCAGCGCCCACAGGAAGTCGTTGTACATCCAGGTGAACTCCAGGGTGGCCAGCGCAGCCAGCACCGGCCTGCACAGCGGCAGCGTGAGCCGCCAGTAGCGCTTCCACACGCTCGCGCCGTCCACGAGCGCCGCCTCGGTGATCTCCTCCGGGATCGTCCGCATGAAGTTGGCGATGACGAAGACGCAGAAGCCGAACTGGAACGCCACGTGGACGAGGATCAGCCCGAGGTAGGAGTCGTAGAGCGACTGGGAGTCCGACAGCCAGGCGGGCAGCGGCACCAGCGTGTAGAGGGTGTAGAGCGGGGTGATGAGCACCTGCGGCGGCAGCAGGTTCCCGGCGGTGAACACGATCAGCAGCACCTTGCGCCCGGGGACGCGCACCCGCGCGACGGCGAACGCCGTGAACGAGGCCAGCAACAGCGTGACCAGCAGCCCGGGGACGACGATGATCAGCGTGTTCAGGTAGTAGTGGGGCAGCTCGGCCTGGCTCCACGCCTTGGCGTAGTAGTCCAGCGTGAGGTGCTCGGGCAGCGAGAAGTAGCCGAGCCGGGCCGTCTCCTCGTACGGCCGCAGCGAGGCGTAGAGCGACAGGGCCAGCGGCAGGAACCAGCCCAGCGCCACCAGCGCCAGGAAGGCGTGCAGCAGGATCCGCAGCGGCCGCACGGGCCGGCGCGCGGGCGCGCGCCGGCCCGCGGCCGGGGGAGCGGGGGCGGGCGCGGTGAGCGTCATCGCTCCTCCTTGAACAGCTGCGACAGGTACGTGACGATGAACCCCAGCGAGATCACCAGCAGGATCACGGCGATGGCCGAGCCGAAACCGATGCGGCCGGCCTCGCCCACGATGTTCTCGGTGACCAGCACCGACAGCAGCTCCAGGCCGTTCCTGCCCTTGTTGACGGCGTAGACGATGTCGAACGCGCGCAGCGCCTCGATCACGGTGATGACCAGCACGATCACGTTGACCGGCCGCAGCGTCGGGAACACCACGCGGAAGAAGGCCTGCGCCTCGGTGGCGCCGTCGATGGCGGCGGCCTCCTTCAGCGCCGGGTCCACGGCCTTGAGCCCGGCCAGGTAGATGATCATGACGTAGCCGACGTGCCGCCAGCCGGCCGCGACCATCACCACCCAGATGTTGATCGAACGGTCGCCCAGCCAGTCGACGGTCAGGCCGGTGACCGCGTTCAGCACGCCGTAGTCGGAGGAGTAGACGAGCTGCGCGATGAAGCCCACCACGGCCAGCGACAACACGACCGGCAGGTACAGCGCGCTCTGGTAGACCCGCGACAGCCGCAGCCGCCGGTCCAGCAGCACCGCGCAGAACAGCCCGAACGGCGTCGCGACCAGCCCCAGGAAGCCCAGCCACAGCACGTTGTTGCGCACGGCCGACCAGAACGGCGGGTACGCGGTGGCCAGGTCGTGGTAGTTGCGCCCGCCCACCCACTCGATCGGCCCGATGCCGTTCCAGTCGGTCCCGGACAGCGCGGCGGAGGCCAGCGTGGGCCCCCAGATGAGGCCCACGTTGACGATGACGGCCATCCCCAGCCCGATGACCAGGACGGTCACGTCGCGGGCGGAGTAGCGACGGGTTTTGACGGTCATCAGCGGAAGATGTTGGCCTTCTGCTTCTCGATGCTCGCCAGCAAGGAGTCGATCTCGTCCGGTTTGCCGACGAACGCCTGAAGAGACGGGATCATCACGGTCGAGGCGAAGTCCGGCCGGGTGTCGCGGTCGAGGAACTGCGCCAGGTGGGTGGCCTGGGAGACCAGCTCCGCGCCGCGCTTCTGCAGGGCGCTGTAGCCGCCGGTGCCGGCCTTGGAGCTGGCCGCGAGCGTGCCGGGGTCGAGCTTGGTCGCCTCGTTCTGGGAGGAGCCCTTGGCCAGGTGCTTGAGCAGGGCCTTGGCGCCGTCCACGTTCCTGGCCTTGGCCGAGATCATGTAGCCGTCGATGGGGGCGTCGATCGAGTCGGTGCCGTACGCGGGGTTGATCTCGGGGAAGGTGAAGAAGTCGAGGTCGTCGCGGTCGGCCTCGGGGAACTGCTGGGCGACGAACATGCCGAGCAGGATCATGCCGGTCTTCTTCTGCGCGAGCGACTGCCCGGCCTCCTGCCAGGTACGCCCGAGCGCGGCCGGCTGGTGGTACTCCATCAGCCCCCGCCAGGTGTCGAAGACCTGTTTGACCCGGGGGTCGGTCCACGACTCCTTGCCCGCCATGAGCGAGATGTGGAAGTCGTAGCCGTTCGTGCGCATGTTCAGGATGTCGAACGTGCCCATCGCCGGCCAGCCGTCCTTGTCGGCGAACGCGATCGGGATCAGCCCGTCCGCCTTCATCCTCCTGGCCAGGGCGGTGAACTCGTCCAGGGTCCTCGGGGGCTCGTACCCCTTGGCCCGCCACAGGCTCTTGCGGTAGAAGACGGCCCACGGGTAGTAGGTGAACGGCACGAAGTACTGCTTGCCGTCGATGCCGGTCGACTGGTCCTTGAACGCCTGCGTGTAGTCGCCCCCGATCTCCTGCCACACGTCGGAGATGTCGGTCGCCAGGCCCTGCTGGGCGAAGAACTGCATCCGGTAGCCGGCGAACCAGGTGAACACGTCGTCGGGCGTGCCCTTGAGGTAGCGGTTGATGTTCTCCTGGAACGTGTTGTGGTCGACCGTGTTGACCTTCGGGACGGCCTGGGTGAAGCCCTTGAGCACGGTCTCCAGGGCCTTCTTGGGGACCTCGTCGGAGGCGTTCGAGCCGATCGTGACCGTGCCCGGGCCGCCGCCGGACGACCTGCCCGGCGTGGTGGAGGGGCTGCCGGATCCGCAGCCGACGAGGGCGGCGGGCACGCCGAGGGCGGCGGCTCCGAGGAGTAGATGGCGGCGGGAGATCGGCATGCGTCGGTCCATGGTGGTTCCTCCTTGCCGGACCCTTCAGATTCCCCCGAGTTCGCTCACACCCATTCATCGAAAGACGAACCTCCACCCCTGTCAACGCACTGTTTCATGACGTTTTCGACGCATTCACCGGGTCGGTGTCATGTCATGATGCGAACGGGATGGTGTCGGAACCTGTTGGGATCTGGTGATGCGATGCTCGCCCCGCAGCGGCAGCAGGCGATCGTGGACCTCGTCCGGCAGAACGGCGGCGTCAGGGTCGTGGACCTGGTGCGCACGTTCGGCGTCTCCGACATCACGATCCGGCGCGACCTGGAACTGCTGGCCGAGCGCGGCCTGCTGGCCAAGGTGCACGGCGGCGCGACCACCATCGGCTCCACGGACGAGCCCGGCTTCGCCGCCAAGTCCGTGCAGCAGGAGGAGGAGAAGCGGGCCATCGCCGGGCACGCCGCCGCGCTCGTCCGTCCCGGCACGGCCGTGGCCCTGTCGGCCGGCACCACCACCTGGACGCTCGCCCACCACCTCGGCCAGGTCCCCGGCCTGACCGTCGTGACGAACTCCGTCCGGATCGCCGACGTCTTCCAGCACGCCGGCCGTCCCGACCAGACGGTCGTGCTGACCGGCGGCGTGCGCACCCCCTCGGACGCGCTCGTCGGCCCGGTCGCGGTCGCCGCGATCCGCCAGCTCAACGTGGACCTGCTCTTCCTGGGCGTGCACGGCATGACCGCCAGGGCGGGCTTCACCACGCCCAACATGATGGAGGCCGAGACCGACCGGGCGCTGGTCGAGGCCGCCTCCAGGCTCGTGGTGCTGGCCGACCACACCAAGTGGGGCACGGTCGGCATCAGCACGATCGCCCAGCTCGGCGAGGCCGACGTGGTCGTCTCCGACACCGGCCTGCCGGAGGCGGCCAGGCAGGCGTTGTCGGAGCGGGCGGGCCGGCTCGTCCTGGCGCAGGCGCGGCCCGTCACCGGATGACGGGCCCGCCCCCGGACGGCGCCCTCAAGCGACCGCCGCCGACAGCCGGTCGCACTGCTCGTCGGAGAGCTTGACCGACAGCGCCGCCACGTGGAACGCGATGCCGTGCGCGGCGGCGTGGTCCGCGACGTCCTCGTGCCGGCGGGTGGCCAGGTCGTACATGTTCTGCACGGCCGCGATCGGTGTGATCTCCGCCGCCCGGCGCAGCTCCTCGGCGCTCACCTCGTGGTCCGCCGCATCCGCACCCTCCTCGCCGCCGGCCTGCCGACCAGGGTCATCAAGGACGTGCTCCCGTGCGCCTCCGGCTCCGGCGAGGTGCTGGACGCGTGCACCCTGGGCCGGCTGCGCGGCCGGCTCACCGGCCTGGACGGGCAACTGGCCGAGCGCCAGGCCACCCGCCAGGCCCTGGCCGCGATCCTGACCGCGACCGAGCGGGCCGGCGAGCTGGTGGGAGCCGCCTGACGGCTCAGTGGCCGTAGAGCTCGTCGATCTCCTTGGCGTAGTCGCGCATCACCAGGTTGCGCTTGACCTTCAGCGTCGGCGTCAGGTGGCCGCTCTCCTCGGTGAGGTCGGCGTCGAGGATCGTGAACTTCTTGATCTGCTCGGCCTTCGACACCAAGCCGTTGGCCCGGTCGACGGCCTCCTGGACCTGCGCCAGGATCGCCGGGTCGGCGCGCAGCTCGGCCACGCTCCGGCCGGCGGGCGTCGCCTCGGGGTCGAGCGTGACCAGCGCGGCGACGAAGGGACGCCCCTCGCCGACGATCATGGCCTGGGAGATCAGCGGGTGGGCGCGCAGCGCGTCCTCCAGCGGGCCGGGGGCGACGTTCTTGCCCGCGGCCGTCACCAGGATCTCCTTCTTGCGGCCGGTGATGCTCAGGTAGCCGTCGGCGTCGAGCTCGCCCACGTCGCCCGTGCGGTACCAGCCCTCGGCGTCGACCGCCTCGGCGGTGGCCGCGTCGTTCTTCCAGTAGCCGTGGAAGACGTTGCGGCCCTTGGCCAGGATCTCGCCGTCGTCGCCGATGCGGACCGAGACGCCGGGCAGCGGCTTGCCGACCGTGCCGATCTTGTTGGCGCCCGGCATGTTGACCGAGATGGGGGCGGAGGTCTCGGTCAGGCCGTAGCCCTCGAAGACCTCGATGCCGACGCCCCTGAAGAAGTGGCCGAGCCGGTCGCCGAGCGCCGAGCCGCCGGAGACCGCGGCCGACAGCCGGCCGCCGGTGGCCGCGCGCAGCTTGGCGTAGACCAGCCGGTCGAACAGCATGTGGCGCAGACGCAGGCCGAGCGGCGCGCCGCCGGACGCCTCGGCCTTGCTCCAGGCCACCGCCACGTCGACGGCGCGGGCGAAGATCTTGCCCTTGCCGCCCGCGGCGGCCTTCTGCTCGGCGCCGTTGTAGACCTTCTCGAACACCCGCGGCACGCCCAGCAGGAACGTCGGCTTGAAGTCCTGGAGGTCGGGGGCGACGTTCTTCATGTTCGGGGTGTGCGCCATGATCGCGCCGGCCTCGACCAGCACCACCTGGATCATGCGCGCGAAGATGTGCGCCAGCGGCAGGAACAGCAGCGCCGCCGGGTCCTTGGAGCTGAACAGCGGCTCCAGCGGCCCGCGCAGCACGTTGAGGGCGGTGAACAGCAGGTTGTCGTGCGTGATCCGGCAGCCCTTGGGACGGCCGGTGGTGCCCGAGGTGTAGACGACCGTGGCCAGGTCGGAGGAGACGACCAGCTTCCTGCGCTCCTCGACGGCCGAGCCGGGCACGCCCTCGGCGTCGAGCCGCCCCTCGACCCGCCAGACGGCCTTCAGCTCGGGCGCGGCCTCGCGGACGGTCTCCTCGTGCGCGTCGAGCTCGACGAAGGCCGCCTTGGCCTCGCTGTCGGCCAGGATCCACCGGACCTGCTCCACCGACGAGGTCTCGTAGATCGGCACGGTGACCGCGCCCACGGACCAGAGGGCGTAGTCGATCAGCGTCCACTCGTAGCGCGTGCGCGACATGAGCGCGACCCGGTCGCCGTGCTCGACCCCGGCCGCGATGAGCCCCCTGGCCACCTCGACCACCTGGTCGCGGAACTCGCCCGCGGTCACGACGGGCCAGCCGTCGTCGGTCTTGCGGCGCATGATCACGGTGCCGGGCTCCCGCTCGGCCCGGTCGAAGACCGTGTCCGGCAGGCTCGCTGAGGCAGGCACATCGACCAGGACGGGGACGCTGTACTCGCGCACGAACTTTCAACTCCTCTACAGGGACCGCCTGGACGTTACCGCCATAAGTTACGCGTCGGTAGCATCGTCATGGGAGCGTTATGAAGGGCCTTCATCACGCTAGCAGCCGTCCCACCTAGGATTTCCCCATGAGGGTCCACGTGGTGAGTGACGTGCACGGCAGGGCCGACGCGCTGGCCCGGGCGGGCGAGGGCGCCGACGCGCTGGTGTGCCTGGGCGACCTGATCCTCTTCATCGACTACGACGACCACGCCAACGGCATCTTCGCCGACCTGTTCGGCGCGGAGCGGGCCGCCGAGTTCATCGCCCTGCGCACGGCCAAGCGTTTCGACGAGGCCAGGGCCATGTCGGCGCGCCTGTGGGCCGGCCTCGGCGGCGACCCCCGCGAGCACATCGAGCGCAACGTCCGCGCCCAGTACGCCACCCTCTTCGCCGCCATGCCCACCCCCGCCTACCTCACCTACGGCAACGTGGACATTCCCCGCCTGTGGCCCGACTACCTCAGACCGGGGCATCAGGTGCTCGACGGCCAGGTGGTGGAGATCGGCGGCCTGCGCTTCGGCTTCGTCGGCGGCGGGCTCAAGACCCCCTACCGCACCCCGTACGAGATCGGCGACGAGGAGTACGCCGCCAAGGTCGAGGCGCTCGGCGAGGTCGACGTGTTGTGCTGCCACATCCCGCCCGCCCTGCCCGAGCTGCTCTACGACGTCGTGGCCAGGCGGTTCGAGCGCGGCAGCGAGGCCACGCTGGAGGCGATCCGGCGCACCCAGCCGCGTTACGCCCTGTTCGGCCACGTCCACCAGCCCCTCCACCGCCGCGCCCGCGTCGGCCGCACCGAGTGCGTGAACGTCGGCCACTTCCGCGGAAGAGGTGAGCCGTTCGTCCTGGAATGGTGAGCCAGGCGGCCCGTGACCGGCGCTCCGCCGCAACGGGCGGATTCTGCATTACGGTGGTCGCATGGCTGATCGCACCACTTCGAGCACCACCATCGGCGCCGGCCGCGCCGAGGTCATGGCGGTCATCGCCGACTTCCCCGCCTACCCGGAATGGGCAGGATCGATCAAGAGCGCCGAGGTCGTGGCCATGGGCCCCGACGGGCGCGCCGAGCGGGTGCGGTTCGTCCTCGACGCGGGCGTGATCAACGACACCTACACCCTGGCCTACACCTGGGAAGGCGACGAGGGCGTGCGCTGGCAGGTGGTCGAGCCCGGCAGGATGGTCGGCGACCTGCGCGGAAGTTACCAGCTCGCCGAGACGGGCAGAGGCACCGACGTGACGTACGAGCTCACCGTCGACCTCACGGTGCCCATGATCGGGATGATCAAGCGCAAGGCCGAGAAGGTGATCGTGGACACCGCGCTCAAGGGCCTGAAGAAGCGCGTCGAGGGCCGTACCCGGTGAGCCCCCGGGTCCTGCTCTTCACCGGCAAGGGCGGCGTGGGCAAGACCACCGCCGCCGCCGCGACCGCCACACTGGCCGCCGAGCGCGGGCTCAAGACGCTGATCGTCTCCACCGACACCGCCCACTCGCTGGCCGACGCGCTCGCCGTCGAGCCCGGCGAGATCGCGCCGGGCCTGCACCTGCACCAGGTCGACACGCAGAAGACGCTGGAGCGCCACTGGGGCGAGCTGCAGCACTACGCCAGGGGCGTGCTCACCGAGCTGGGCCTCGACGAGATCACCTCCGAGGAGATCACCGTGCTGCCCGGCGCCGAGGAGGTCATCGCCCTCCTCGAACTGCGCGAGCACGCCCGCCACGGCGCCTGGGACGTCATCGTGATCGACTGCGCCCCCACCGCCGAGACGCTGCGGCTGCTGGCCCTGCCCGAGGCGCTCGACTGGCACGTCACCCGGCTCATGCCGGTCGGCCGCAAGCTCGTCAAGATCGTCTCGCCGTTCGTGCGCAGCGTGGCCCGGGTCAGCGCGCCGGGCGAGGACGTCATGAGCGCCGCCGAGCGCTTCCACCGCGGCCTGATGGAGGTGCGCGAGCTGCTCACCGGCGACAGCGCGTCCGTGCGGCTCGTGCTCACCCCGGAGGCCGTGGTGCTCGCCGAGGCCAGGCGCACCCTCACCTCGCTCAACCTCTACGGCTACCGCGTCGACGCGGTCATCGCCAACCGCGTCTTCCCGGCCGGCGGCGCCGACGAGTGGCGGTCCAAGTGGGTGAGCGCCCAGTCGAGGCTGCTGGCCGAGGCCGAGGAGTCGTTCGCGCCGCTGCCCGTCCACACCATCCCCTACCTGCCCGCCGAGCCGGTCGGCCGGCGCGCGCTGGCCGAGGTGGGCGCCTCCGTCTACGGCGAGGCCGACCCGTTCGCGGCGCCCGCCGTCGAGCCGCCGCTGCGGCTGAGCGCCGACGAGCTGACGCTCGCCCTGCCCGGCGCCGACCGCGACGACATCGACCTGGCCCGCAAGGGCGACGAGCTCATCATCACCGCCGGCCCGTACCGCAGGATCCTGGCGTTGCCCGCGGCGCTGGCCCGCCGGAAGATCGGCTCCGCCGTGCTGCGCGACGGCGTCCTGAGAATACGGTTCAGTGTGGGGAGCGAATCCGCCTCCGAATGAGTTGAGCAGGATGAGCGAACCGTACGCAGGGAGGGCCAGATGACCGAGAGCAATGACAGGGATCCCATCGGCACCGTTGCCGACGAGGCCCGCAAGCTGTTCGAGACGATCCAGGGGCGCGCCACGCGCCAGGTCGGCAAGACCGTCTACAACTCCTTCACGGGCGGCGGCGCCCGCAAGGAGAAGGACGTGTGGAGCGAGGCGGTGTCCGAGCCCCACGACGAGTACATCTGCCGCGCCTGCCCGGTGTGCCGGGCGATCGCGGCCCAGCGGGAGTCGGGCTCCGACGTGACCGGCCACCTGGTGGCCGCGGGCGGCGAGCTGTTCGCCGCGGTGCGCGGGGCGTTCGACGCGCTGAGCAGGCCCGCCCCCCGCGGGCCGCGCGACACCCGTGACCGCGATCGCGGCGACGTGGAACACATAGATCTGGGATAGGGAGACACGCGGCATGCTCACGATCGGTGTCGACATCGGCGGTACCAAGGTCGCCGCGGGCGTGGTCGACGACAACGGCGAGATCGTCGAACACACGCTCAGGCCGACCGCGGCCGACCGGCCCGACGTGGTCGCCGAGACGGTCGCGGACGTCGTCCGCGAGTTGTCACGGGACAGGGACGTCGAGGCGGTCGGCGTCGGCGCGGCCGGGTTCGTCGACGAGACCCGCTCGATCGTGCGCTTCGCCCCCAACCTCGCCTGGCGCGAGGAGCCGCTGCAGAAGAAGATCAGCGACCTGGTCGGCCTGCCCGTCGTGATCGAGAACGACGCCAACGCCATGGCCTGGGGCGAGACCAGGTTCGGCGCCGGGCGCGGCCAGTCCCACGTGGTGTGCCTGACCCTCGGCACCGGCATCGGCGGCGGCATCGTCATCGACGGCGCCCTCTACCGCGGCCGCTGGGGCATGGGCGCCGAGCTCGGCCACATGCAGGTCGTGCCCGAGGGCCGGGTGTGCGGCTGCGGCAACATCGGCTGCTGGGAGCAGTACGCCAGCGGCCAGGCCCTGGTCAAGGAGGCCAGGGAGATCGCGGCCCGGCAGCCCGAACGCGCCGAGATCCTGCTCGGCCTGTCCGGCGGCCGGATCGAGGGCGAGGAGGTGACCGAGGCCGCCCGGCTGGGCGACAAGGTCTCGCTGGCCGCCTTCCGCAGCCTGGCCGACTGGCTCGGGCAGGGCATGGCCGACCTGGCCGCCGTGCTCGACCCCGGTTGCTTCATCGTCGGCGGCGGCGTCTCGCGGGCCGCCGACCTGTTCCTGGACGAGGCCCGCGAGGTGTTCGCCAGGCAGCTCACCGGCCACGGCCACCGGCCGCTCGCCGAGATCCGGCTGGCCGAGCTGGGCGCGTCCGCGGGCGTGGTCGGGGCCGCCGACCTGGCCAGGCGGCGCTAGCGCGTGCTGGTCAGGGTCGCCTCGTACAACGTGCGGAGCATGCGCGACAGCGTGCCCGCGCTGCGCCGGGTGCTCGCCGCGATGCGGGCCGACCTGGTCTGCGTCCAGGAGGCGCCCAGGTTCGCCCGGTGGCGGGCCGGGCGCCGGGCCCTGGCCGAGGCCGGCGGGCTGCGCGTGGCCACGCCGGGACGCGCCGGCGGCGTGTGCGTGCTGGCCGGGCCGCGGGCCCGGGTGCTGGAGGCGCGGCTCCACCGGCTCAAGGCGTTCCCCGGGCTGGAACGGCGGGTGCTCGCCGTCGCCGTCGTCGAGATCGGCGGCGCGCGGCTGGCCGTCGGCTCGCTCCACCTCGACCTCCACCACGCCGCCCGGCTGCGGCACGCGGGCGAGGCCATGTCCCTGATGGAACGGGTGGCCGCCGCGCACGACGCCGCGATCGTGGTCGGCGCCGACGTCAACGAGCGGCGCCACCAGCCGGCCTGGCGTTTCCTGGCCGCCCGGCTGGCCGACTGCCACGCCGTCGCGCCCTCGGGCGACGGGCTGACCTTTCCCGCCGCGCGGCCCGCCGAGCGCATCGACGCGGTGTTCGCCGCGCGCGAGGCACGCGTCCTGTCCTGCGGGGGAGTGGCGGCCGGGAACGCCGATCTGGCCGGGGCCAGTGACCATCTGCCGGTGCTCGCCGAGTTGCAGGTTGGACTCTGACGGGCGAGCCGCCCGGGCCAGCCCGTAGCATTTGCTCATGACCCGTCGCTCTCAGCGGCGTGCGCTCTCCGTCCTTCTGGCGACGTCCGTGGCCTTGCCGCAGGTCACGCCCGCCGCGCATGCCGAGCCCCGCCCCGCCGCCGAGGCGTGGCAGAAATCGACGAGCGCGCGCCTCGACGCGGACGGCTCGCTCTCCGACGTGCTCGCGGTCTCGCCGGGCGACGTGTGGGCGGTCGGCCAGCAGGAGATCTGGGACGTCTGGAAGAACCGCGGCACGATCCGCCACTGGAACGGCACCTCCTGGAGCGAGGTGGCCGTGCGCGACGCCACCGCCGCGGGCAACCTGCGCGGCCTGGCCGCCGCCGGGGCCTCCGACGTGTGGGCGGTCGGCGACGGGCACGACGGCCTGCCCTACCTGGCCCACGGCGACGTCACCGGCTTCGACCGGGTCCGGCCGCAGGGGCTGCACGCCGGTGACTGGCTGGGCGGCATCGACGCCAAGCCGGGCCGGGTGGTCGCGGTCGGCAGCCGGGAGAAGTACGGGCTCATCCTGAGCGGCCAGGGCAACACCTGGACCGTCCAGCAGACCAAGGAGAAGGGCGCGCTCTACGCGGTCGCCTCGGGCTTCGCCGTCGGCGACACCGGCGGCGCGCCGCTGATCATGCACTACACGTCGGGGGCCTGGAAGTCGATGTCCGTGCCCGCCGTCCCCGGCGGCTACCTGCGCGACATCCAGGTCGACAACTCCAAGCGGGCGGTGGCCGTGGGGGGCGTCTACCACGGCCCCGGCGAGATCTCGCCGCTCGTGCTCACCTGGAACGGCAAGCGCTGGCAGCGCCTGGCGATCCCCGCCACCGGCGCCCGCCTCTACGGCGTCACCGGCGACGGCAAGGGCCGCTACTGGATGACCGGCTACGACCCGGAGCAGGCGGCCCAGCCGTTCGTGATGCGCTGCGAGAAGGACGCCTGCCAGATCATCCGCGGCGCCGCCGAGAAGGGCCGCAGCAGCGTACGCCTCCAGGCGGTGGCCTACCTGGCAGGCAAGGGCGCGCTGTGGGCGGTCGGCCACGCGGTCGACACGGCCGACCGCTACTCCGACGTCGTCGAGTCCTTCGCCCCCCGCACCACCACGGCCAAGTCGTAGCGGGCCGCCCTACAGGACGGCGCCGTCGTCCCAGCCCGAGTCGTTGGGCGGGCCGTCGCCCATGCGCACGACCAGCGCCACGAACCCGCCGATGAACGCCGCCACCGCGGTGAACAGCGCCCAGCCCTCCATCTGCCAGCTCGCCATCGCGGCCACCAGCAGGTAGGCGGGCCCGCCGAACAGGGCCACCCAGGCCAGCTTGGTGGGCAGGTCGAGCTTGGGCAGCGGCGGCGGGGGAGGAGGCTCGAAGTGCCCCTCGTCATCCTCGTCCCGGTCGTGGCCGGGGTCGTGGTCGGGCTCGCGGTCGGGCTCGTCCTGGTCGGGTTCGAGCTCCTCGGAGGGTTTGACCACCCTGCGGGTGGGCTCGGCGGGCACGTTCTCGCTGTCCGGCCATGGCTGGTCGGCCGAGTCGCGCTCGGCTGTGTCGTTGAAGGACGCGACGATCTGCCGCCAGACCTCGTCCTCGTCACTCTGGGGCGTCACCTAGATGGGCCTCTCCGCAGCGATCGCGACTTCCCCCTGGGTGCGATCAGTCCCTCTGCAAGGGTACCGAGGCATGTGTCCGGATGAAGTCGAGGCTACCGGCAAAGATCCTGTCGGCATCGTTGTCAAGCGTCGCAACATGGTAGCTATCGGTAAGCTCCTCGATCGTGGCCTGCGGGACCTTCTGGCGAATGATCGCCACACTCGTCGGTTTCACCACGTGGTCGTCCCGGCTGTGGAAGACCAGCAGCGGCTGGGTGACCTTCCCCAGGTCGGCCTGCACCAGCGACCACAGCCCCGGCAGCGACGCGGCCGCCTTGACGGGCGTGCGGGCGTAGGCCAGCTCGGTCACGCCGGGCTTCTTGACGTCGTTGGCGACGCCGGGCACCGACGGCAGGAACCACTTCAGCAGCGGCGCCAGCCTCAGCAGCGGCACGTCACTGGCGATGGACGGGTTGACCACCACCACGCCCCTGACCGCGTCACCGTGCACCTCGGCCAGCCGCAGCGCCAGGCAGCCGCCCAGCGACAGGCCCGCCACGAACATCTCCGCGCAACGCCCCTGGAGGTCGGCGAACGCCTTCTCCACCTCGGCGTACCAGTCTTCCCAGCGGGTGCGGTTCATCTCCTGCCACGTGGTGCCGTGCCCGGGCTGGCGGGGCAGCGAGACGCTGACCCCATGCCCGGCCAGGTATTCGGCCCACGGCCGCAGCGACTGCGGCGTGCCGGTGAACCCATGGCAGAGCAGCACACCGACCTGACCCGCTTGGTGGTGGTAGGGCTCCGCGCCTGGCATGAGCGGCATAACAGCTCCTCCACGCAATTTCATCCCGGAACTGCCCGATCGTCGCACGTTCCGGGGTGATTGTGCGAGAGCTGGTGTAGTTGCATCTCGCCAGGGATGGGAAGATGACTCTGCTCAATCATGATGTCCTGGGGAAGAGGTGGCCGGGTGTTCTACTGGGTGGTCAAGGCCATCTTGAAGCCGATCCTCATGCTCTTCCGTCCGTGGACGGAGGGTGGGGACAACGTACCCAAGCAGGGGCCCGTGATCCTGGCCGGAAACCACCTCTCCTTCGCCGACCACTTCTTCGGCCCGCTGCAGATCCGCCGCAAGGTGATCTCGCTCGGCAAGGCCGACTACTTCACGGGCACCGGCCTCAAGGGCTTCTTCACCCGGCTGTTCTTCAGCGGCGTCGGCACCGTGCCGATCGACCGCTCCGGCGGCAAGGCCAGCGAGGCCGCGCTGCGCACCGGCCTGCGCGTCCTGCGCGAGGGCAACATCCTGGGCATCTACCCCGAGGGCACGCGTTCGCCCGACGGCCGCCTCTACAAGGGCAAGACCGGCGTGGCCCGGCTCGCGCTGGAGTCGCGCGTGCCGGTCATCCCGTGGGCCATGGTCAACACGTACGAGATGATGCCGCCCGGGCGTCCCTTCCCCAAGCTGGGCATCCGTCCGGGCGTCAGGTTCGGCAAGCCGCTCGACTTCTCCCGCTACTACGGCATGGAGGACGACCGGCTGGTCCTGCGCGCGGTCACCGACGAGATCATGTACGCGCTGATGGAGCTGTCCGGCCAGGAGTACGTCGACAAGTACGCCGCCAGCGCCAGGGTCGAGATGGAACGTGCCGCCCGCGCCGCCGCCAAGGCCGCCTCCTGAGGGCCCGTTCCCTTGTTCCCCGTCAGGTCCTGAGGGCCTGTTCGCTTTTCGTCATCGCGCTGGTCAGTGAGGTCAGCTCGGCGCGGCTGAGCCGGTCGATCAGGTAGTCCCGCACGACCGCCACGTGCCCGGGCGCGACGCGTTCCAGGCAGCGCCCGCCCGCCTCGGTGAGCACGGCCAGCACCCCGCGGTCGTCGGAGGGGCAGGTGGCCCGCTCCACCAGCCCCGCCTTCTCCAACTGCGTGATCTGGTACGTCAGCGCGCTCTTCGACACCACCACGCCCCGGGCCAGCTCGGTCATGCGCATCTGGCGGCCGGGGGCGTCCGACAGCCGCACCAGGATCTCGTACTGCGGGTGCGTCAGCCCGGCCGCGGCCTTGAGCTGCTCCTCGATGCGCCGTTCGAGCAGGTGGGAGGCCGACAGGAAGGCGCGCCAGGCGGCCATCTCCGTCTCGTCGAGCCAGCGGGTGTCCGTCACGTCCCAAGTGTACTTGTTGTTCAGTTTTGAACTACCGGTAGAGTGGTTGTTCAAATCTGAACGACTCCCTTGGAGGGTCCATGATCGACCGGGCGCGTCCCGTCGCGTTGCTGCTGGCCAGGATCGCCGTCGGGGTGATCTTCCTGGTGCACGGCTACCAGAAGTTCGCCGACATGGGCATCGCGGGCACCGCGAAGTTCTTCGAGTCCGCGGGCATCCCGCTGGCCGGGGTGGCCGCACCCGCCGTGGCGGTGCTGGAGGTGGCCGGCGGGATCGCACTGATCCTCGGCGCCGCCCTGCCGGTCGCGGGCACGCTGCTGGCCCTCGACATGATCGGCGCGGTGGTGTTCGTCCACGGCTCCAACGGCTTCGGCGCCGGTGAGGGCGGTTACGAGTTCGTCCTCGCGCTGGCGGCGGCGAGCCTGGCGGTGGGATTCACCGGCGGCGGCGCCCTGTCGCTCGACACCCTCCTGGCCCGCCGCCGCACCCCCGCCCCGGCCACCGCCTAGCCTCCGGGCCGCCCGCGGCCCTCGCGCAGCCACACCATCGGTAAGGCGTGCGCGAGGCCCGCGCGGGCCGCCCTCTCGGCGCGACGTACGCGAGGGCCCCACGGCCGCCGGCAAACCGCGGCAACGGCCGCGCGGCTCTTCGGGCGTGCGGGGGCGCCGATGTCGCGCGGGGGGCTCAGGTCAGGTGGGCGCGGATCTGCCTGATGTGGTCGGGGGTCGTACGGCAGCAGCCGCCGATCAGCGACGCCCCGGCGCGTTCCCATTCCTTGGCGGCCAGGCCGTACTCCACCGGGTCGGACAGCCCCAGCCACCGGCGCCGCTCGGCGTCCCACGTCTCGCCCGAGTTGGGGTAGACGACGACGGGCAGGCCGCCGGACAGGCGGGCGACCAGGCCGGGGATGTGCCGCGGCGCCGTGCAGTTGACGCCCACCGCCACCACCTGCGGGTTGCCGGAGAACAGCGCGGCGGCCCGGTCGATCGGGGTGCCGTCGTTGATCCGCTCGGCGTCGCGGCAGGAGAAGCTCACCCACGCCTTGACCTCCGGCGTGGAGGCCAGCAGCCCGGCCAGCGCGCGAGCCTCGGCGTACGACGGGATGGTCTCGCAGGCCAGCAGGTCGGCGCCGGCGGCGGCCAGGATCTCCCAGCGCGGACGGTGCCAGGCCAGCAGGCCGTCCTCGTCGAGGTCGTAGTCGCCGGTGTACTCGGCGCCGTTGGCCAGGTAGGCGCCGTAGGGGCCGACCGAGGCCGCCACCAGGCCGTGACCGGCCTCGTCGCGAGCCTGCCCGGCCAGCTCGACCGACAGCCTGATCAGCCGCTCGGCCTCGGACCGGTCGAGCCCGCGCCGCTGGAAGCCCGGGATGGTGGCCTGGTAGCTCGCCGTGGTCGCCACGTCGGCGCCCGCGGCGTAGTAGTCGGCGTGCACCCGCCTGATCAGCTCGGGCTGCTCCAGCAGCAGGCGCGCCGACCAGAGCTCGTCGCGCAGATCCGCGCCGAGCGACTCCAGATGCGTGGACAGGCCGCCGTCCAGGACGAGTGTGCTCACCCGTCCAGAATAGGAGGCCGCGGGGGATGATGGCGCATGGGAATGGCACGCCTTTTCCTGAGAGCGCGTGAATATCGCGACGAAGATATCGTGCGTGCGGAATTCATAATGCTCGCGCGGCGGGTGTGGCCGTCGTCCGTGTGGTGGCGGGGCGTCGTGGGACGCCGTCCGGCTCGGGTGCGCGCTGCCGCGCATGGCGCAGGGATCGCGCATTATCGGGCCGAGTTTTCCGTGAAATCGGCGAAGTATCCCGAATTTGAAAGGGCGATGCCGTCGAGTCCGGTGCGGCATGGCTGGAGCCGTTAGCCGGCTATTCGGTATTCGCCCAGTGTGTCCTCGGGCGAGACGCACCCGTCCCGGGGGCGGGCCACCGGCGGGCAGCGCTGCGCTACTGCGCAGCGCTGCCCGCGGTGTCAGCGGCGTTTCCAGAAGGGGCCGCGGCGCTTTCCGGAGCCGGGGTCGCCGAGGGGATCGCCCGGGTCCCCTGGGAGCGGCGGGCCGGTGGGAGGGACGGGGTCGCCGGGGGCGAGCGGGCCGCCCTTGGGGAACGGGTCCCCCGGGGCGATGGGGCCGTCCGGCGGGACGGGGTCGCCGGGGGCGCGCGAGGTGCCGGTGAGGGTGGCGAGGACGTCGACGGCGTGGTCGTGCAGAGCCCGGACGTCCGTGCCCGGACGCTCGGCCGCCTCCAGGTCGCGGGCCAGTGCCGTCAGCGCCTCGTTCCCGCCCAGGTACGCGGCCAGCGCCGCCAGACGGGAGCCCAGGTCGGCCAGGTACAGCGCGTCCGGCAGGCGCATCGCCTTGAGCCGGTCCAGTTCGGCCTTCAGCTGCGGCCTGACCGACTCCAGCCGGTGCGCCGGGCGCGGCGACACGGGAGGCGCGAACTTCGGCGAACCCCCGTACCCGGGGCCACCGGAACCGGGCGGCGGAGGTCCGGCGGGGCCACCGCCCGAAGACGGGGCCGGGAAGGCGGCCTCGGCCGGGGAAGGGGCGGGCCCGCCGCCGGCCGGCGGGTCGGGAACGCCGAAGCCCTGGTCGAAGGCCGGGGACGGCGGCATCATGCGGGAAGCGCTCGCCGGACGCGCCATCGTCATGGCCTGCGCCACGAAGCCCATGGACGGGTTCGGCGGCAGTTCCCACCCGCTGGGCGGCTCGACCGGCTGGATGACCCGATGCTCGGGCCCGCCCTCGGCGACCTGCCGGGTGTCGATCGCCACGTACGCCGTGAACCGGCACAGCACGCCGTTGTCCAGGGAGACCGCCAGGATCCGCGACTCCAGACCGTGCTCGCCCATGGCGTACCGGTCCTCCAGCTCGCGCAGGTGGGCGCGGGCCCAGACGGCACGGAGGGCGGGACTGTCCGTGGTCACCCCCGTGACCTGCTCCTCCCACGGCCCCTCGGCCGACGTCCCGCGTACGGTGACGGCCTCGGCGCCCTCGCGGCACCGCCCGTACACACGAAGCGGCACCCCCGGGAAGATCGAGCCGAGATGGGTGACGGTGTCCGGCTCGGTCTCCAGCCCCTTCAGGGACAGGTCCGTCACCAGCGGCGCGCCGATCCTGCGGTGGATCTGCTCCATCGCCGCGTCGAGCCGGTCCTCCGACTCGACCAGCTCGCACCGGCCCGCGCCGAGCCCGGCGAGCCTGCCGAGGAACCCGGCGTTCACCGCCCTGTCGATCCCGACCGTGTGCACCCGCATCGCCGACAGCGCGCCGCCGGTCTGCTCCAGGATCTGGTCCTCGTTGCCCACCTGGCCGTCGGTGACCAGCACCAGCACCCGCTCCCTGTCGCCGGGCGGGCCGAGGAGCGCGATGGCGCGGCGCAGCGGTTCGAGCAGCTCGGTGCCGCCGCGCGCGTCGACCCGCGCGAGGTGCTCGACCGCGCGGTACCGGTTGCGGTCGGACGCCTCCACCAGCCCCTCGAACGCCGCCTCGACCACCGAGTCGAACGTCAGCACGCCGAAGCGGTCGTGCGCGGTCAGCGTGTCGACGATGCGCGCCGCCGCCCGCCGCGCCGCGACCATCTTCCAGCCGCCCATGCTGCCCGAACGGTCGAGCACCAGCACCACGTCCCGCGGCGCGCGGGCGGCCTGGAGCGCGGGTGGGACGACGGTGAGCGCGAACGTCCCCCGGCCGTCGAACTGCAACGACGTGGACGCCTCGAACGACAGGCGCAGGACGAAGTCCCGGTCGAGCCGCTCGCCGGGACGCAGGCGTACGGTGTGGTCCTCCTCCTCGACCACGTGCAGGCTGGAGGCCAGCTCCCGCAGGTCGAGGCCGGAGGCGTCGACGCGGGCGGTGAGCGAGAGACGCACCGGGCTGGGGAAGCCGGGCAGCAGCACCGGCGGCGTGATCCTGGACGCGTCGGGCACGGCGTCGGTGTCCGGCGCCACCCCCGACCCCGCCGGGTCGCCGTCGAGCGGGGTGCCGGGGACGTACCGCGGGGCCACGACGAGCGGGAAGCGGAACGTCGCCGCGCCGTCCTCGTAGGGGAGCGGCTGGCTCAAACTCAGCCTGACCGAGACGCGTTCGCCGGGCAGGATGTTGCCCACCCTGATCGTGAACACGTCGGGCCGGTCCTCCTCGGCGATGGCCGCCCGCCTGCCCTCGCGCAGCGCCTGGTCGTAGTCGGCCCTGGCCTGGCCGCGCTCCTTCAGCACGCCCTCCACGACCCGGTCGTCGGCCTCCATCCTGAACCCCGTCACCGCCGCCCGGTCGGGCAGCGGGAAGACGTAGGTCGCCTCCAGCGTGACGTCGAACGGGTTGCGGAACCCCTGTTCGACCTCGACCCCGGCGACGAGCCCGGAGATGTCGGCGTGGACGTCCACGCTCTCCAGCGGCAGGTTGCCGCGCTCGGTCAGCAGCGCGCCGAACCCGGCGTCCGGCACCGGCAGGCACCGTGCGGGCTCCAGCGAAGTGATCTTCACAGCAGTCTCCTCTCTACGAGCACCGCGAGCAGCGGTCCCGCCGCCGCCAGCACCGCCTGAACGTCCTCCTCGGACGGAGGCCGCCCCCCGTCCCACAGAACCCGCACCCCGTCCCCGAGCGCGACCCCGGCGACCACCCCGCCGGGCTGCCGCTGATCGTGCCGGGCCACGTCTTCGGGGCCGCCGCCCGGGGCGGGGCGGCTCGGCCGGTCGGCCCAGAACCGCCCCCGGCCCGCGTCGCCGCCGGCCCGCCCGCCCGGCGGTTGCCGCGCGTCGCGCGCCTCGCCGTCGAGGGCTCCGTGCGTGGTCGCGGTCACGGACGCGGGCCCCGCGAAGGGCGGCCTCTCCGGCCGGGGACGCGGGCCCTCACCCGGGGACGGCACGTCGGCCAGACCGGCGGCCGTCGCCAGCATCGTGTTCGTCGCCCCGGCCAGCGCCGTCTGGATCTCGGCGATCGAGTGCCCCGCCGCCTGCATGCGTTTGACGGCCACGAGTTGCAGCAGGTGCCGCCGGCCGTAACGGGCGATCCTGCCGCGCCGGGTCAGGGGCGGGTCCACGAGGCCGATGGTGGTGTACCACCTGATCAGGCGCTCCCCAGGCACATCGCGGACCCGGCCGTTGACCGGCTGCGCGCCGGCGCGCAGCGCCCGCGCCGCATGCTCGGCCAGCTCGCCGATGGTCCAGGTGTCGCTCATACCTCCACAATGACACTGTCACTATTGCACTGTCAATGACGGAAAGATCGGAAGAATCGAGCCCCGGATGACGTTGTAAAAGGGGCAAGCACGACTGAAGGGGAGGAAATACGACATGGCTACGATCACCGGTCCGCTCTCGGGTGACGCCAAGAACACTGTCGCCGAAGCCCTGCAAGGCGCCCTTGTCGATCTGATCGATCTGTCGCTGATCGCCAAGCAGGCGCACTGGAACCTCGTCGGCCCCCATTTCCGCCCGATTCACCTCCAGCTTGACGAGCTGACCGACCTGGCCCGTACCCACATGGACACCATCGCCGAGCGTGCCGTCGCCCTCGGCGTGAACCCCGACGGACGCTCGGCGACCGTCGCCAGGTCCACCCAGCTCCAGCAGCCCGAGCGCGGCTGGCTGGAGGACGGCAAGGTCGTGGCGACCGTCACCGACATCCTCGACGGCATCAGCAAGCGCATGTACGAGCGCATCCGCGCCACCGACGAGGCCGACCCCGTCAGCCAGGACCTGCTCATCGCCGTGACGCAGGACATCGACAAGCAGCACTGGATGTTCCAGGCCCAGCGCTGACCGCCGCCGGCAGGGACACGCGAAAGGCCCGGGCATCGGCCCGGGCCTTTCGCGTGTCCGCGCCGACGAGGTGGGCGATCTTCCGCGCAGTGGGTACGGACTGTCACGCATCGTCCGGGGACCGCCGACGATCTCGCGCCGCGATCGGAGCGCGGGGTTTGCACAGAGTTTGATGTCACGAGTCCTTGCCATTCATGTCGGTGCGGTCGACTAGCGTGGCACCTAGAGGAGGCCCCACGATGTCCCACAAGACTCTCCTCCGCACGGGCCCGCTCTTGCAGGGCGGCATCAGCCCGTACGGGCCGCTCACGCCGGCGTCCGCCGACGGGCTCGCGCTGCCGCCGGGCTTCACCGGCCGGGTCGTGGCGCGTTCGGGTGACAAGGTGGCCGGGCTCACCTGGCACGCCGCGCCCGACGGCGGCGCCTGCTTCCCCGACGGCGCCGGCTGGATCTACGTGTCCAACTCCGAGCTGCCCCTGCTCGGCGGCGCCTCCGCGGTGCGCTTCCGGGCCGACGGCTCGGTCGCCGACGCGTACCGCATCCTGTCGGGCACCGACCTCAACTGCGCGGGCGGCGCCACGCCGTGGCACACCTGGCTGTCGTGCGAGCTCGGCGACCGCGGCCGCGTCTTCGAGTGCGACCCCTACGGCGCCCGCGCCGCCCGTCCGCGCCTGGCCATGGGCCGCTTCAGGCACGAGGCCGCCGCCTGCGACCCCGAGCGGCGCGTCGTCTACATGACCGAGGACGAGCAGGACGGCTGCTTCTACCGGTTCCGGCCCGGCGACTGGGGCGACCTGACGGAGGGCACGCTGGAGGTGCTGTGCGCGTCGGGCGGATGGCGGCCGGTGCCCTCCCCCGCCGCCCTGCTCACCGCGGCCCGCCACCAGGTCGAGGACGCCCGCCACTTCGACGGCGGCGACGGCTGCCACTACGCGGGCGGCGTCTGCTACTTCACCACCAAGGGCGACACCGGCCTGTGGGCCTACGACGCGCAGACCTCCACGCTCGACCGGCTGTGCGAGGGCGTGCGCGCGATCACGGCCGCGCCCTCGGGCGACCTCTACGTGGCCAGGGAGACGACGGAGATCGACGTCATCGCCCCCGACCGGGCCGTCACGCCGTTCCTGCGGCTCACCGGGCACGACGGGGCCGAGCTCACCGGGCTGGCGTTCTCGCCGAGGGGCGACCGGCTCTACTTCTCGGCCAGGCGGGGCCGTACCGAGGGCCACACCTTCGAGGTCGGCGGCCCCTTCCGCCCCTGACCGGACGTCCTCGGCTCAGGCCGGGCCGCTCAACCGGTGGCCGCGAGGTCGAGCGACCACATCTCCTCGGTGACCTCGACGCCGTTCTCCAGGCCCTTCTCCGCCGACTCCAGCTCGAACCCGGCCGTCTGGTAGATGCGCCGAGCGCTCACCAGGCAGTCGCGCGTCCACAACGTGATCCGCCGGTAGCCGCGCGCCCTGGCGTGGCGCAGGCACTCGGTCACCAGGCGCCGCCCGATCCCCAGCCCCCGCGCCGACGGCTCGACCAGCAGCATGCGCAGCTTGGCCGTCGTGTCGTCCTGGTGCACGCAGAACACGCATCCGGCGCGCTCGCCGTCCACCTCGGCGATCCAGCCGGCGTCGCGGGCGGGGTCGTAGGCGCCCACGATCCTGGCCACGAGCTGCTCGAACTCGGTGCCCCAGCCGTACTCCTCGCTGTAGAGGGCGCCGTGCCGGTAGGCGACCCAGCCCAGGTCGCCCGTCCGCGGGGGCCTGATCACGTACGAGCGGGCGGAGGGCTCGCCGAGCAGTCGCCTGATCGTCGCCATGCCGCCGACCAGGAGCGCCTGGTCCTCCTCGGGCAGGCCGCCGAGCAGGCGCTCGATCTCCTCGGCCGAGCGGCGGTCCAGCCCGGCGAAGGTGGCGGCGCCGGCCTCGGTCAGCCGTACGAGCTGCTTGCGGGCGTCGGCGGCCGACCGCTCGCGGGACACCAGCCCGTCGCCCTCGAAACGGGCCAGGATCCGGCTCAGGTAGCCCGCGTCGAGGTCGAGCAGGCCGCGCAGCTCGCCGGTCTCCATGCTCTCGGCGTGCGCGAGCTCGAACAGCACCCTGACTTCCGTCAGCGAGTAGGGCGAGTCGAGCATGCCTGCCTGGAGGACGCCGATCACTTTCGTATAGAACCGGTTGAAGGCTCTGACCTCAGAAACCCTTGCCTCCGTCAACGAATTCATTGCTCTAGTCAACCATAAGAAGGATCCCGTTGTGAACCTGTACATAGGCGGCTACGGCCCCGGCATCGTCACGGTGGGCGGCGAGCTGACCCGCGTGGCCTCGCCGTCGTTCCTGGCCGCGCACCCCACCCTGCCGGTGTTGTACGCGGTGGGCGAGTTGCGGCGCGGCTGGCTCACCGCCTTCACCATGGAGGGCGGCCTGTCCCCGCTGGACGAACGGTCCAGCGACGGCGACAGCCCCTGCCACCTCGCCGTCCACCCCTCGGGGACCCTGCTGGCCGTGGCCAACTACGGCGACGGCACCGCCGGCCTGCACCACCTGGACGAGCGGGGCGCCTTCACCGGCGACCCGATCGTCCTGCGGCACGAGGGCTCGGGCCCCGACCCCGACCGCCAGGCCGGCCCGCACGCCCACATGTGCGTCTTCCACGAGGACGTCCTGCACGTCTCCGACCTGGGCACCGACGAGATCCGCCGCTACCGCCCGGACGGCTCCCCGCTCGACCCGATCACCCTGGCCCCCGGCACCGGCCCCCGCCACTTCGCCTTCGCCGGCGACCGCCTGTACGTGGCCGGCGAGCTGGACGGCACCGTGACCCTCATCGACGGCGAGCGTCGCACCGTCGTCCCCGCCTCGCGCGCCGGCGGCGACAACGCGCCCTCCCACCTGCAGCTCGACGGCGACCTGGTCTACGTCGCCAACCGCGGGCCGAACACGGTGTCGGTGCTGCGCGCCGAAGACCTGTCCCCGGTGGCCGAGGTGCCCTCGGGCGGCGACTGGCCCCGGCACTTCGCCATCGCCGGCGACCGCCTGTACGTCGCCAACCAGAACTCCGGCCAGGTGACCGTGTTCCCCCTCAAGGACGGGGTGCCCGAACCGGCCGGGCAGTCGTACGAGGTGCCCAGCCCGTCCTGCGTGCTGCCCGCGTAGGAGGGCGCGGCCCGTGCGGGGACGGGCCCGTGTAAGAAGTTGACCAAGTCGTGGGGGGGGGCGGGGCCCCCCCCCCCCCCCCGGCCGGGGGGCCCCCCCCCCCCCGGGCGCGCCCGCCGGAGGGGGCCACGGGCCCCGCCCCGCGCGGGGTGGGGGCCCCGGGCCGCCGGGC
>NZ_JBIUBJ010000003.1:213123-368371 GCF_044547985.1 Nonomuraea sp. NPDC052265
CGCGCGGGCCCCCGCCCGGGCCTGGGGGCGGGGGGGGGGGCGGGGGGGGGCGGGGGGGGGGGGCGGCGTTGTAATTTTGACACCCGGGGGCGCCCCCGCCCCCCCCCCCCCCCACGACGATGGCCGGGTGCGCAAGCTCCCGCTGCTCCTCGCCCTGGTGATCGCCGTCCTGCCCGCCGCCGGATGCGGTGGCGCCCCCGTACGGCCGGTGCCGTCCGCGGCGCCCGCACCGCCCGCGCCGACGCCCTCGGAACCGGGCCGCCCGTCGCCGCCGCCGGTGCGGGCGGGGGAGTCGTGGCGGATCACCACCCGCGGGGCCGACCACGAGATCGAGGGCTACGCCGACCACGTGAGTGTGCTGCCCGGCGAGCGCTTCGCCCTGCACGTCTCCACCACCGCCCCGCGCTTCACCGCCGCCGCCTTCAGGATGGGCGCGCATCCGGCCAAGGTGTGGGAGTCCCCGCAGGTCAAGGGCGTCCGCCAGCCCCCGGCCAGGACCGTGCGCGGCATGGTGACCGCCGCCCACTGGAAGCCCTCGCTCACCGTGGACACCGCGGGCTGGACGGAGGGCGCGTACCTGATCAGGCTCGACGCCTCGACCGGCGCCCAGCGGTACGTGCCGGTCACCGTCCGCTCGGCCTCCACCCGGGGCCGCGTGGTGCTGGTGAACGCGGTCACCACCTGGCAGGCGTACAACCTGTGGGGCGGACGCAGCCTCTACCAGGGCCCCGGCGGCTTCGCCGACCGCTCGCGCGAGGTCACCTTCGACCGCCCGTACGACGGCGGCGGCGCCCGCCTGTTCCTCGACTTCGAGCAGTCGGCGCTGGACGTGGCCGAGCGCAGCGACGTGCCCCTGGCCTACCTCACGAGCCTCGACCTCGGCCCCGGCGTCCTGGACGGCGCCAGGGCCGTGGTCTCGCTCGGCCACGACGAGTACTGGTCGCCCGCCATGCGCACGGCCGTCACGCGGGCCAGGGACGGCGGGACGAACCTCGCCTTCCTCGGCGCGAACGCCGTCTACTGGCGCATCGCGATCAAGGGCAGGACGGTCGCCTGCGACAAGGAACGGCTGTGCCCGCTGTGGCGGGACTCCCGCCCGGAGAGCGCCCTGGTGGGCCAGATGTACGACTGCTTCCCCGCCCAGGGCGCCTACACGGTCAGCAGGCCCGGCCACTGGATCTTCGCCGGCACCCGGGGACGGCGCTTCCCCGGCATGGTCGGCCCGGAGAGCGACAAGGTCTCGCGTGGCTCGCCGAAGGGCGTCGAGGTGCTGGCGGACTCGTCCTTCTCGTGCGGGGGACGGGCGACGACGTCGCAGAGCACGTACTACACGGCGCCGAGCGGGGCCGGGGTGTTCGCGTCGGGCACGATGCGCTGGGTGTGCGCGATGCGCGGGAAGCGGTGCGGTCACGGCGTCCCCGAGGCCGCGGCCGCCTTCACCCGCCGCGCGACGACGAACGTGCTGACTCGCTTCGCGGCGGGCCCCGCCGGCGAACGCGCCGCCGCGCTTCCGCACCACCCCGCCCAGGCGCCTCAGGAGCACGGGCGGCCGACGGGGAACGCCGCCCCCAAGGCCCGCCGGCACGCCCCGGAAGGCTAGGGGCGGCGCTCGCGCAGGATCGCCTCCAGCCGCTTCCTGATCTCCTGCTCGGCCGCCTCCCTGCGCACGCCGAGGTCGGCGAGGGCCCGCACCACCGGGCCCTCCTCCAGGGCGAGCACGCCGAGCAGCAGGTGCTCGGTGCCGACGTAGTTGTGCCCGAGCCGCAGGGCCTCGCGCAGGGTCAGCTCCAGCGCCTTGGCGCTCTGCGCGGCGAACGGCAGGGTGACGGGCGACTGCCCGCCGCCCGGCCCCATGGCCGCCGTGACGGCCTCCCTGACCGCCTCGGGGGAGGCCCCGAGCGTGGCCATGGTCGAGGCGGCCAGCGCCTGCGGCACGTGCAGCAGCCCGAGCACCAGGTGCCCGACCTCGATGTGGTCGTGCCCCGACAGCCGCGCCTCCTCCTGCGACTTGACCACCGCGACCCGCGCCTTGTCGGTGTAGCGGGCGTAGTTGCGCAGGTCGTCGGCGAGCGAGCCGCTCTCCTTGACCACGAACCGCTTCTGCGCGGCCTGTTTGGTGACGCCCATGCTGCGGCCGATGTCGGTCCAGGAGGCGCCGGAGTGGCGGGCGTGGTCCACGAAGTGGCCGATCAGGTGGTCGGCCACCTCTCCGAGGTGCTCGCCCAGCGTGACGGCGTCGGAGAGCTGGCCGAGGGGGTCGCCGTCGGGGTGACGGCTCTTGATGGCGGCGATGAGGTCGTCGAGACGTACGGTTTCGTCCATGCGTCAACCATAGGTTGACGGTCCGGCATCGTCAACCCTGGGTTGACGGTGGTGCCTCCTCCCCGGAAATGATCCGCGCCTGGCGTTTGGTCTAGACCACTGAGCGCCCCGGCAGGCACAATGCGAGCTGTCACCGAGCAATGGTTCGTGAACCCCATCGGGAGGAACCCGCCATGCGTATAGGAGTGCTCACCGGAGGCGGAGACTGTCCAGGTCTCAACGCCGTCATCAGGGCCGTGGTGCGTAAGGGGGTGAGCACGTACGGCCATGAGTTCGTGGGGTTCCGCGACGGCTGGCGCGGGCCCCTGGAAGGCGACACGATGCCGCTCGACATCCAGGCCGTACGAGGCATCCTGCCGCGGGGCGGCACCATTCTCGGATCATCCCGCACCAACCCGATCAAGATCGAGGGCGGCGTCGACCGCATCAAGGAGAACCTCGCCGCCACCGGCGTCGACGCCCTGATCGCCATCGGCGGCGAGGACACGCTCGGCGTGGCCAAGCAGCTCTACGACCGCGGCGTGAACGTCGTGGGCGTGCCCAAGACCATCGACAACGACCTGTCCGGCACCGACTACACCTTCGGCTTCGACACCGCGGTCAACATCGCGATGGAGGCCATCGACCGGCTGCACACCACCGCCGAGTCCCACCACCGCGCGCTGATCTGCGAGGTCATGGGCCGCCACGCGGGCTGGATCGCGCTGCACGCGGGCATGGCGGGCGGCGCCAACGTGATCCTCATCCCCGAGAAGCCCTTCGACATCGACCGGGTCTGCGAGTACGTCGAGTCCCGCTTCCGCACCCGCTACTCGCCGATCATCGTCGTGGCCGAGGGCGCCCACCCGATCGAGGGCCAGATGGAGCTGCAGACGGGCACCCTCGACGCGTTCGGGCACGTCCGGCTCGGCGGCGTCGGCGAGGTGCTGGCCAAGGAGATCGAGAAGCGCACCGGCAAGGAGGCCCGTACGACCGTGCTCGGGCACATCCAGCGCGGCGGCACCCCGACGGCCTACGACCGGGTGCTGGCCACCAGGTTCGGCCTCCAGGCGATCGACGCCGCGCACGAGGGCGACTACGGCACGATGGTCGCGCTGCGCGGCACCGACATCGTCCGGGTCGGGCTCGACGAGGCGACGGCCGAGCTGAAGACCGTCCCGCCGTCCCGGTACTCCGAGGCCGAGGTGTTCTTCGGCTGAGGTGTTCTCCGGCAGGGTGAAAGTGGCTTGCAAGCGCCGGGCCGTACCTTCTGGACAGCGGGGTTACCGCTTACAACCCCCCTCGGGGTACGGCTTGGGGCGCAGCGAGTCGGCGGCCCACTTCGCGCCGCAAGCCGTACCCAGGAGATAGCTCGACCGCGGGGCGCGCCGGGGGGATCCACCTCCGGCGCGCCCTCGCCGCGTGCACGGGGAGGCGGTCTATCGGCGGGGCGTGCGCATCATCTGCTGCTGCTGCGGGCGGGGAGCGGCCGGGGGGGCGGGGTGGGCCAGGCGCTGCTGCTGGGCGGTACGCCGGCGCAGCTCCAGGCGGGCGACCATCTCGGCGTCCTCGTGCAGTTCCTCCTCCGAGGGCGCGAGGATCACCATGAGCAGCATGGTCAGCGTGATCAGGCTGATCACGGTCATGAGGGGGACGAGGAAGTCCAGGGCGTCGGCGCCGGTGACCATGCCGGGCTCGGCGTCGACGGAGACCCGCATGGCGTACATGCCGGTGTAGTGCATGCCCGAGACGGCCACGCCCATGACCATCGCCGCCCCGGTGATCCAGATCGGCTTCTTGACCCGCAGGGTGAACCAGAGCGCGGCGGTCGCGGCCACGACGGCGACGACCACGGACGCGGCCACGATCGTGCGGTCGTAGGAGACGTGGGCGCTCATGTTCATGGCGTACATGCCGAGGTAGTGCATGCTGGCCACGCCGAGCCCGGTGAGCAGGCCGCCGCCGAGCAGCGCCAGGGCCCGGCCGCGGCCGTAGGAGACCAGGAACAGGCCGGTGCCGACCACCACGACGGCCACGGCGGCCGAGACGACGGTGAGCGGCACGTCGTACTTGATCTGCGTGCCCTCCACCGCGAAGCCCATCATCGCGACGAAGTGCATGACCCAGATCCCGGTGCCGCCTATGGAGATCGCCGCGCCGATCAGCCAGCGCATCCGCGACGCGCCGCGGCTGGCGTGGGCCTGGGCGGTCAGCCGCAGTCCGAGCATCGAACCCAGGCACGACATCAGGTACGCGAGCAGCGGAGTGAGCGGTCCGTGGGTGAAATGATTAACAGCGGTCATATATCGACGTTCCTTGTGATTAGGGGTTCACGGATTGTGCCATCCGTCCTGTCCCTTTCGCATGGATAACACGACTATCTGTCAACCGCCCTGTCGGAAACATGAAAGAGTCTCATGAGTATCGAGGGGCCCTTCTGGCGGGCGATCGCGGTCTTCCGTGCCGCCTCGCTGCTGTACGCCGCCGTGCTGATGGCCCAGTACCGCGGGTACGAGGAGCCGGTCATCGGCTGGCTGGTGATCGCCGTGATGGCGTTGTGGACGGCCGGGGCCACGTACGCGTACTCGGTCGAGGGGCTGCGCGGGTGGCCGCTGCTGGCCGTCGACCTGCTGGTGGGCCTGGCCTGCCTGCTGGCCTCGCCGTACGTCGAGGGCGCCCGTCAGGGCGCGGCGGGCACCATGCCCGTGCCCGCCACCTGGATCGCCGGGCCCGTCCTGGCCTGGGCCGTGTACGGCGGCCGGCGCGCGGGCGCGGTGGCGGCGGCCGTCGTCGCCGCCGCGGACCTGTGGCTGCGCGTGCGCGCCCCGGACGCGCCCGTGATGATCAACGGCGCCGTCCTGCTGTTCCTGTCAGGAGTCGTGGTCGGACACGTGGCCAGGCTGGCCAAGGAGGCCGAGGAACGCATGCAGCGCGCGGCCGAGATGGAGGCCGCCCAGCGCGAACGCGACCGGCTGGCCCGCGACCTGCACGACTCCGTCCTCCAGGTGCTGGCGCTGGTCCAGCGGCGCGGCCGGCAGATCGGCGGCGAGGCGGCCGAGCTGGGCCGCCTGGCCGGCGAGCAGGAGGCCGCGCTGCGCGAGCTCATCGCCTCCCGCCCGGCCCCGACCGGCTCCACGGACCTGCGCTCCCTGCTCATGCGGCACGGCTCGCCGCTGGTGACGGTCTCCACCCCGGCCACGCCGCTCGTCCTGCCCACTCCGGCGGCCGAGGGAGTGGCGGCCGCGGTCCGGGCCGCCCTGGACAACGTGCGGGAGCACTGCGGCGCGGGCGCGCGGGCCTGGGTGTTCGCCGAGTCCTGCGACGACGTGGTCATGGTGACCGTCCGGGACGAAGGGCCGGGCATCCCCCGGGGCCGCCTGGAGCAGGCCGTCGCCGAGGGCCGCCTGGGCGTCGCGCAGTCCATCCGGGGGCGCGTCGCCGACCTGGGCGGGACGGTCGCCGTCACCTCCGCGCCGTCCGGGACCGAGATCGAGATCAGCCTTCCCGCCAGGCGGGCGCGGAAAGGCGGGGACGGGCCCCGTTAGAGTGGCGTCATGGTGCGGGTCATGGTGGTGGACGACCATCCCATGTGGCGCGACGGCGTGGCCAGGGATCTGTCCGAGGCGGGCTACGACGTCGTGGCGGTGGTGGGGGAGGGGCGGCAGGCGATCCGGGCGGCTGCGGCCGTACGTCCCCAGGTCGTGGTGCTGGATCTGCACCTGCCCGACATGTCGGGGGCCGAGGTGGCCGCCGGGCTGGCCGGGGCCGACCCGGCGCCCAAGGTCCTGGTGCTGTCGGCCAGCGCCGAGCAGGACGACGTGCTGGCCGCGGTCAAGGCCGGCGCGTCCGGATATCTGGTGAAGTCGGCGAGCCGGGAGGAGTTCCTCGACGCCGTCCGCCGCACCGCCGACGGCGACGCCGTCTTCACACCGGGCCTGGCCGGTCTGGTCCTCGGCGAGTACCGGCGGCTGGCCGCGCGCCCGGCCGCCGCCGACGACGGGCCGAGGCTGACCGAGCGCGAGACGGAGGTGCTCAGGCTGGTCGCCAAGGGCCTGACCTACCGGCAGGTCGCCGACCGCCTGGTGCTCTCGCACCGCACGGTCCAGAACCACGTGCAGAACACGCTGAGCAAGCTCCAGTTGCACAACCGGGTGGAACTGGTCCGATATGCGATCGAGCAGGGCCTCGACGCGGACTAAACTCGATGGGTCGCGGCGTTGCCTTCCTACGGCCGCGCTTTCCCCGTCTTCCCCGGAGGTTCCACCATGACGATGTCCGCCCTGGGCGAGCCATGCGTTCTGCTCAAGCTGGGCGAGATCGTTCTGAAGGGCAAGAACCGTGAGCTGTTCGAGCGCCGACTGATCGACAACATCCGCTTCGCGCTCAAGGATCTCGGCCTCAAGACGGACGTGCGCAGGCGCCACGGCGTCGTCGCGATCTTCCTGCCCGAGGGTTCGGGCGTCGAGCAGGCCGACGCGGTGGCCCGGCGGGTCGCCGACGTGCCCGGCCTGGTGTGGATCCACCGCACCTGGCGGGTGGCCAAAGACCCCGACACCGTGCTCAAGGCCGCCCTTGAGCTGATCCGCGACCGCGAGGAGGTCGCCCGCGGGGCCCGCTTCGCCGTGCGCTCCCGCCGCCGCGACAAGCGCTTCCCGCTGCGCTCCAACGAGCTCGACCGGCTCGTCGGCGGCGCGATCAACGACGAGTACCACCTGCCCGTCGACCTGAAGAACCCCGAGCTGACCGTCTTCATCGAGGTCGACAGGGACGAGGTGTTCGTCTTCACCGACGGCATCCCCGGCCAGGGCGGCCTGCCGGTCGGCAGCAGCGGCCGGGCGCTGGTGCTCATGTCGGGCGGCATCGACTCGCCGGTGGCGGCCTACCGGATGATGAAGCGCGGCCTCCACGTCGACTTCCTGCACTTCTCCGGCATCCCGTTCACCACCTCCGAGTCGATCTACAAGGCGTACGCGCTGGTCAGGAAGCTCGACCGGTTCCAGGGCAGGTCGCGGCTGTGGGTGGTGCCGTTCGGCAAGGCGCAGCAGTCGATCCGCAACTCGGGCCAGGACCGCCTGGCCGTGATCGCCCAGCGGCGGCTCATGCTGAAGACGGCCGAGGAGGTCGCCCACCGCATCCGCGCCGGCGCCCTGATCACCGGCGACGCGCTCGGCCAGGTCTCCTCCCAGACGCTGGCCAACATCACCGCCCAGGACAACGCGGTCGACCTGCCGATCCTGCGCCCGCTCGTGGGCTGGGACAAGACCGAGATCATGGCCGAGGCCCGGCGCATCGGCACGCTGGAGATCTCGGAGCTGCCCGACGAGGACTGCTGCTCCCTGCTGGCTCCCAAGCGCGCCGAGACCCGGGCCAAGATCGAGGACCTCAAGCAGATCGAGAAGCGGCTCGACGCCGAGGAGCTGTGCGTGCAGCTCGCCGACTCGATCCAGGAGTACACGCTGTAGGTCAGGCCGCGTCGACCTTGAACGGGTCGTGCTCGGCCAGCAGCTTGTCCAGCCTGGCCTGGTCCACGCGGTTGGTGACCTCCGCCAGCTCCTGCCGGTCGCGGACGACCTTGCACAGGTTGACTGTGGAGGTGATCACGTACAGCAGGCCGAGCGCGAGGAAGGCCCGGATCCAGCCGGAGGCCGGCAGGTAGATCAGGGCGATCACCACGGACGACACGGAGACGGCGAACGACAACATCGCCTGGACGTAGAACGCGGCGGTCTGCGTGGGACGGATGGGCTTGCTCATGAGCTCATGGTGATCCCGCAGGCCAGGCCGCCGCATGAGGTGTCGTACTCAAGTTACTCCTGAGTACGACAAGGCCTGCCCCCAGCCCCGGACGCGGGGCTCGGGCGGGCCGATGGCAGGATGGCCCAAGACGCGAGATCGGTGAGGGGAGTGATCGTGGAGGAGTCGCGCCTGCCTCCAGGCCAGTACGTCCCGCGCGGCCGCCCCGTGATCCACTACGGCCGGGTGCCCTCGTTCAAGCCGGGCAGCTGGGACTTCCGCGTCTTCGGGGCCACGGCCTCCGGCGAGGAGCACTGCCTGACCTGGGCGGACTTCGAGCTGCTGCCCCGGGCCACACGCATCGCCGACTTCCACTGCGTCACCAAGTTCTCCCTCATGGCCAACGAGTGGCGGGGCGTCACCCCGGCCACGATCATGGAGCTGGCGCCGCCCGACCCCGGCGTGCGCCACGTCATGATCTGGGCCGAGTACGGCTACAGCGCCAACCTCCGCATGTCCGACTTCGCCGCCCCCGACACCCTGTTCGCCACCGAGCTGGACGAGAAGCCGCTCAGCCCCGACCGCGGCTACCCCGTACGCATCGTCGTCCCCCACCTGTACGCCTGGAAGAGCGTCAAATGGGTGCGGGCCATCGAATATCTCCTGGAGGACCGGCGGGGCTTCTGGGAGGAGCGCGGATACCACAATCTGGCCGACCCCTGGCACGAACAGCGTTACTCGTACCAGGAGGAACCCGGCGAGGGGCCCCCGTAGACTTCGCTCTGGGTTTCCACCCGAACACGACCGGTTATTGGCTACGGTTTGGCGCATGCAGACCACCGCATGCGTGGCGCTCTCCCTCCTGACCTTCGTCCTCGGCTACGCCTGTGCCAGGGCGCGCCGTCACGCCCAACCGGGCGGCGGCAAGGACGAGGCGACCTTCACCGCGTTGCACGTCGCTGGGCTGGCCGCGCCCGCCCTGCGTGCCGGGCTCGACCGCGACTCGGCGCGCAAGGCCGTACGCCATCTGCACACGCTGCTCGGCACCCGCGCCGTCGCGATCACCTCCACCGACGCCGCGCTGGCCTGGGACGGCCCGTGCACCGACGACGTGCTCACCTACGCCCGCACCACCCTGGCCGCCGGGCGGGCGCAGGTGTTCGCCGGGCGGCCGTACGGGGCCGTGGTGGTGCCGCTGACCGTCGACGGCACGGTCGTGGGCACGCTGGCGGCCTTCGACGAGGAGGTCAGCGCGACGCTCGTGCGTACCGTGACCGAGCTGGGCCGCTGGGTGTCGGGGCAACTTGAGCTGGCCGACCTCGACGCCTCGCGGCGGCGGGCGCTGGAGGCCGAGATGCGCGCGCTGCGCGCCCAGATCTCGCCGCACTTCGTCTACAACGCGCTGACCACGATCGCCTCGTTCGTCCGTACGAACCCCAAGCGCGCCCGCGAGCTGCTGCTCGACTTCGCCGACTTCTCCCGCTACGCCCTGCGCAGGGCCCACGACTTCACCACCCTGGCCGACGAGCTGACCTGCGTCGACCGGTACCTGCTGCTGGAACGCGCCCGCTTCGGCGACAAGCTGCGCTTCAGCATGCAGGTCGCGCCCGAGGTGCTGCCGGTGCCGGTGCCGTTCCTGTGCCTCCAGCCGCTGGTGGAGAACGCCATCAAGCACGGCATGCGCGGCCGGCGCGGCGGCGGCGAGGTGCGGGTCGTGGTCCGCGACGCCGGCCCCGAGGCCCACATCACCGTCGAGGACGACGGCACCGGCATGGACCCCGAGTGCGCCAGGCGCATGCTGGACGGCGAACCGTCCCGCGAGGGCGGCGGCATCGGCCTGGCCAACGTGGACCTGCGCATGCGCCAGATCTACGGCGACGGCTACGGCCTGGTCGTGGAGACCGCGCTCGGCGCGGGAACGAGGGTGCGGCTGCGCGTGCCGAAGACGCAATTCACCTCATTGTAATCTTTCCCTTACGCTGGGCTGGCGTGTCGCTGTGACCTTTGCTTTCATACGGGAGGGTGGAGGCCATGCTGAGGGTCCTGGCAGTCGACGACGAGGTGCCCGCTCTTGAGGAGCTCGCCTATCTGCTGCGCCAGGACACCAGAATCGAACACGTCGCGACCGCGGCCGACGGCGTCACCGCGCTGCAGGACATGGTGCAGATGATCGGCGGCGGCGAGCGGCTCGACGGGATCTTCCTCGACGTCCGGATGCCGGGTCTCGACGGGCTCGACCTCGCCCGGCTGGTCGGCGGCTTTCCCAGCCCGCCGAAGCTGGTGTTCGTCACGGCGCACGAGGAGTGCGCGGTGCAGGCGTTCGAGCTGGAGGCCGTCGACTACCTGCTCAAGCCGGTCCGGGCCGAGCGCCTGGCGGAGGCGGTCAGACGGCTGGAGGCGGCCTCCGCGCCGCTCGCCGAGCCGAGCCAGGACGACGTCATCCCGGTCGAGCTGGGCGGGCGCACCAGGTTCGTGCCGCAGCAGGCCGTCTGGTTCGCCGAGGCCAAGGGCGACTACGTGCGGCTGCACACCGAAGACGGCAGCTACCTCGTCCGCATGTCGCTGGCCGCGCTCGAACGCCGCTGGTCGGAGGCGGGCTTCATCCGCGTCCACCGCAGCACCCTGGTCTCGGCCCGGCACGTCAGCGAGCTGCGCTTCGAGGGCGGCCGGGTCACCCTCACCGTCGGCACCGAGACGCTTCAGGTCAGCCGGCGCCACAGCCGCCAGGTGCGCGAACAGCTCGTCCGCCAGCACCGCGGCGTCTTCTCCTGACCGTCCGCCGCCCGCCGCGCCCGCCCGGGTTCCGCCATGGGCCGGGGCGGACGGGCGGGCGTGAAGCTGGGCGTGCCGGCGGGCTGCCCGTCGCCGGTCGCCGGGCGGGTCGCGGCGCCGCGATGGTAAAAGATTTCCCAGGTCACGTCGGGTCGGGCACCGTGCCGAGCGGGTCCGGCCGGGTCCGCCGGGCCCTGTGGAGGGCCACGGAACCTACCGCTCGTCGCCGCCGGGTGACCGTTCGCCGTCCGGACACCCTCCGTATGGCGATGACTACAGACCGTTCAGCGAGCTGACCGTAAACAGGGTTTCTCCCACAAGATCGCGACCGTAGTGTTTCGGCATCGGAAGCCACCCGGCGCATCGGGGGGGACGGGCCGCAAGGCCCAAGCAAGGGCCTGATGCGCCGGCTTCACCGGTGACCCACCAGGTCACCACGGCTGTCGGGCCCTTGACCGGGGGTAGGGCCCGCCTGCCGATCACGTGAAGGGGCGCCTGCGGAGGCCACGGACCCCGGCCCCGCGATCCGGCCTTCGGGGGCGGCCGGATCGTGAGAGCAGGCGCCCCTATCACGATTCAAGGCCAGGTTGGGTCTTTATCCCCGTCAGGGGGAAATGCCGGATCAGCCCTCGTCGCGGAGCTTCTTCAGCAGCTCGATGTCCTCGCGGTGCTTGTCGGCCTTGCCGGGCGTCTCGATGCAGATCGGCACGCCCGCCACCGCCGGGTGCCGCATGATCTCGGCGAACGGCTCCGCGCCGATGTGGCCCGCGCCGATGTTCTCGTGACGGTCCTTCTTGGCCCCGCACACGTCTTTGGAGTCGTTGGCGTGGATGAGCTTGAGCCGGCCGGGCGCGAGGGCGTGCAGCGCGTCGAACGTCTCCCGCACCCCGCCCTCGGCGGCCAGGTCGTGCCCGGCGGCGAAGGCGTGGCAGGTGTCGAGGCAGACGCCGGCCCGCGGGTGCCAGTCGAGCGCGGCGAGATAGGGCTCCAGGTCCTGGACGGTCGCGCAGAGCATCGCGCCCTGGCCCGCCATGGGCTCCAGCAGCAGGTCGGGGCCACCCTCGGGGATCTCGTCGAGCAGCGGCAGCAGCGTCTCGCGCACCTGCCGCAGCGCGTCGTCGCGTGACTGGGTGACGGCCGAGCCGGTGTGGACCACGACGCCCTTGGCGCCGGTCTCGACCCCGCGCCGCAGC
This sequence comes from Nonomuraea sp. NPDC052265, assembly GCF_044547985.1. Taxonomy (NCBI): domain Bacteria; kingdom Bacillati; phylum Actinomycetota; class Actinomycetes; order Streptosporangiales; family Streptosporangiaceae; genus Nonomuraea; species Nonomuraea sp. NPDC052265. Next base: position 225,123 of record NZ_JBIUBJ010000003.1, read on the forward strand.
CCGTGGCGGACGACCGCGATGGAGTTGGTCAGCGTCTCGGGGTTGGGCGAGCCGAAGTTCACCAGGTACGGCACGTGGATGAACGCGGTGACGCCGGACTCGGCCAGCTTGGCGTCCTCGGCCGGCCTGCCGTCGTTGAGCGCCCAGCCGCGCGGGTTGGTGACGAACACCTGGATCATCTCGGCGCCGATCTCGGCCATGTACTTCAGGCCGCCGGTCGCCAGGCCGCCGGTGACGGACACGTGCCCGCCGATCAGGGATGTCAAGGTCATGATGGCTCCCAGTGTAGGCGCAGCTCAGAGGCGCCCCGGCCGGGGCCGGGTTGGAGCATGACACGAAAAGTCCTGGCCATCCCGTTGCGTACTTGGGAGTTCTCACGGATGGACCGGGCAGCAGGCCCCTGTGTGTACTGCAGACATGCCCAACTCCTTGGCCGGGTTCAACCGGCGGCCGCGGGAGGAGGCGGAGGCCGAGCTGCTGGCCTGCTGCGCCTCCCGCGCCTTCGCCGCGGCGGTGGCCGCCCGCAGGCCCTACGCCGGCCGCGAACGGCTCGCCGAGGCCGCCGAGACGGCGGTGCGCGAGCTGAAGTGGCCCGACGTGCTGGAGGCGCTGGAGGCCCACCCGCGGATCGGGGAACGCCCGTCCGGGGAGGGCCGGGAGTCGCGCTGGTCGGGCGAGGAGCAGGCGGGCGCGCACGAGGACACGTCCGGGCGGGACGCGGAGCTGCTGGCCGCGGGCAACCGCGCGTACGAGGAGCGTTTCGGGCACGTCTACCTGGTGTGCGCCACCGGCCTGAGCGGGGCCGAGCTGCTGGCCCGGCTGCGCGCGCGGCTGGGCAACGACGAGGAGACCGAGCGCGGCGTCGTCCTCGACGAGCTGGTGAAGATCACCCGGCTCCGGCTGGGGAAGCTCATGGAAGGGGAGTGCGGATGAGCTTCTCGACGCACGTCCTGGACGCGGTGTCGGGCCGGCCGGCCGCCGGGGTCGGCGTACGGCTGGAACGCGAGGGCCGCGTGCTCGCCCGTGGCAGCACCGACGACGACGGCCGGATCACGGGCTGGGCCACCGAGCAAGGCGTGCACCGGGTCGTCTTCGACACCGGCGCCTACCTGGCCGACACGTTCTACCCCGAGGTCGTCGTCGCCTTCACCGTCACCGACCCCGGAGCGCACCACCACGTGCCGCTGCTGCTCAGCCCGTACGCCTACTCCACCTACCGAGGGAGCTAGATGACCGTCAAGCTCGGCCCCAATCGCTACGGCAAGGCGGAGACCAGGCTCGTCCGCGTGGTCAGGGACGGAGGCGTCCACCACGTCAAGGACATCAACGTCAGCTCCTCGCTGTCGGGCGACATGGAAGAGGCGCACAGGAACGGCGGCAACGCCGCCGTCCTGCCCACCGACACGCAGAAGAACACCGCCTACGCCTTCGCCAGGAAGCACGGCGTCGGCGAGATCGAGGACTTCGCCCTCTTACTGGCCCGCCATTTCGTCGGCGCGCACGCCTCCATCCACCACGCGCGGGTGGAGATCGAGGAGTACGCCTGGAACCGCATCCCCGGCCGGTCGCAGCACTCCTTCGTGCGCGACGGCGGCGAGGTGCGCACGTGCGTCGTCCACCACGACAGGGACGGACGCACCACCGTCGTGTCCGGCCTGACGGACCTGGTCGTGATGAACTCGACCGGCTCGGAGTTCCACGGCTACCTCGTGGACGAGTACACCACCCTCCAGCCGACCACCGACCGCGTCCTGGCCACCGCGGTGACCGCGCGATGGCGGCACGCCGGGACGGGGGAGCGCCCGCCGTACGCGCGGGTGCGCGAATGCCTGCTGGACGCGTTCGCGCAGACGCACAGCCTGTCGTTGCAGCAGACCCTGTACGCGATGGGCGAGCGGGTGCTGACCGCCTGCCCGCAGGTCTGCGAGGTCAGGCTCACGCTGCCGAACAAGCACCACTTCCTGGTCGACCTGTCGCCGTTCGGCCTGGACAACGAGAACGAGGTCTTCTACGCCGCCGATCGCCCCTACGGGCTGATCGAGGGCAGCGTCCTGCGTGAGGACGCGCCCGACGCGGAATTCGCCTGGGAGTGAGGACGATGGACTTCTTGCGGCCCACCACGTGGGCTGAGGCGCTGGCCGCCAAGGCGGACCGGCCCGGTGCGCTGCCCGTCCAGGGTGGCACGGACGTGATGGTGGAGATCAACTTCGACGTGCGCAGGCCGGAGGCGCTGCTCGACCTGAACCAGGTGGCCGAGTTGCGCGAATGGGGCATGGGCGACGGGGTCTGCCGGATCGGGGCGGGGGTGACGTACGCGACGGTCGTCAACGAGCTGGGCGGCGTGCTGCCGGGGCTCGCGCAGGCCGCGCGCACGGTCGGCTCGCCGCAGATCCGCAACCGCGGCACGGTCGCCGGGAACCTCGGCGCGGCCTCGCCCGCGGGCGACAGCCACCCGCCGCTGCTGGCGGCGGGCGCGGTCGTCGAGGTCGAGTCGCGCGACCGGGGCACCCGCCTGATCCCCGCGCACGAGTTCTACCTCGGGGTCAAGCGCAACGCCCTGGAACCGGACGAGCTGATCAGGGCCGTGCGCGTCGAGCCCGCTCCGGGACCCCAGTACTTCTCCAAGGTCGGCACGCGCAACGCCATGGTGATCGCGGTGTGCTCGTTCGCGGTCGCGCTGCACCCCGGCGAGCGGCGGGTGGGCACCGGGATCGGCTCGGCCGCGCCCACGCCGCGCCGCGCCCTGGAGGCCGAGGACCTGCTGGCCGGGGAGCTGGACTGGGACGCGTCGCTCGACCCCGCGCTGCTGGCCCGCTTCGGGGAGCTGTGCGCGCGCGCCGCCGCGCCGATCGACGACGTGCGCGGCACGGCCGCCTACCGGGTGCACGCCGTCGGCGTGATGGCCCGGCGCACGCTCACCTGGGCCTGGAACGACCACCTCGCGAGGAGGGCCGCCTGATGCGCCTGAACGTCACCGTCAACGGCCGCGACCACAGCGTGGAAGACGTCTGGGAGGGGGAGAGCCTGCTGTACGTCCTGCGCGAGCGGATGGGGCTCCCCGGCTCCAAGAACGCCTGCGAGCAGGGCGAATGCGGCTCGTGCACGGTCTATCTCGACGGACTGCCGGTCTGCTCGTGCCTGGTCGCCGCCGGTCAGGCCGAGGGACGGCGGGTGCGTACGGTCGAGGGGCTGGCCGAGGGCGACCGGCTCGACCCGGTACAGGAGTCGTTCGTCGAGTGCGGGGCCGTGCAGTGCGGCTTCTGCACCCCCGGGCTCGTCGTGCAGGCCCACGACCTGATCGAACGCGTGCCCCGGCCCTCCGACGCCGAGATCCGCGAGGCCCTGGCGGGCAACCTGTGCCGCTGCACCGGCTACGAGAAGATCCTCGACGCCGTACGGCTGGCCGCGGCGCGGAAGGCGGCCCGATGACCCTGCTGATCGAGAACGTGCACGTCGCGCCCGTCGTCGGCCCCGAGATCCCCTCCGGCCACATCGTGGTCGAGGGCGACCGGATCGCCGCGCTCGGCCCCGGCCCCGCGCCCGCCACCCCCGGCGCCCGGCGCGTGGACGGCTCCGGCTGCCTGGCCACCCCCGGCCTGGTCAACACCCACCACCACCTCTACCAATGGGCCTCGCAGGGGCTGGCCCAGGACGCCACCCTGTTCGAGTGGCTGGTGGCGCTCTACGACGTGTGGGCCGCCATGGACGCCGAGGTCGTCAGGGGCGCGGCCACGGCCGGGCTCGGCTGGCTCGCGCTGGCCGGCTGCACCACCTCCAGCGACCACCACTACGTCTTCCCCAAGGGCAGGGGCGACCTGTTCGCGGCGGGCGTCGAGGCCGCGCGGGAGATCGGCGTGCGCTTCCATCCGGCGCGCGGCTCGATGGACCGGGGCCGGTCGCGCGGCGGGCTGCCGCCGGACGAGGTGGTCGAGGAGCTCGACGACGCGCTGGCCGCGACGGCTGAAGCGGTGGACGCCTACCACGACCCGTCGCCGTCCTCGATGCTGCGGGTCGCGGTCGCGCCGTGCTCGCCGTTCTCGGCCAGCGCGGAGCTGATGACCCGGTCGGCGGCCCTGGCCAGGGACAAGGGCGTACGGCTGCACACCCACCTGGCCGAGACCCTGGACGAGGACGAGCACTGCATGGAGCAGTTCGGCCTGCGCCCGGTGGACTACATGGACAAGCTCGGCTGGCTGGGCCCCGACGTGTGGCTCGCGCACGCCGTGCACCTCAGCGACGCCGACATCGTCAAGCTCGCCCGCACCGGCACGGGCGCGGCCCACTGCCCCTCCTCCAACGGCCGCCTGGGCGCCGGGATCGCCCGCGTGTCGGAGATGCTGCGCCAGGGCGCGAACGTCGGGCTCGGCGTGGACGGCAGTGCCTCCTCCGAGCTGACCTCACCGGCCGGGGAGATGCGGCAGGCGCTGCTGTTCCAGCGGGCCAGGTACGGCCCCGGCGCCCTGTCGGCCCGCCAGGCGCTGGAGCTGGCCACCCTCGGCGGGGCGCGCAACCTGGGCCGCGAGGCCGAGCTCGGCTCGCTGGAGCCCGGCAAGCTGGCCGACGTCGTCCTGTGGCGGACCGGCGGGCCCTTCACCGCCGCCGTGGCAGACCCGGTGTGCGCGCTGGTGTTCGGGCCTCCGCCGCCGGTGGCCCGCGTCCTGGTCGGCGGCCGGACCGTGGTCGAGGACGGCGAGCTGCGGACGACGTCCCACGACGCGGCCGGCCGGGCGGGCGCCGACGCCCACCGCAGGCTGATGCGGCTGGCGGCCGAGCGAGGGCTCTCGGCGGACAGGGAGATCCATCACTAAGGTGTGAATGTCCGGAACGTGGCATCCAGCACTGAAAGGCGGTCCCGTGTCGGCAGAACTCCCCGTCGAGCGGCTGGCGCAGCTCAAGAGCACCTTCGCCGAGATCGACACCGACGGCGACGGCTTCGTCAGCGAGGCCGAGCTGAAGCGGCACTTCCCCGACCTGCCCGCCGAGGCCCTCGGGGCGCTGAGCCAGGAGGCCGACTCCGACCAGGACGGGCGTTACTCGCTGGAGGAGTTCATCCGCGTGGTCGCGTGACGGCCCCGGGCGGGCGGCCTACTCCGACAGCGCGCGTTCCAGGGGCGTGCGGAAGCGGGGCGTGATCCGTACGCCGCCGAGCCAGGAGGCCAGACCGGCGATCTCGGCCTCCACGGCGGCCACGGCGTCGGAGCCCACGTCGGTGAGCGCCCGCCACACGATCTCGCCGCCGGGGCGCTGCCCCCAGCCGCCGACGACCCGGCCGTCCCACCACACGGTCGGGCCGACGTTGCCGCTGCGGTCGAACAACTCGGCCCGGTGCTCCTTCGGCAGGTACCAGTCGCGGCCCTGCCAGCCCATCGGCGTCGGGTCGAGGGCGGGCAGCAGCGCCGCCCACGGCCCGGGGTCGGGCGTCTCGTCCAGGTCGCCGGGCAGGACGTACCCCGGGCCCTCGTCCAGCTCGACCTCCACCGCGCCGACGGCGGCCAGCGCGGCGCGCACCTCGCGCAGCGTCCAGCCGGTCCACCACTTGACGTCGGCCTCCGTGCCGGGGCCGAACGCGGCCAGCCAGCGGCCTACCAGCTCCGCCTGGGCCTGCGGGACGGCCAGGGCGTCCATGGGCGGGGCGACGGCCCACAGGTGCTGCGTGCTCGTCCACGAGCCGGACGGGCGGCCCTGCCGGACGAGCCGGCCCTCCATGCCCATCAGCGTGATCAGCCGCTGCCCGACGCTGTGCATGGCCTCGTACGGCTTGCCCGCGGCCACCCGGAACTGCTCGCGCAGCCGCGGCTCCAGCACGCCCAGCCGGTTCGCCGTCGCCGTGCCCTCCGCCGCCAGGACGCGCAGCACCGACGACTCCACCTCCGAAAGCCACGGCTCGTCCCAGCCGCCGGCCGCGGTGAGCTCCTTGACCAGCGCCTTGCGCACCCTCGTGGCGACCGCGAGCGTGGAGGAGTGGTGCACGACGGGCACCAGCGCGGCCGGGACCACGAACACCGTGCGCCGCATCCCGTGCATGCGCACCAGCGTGCGGTCCTCGTACAGGGCCCGCTCGACCGGCTCGGGGCCGGGGGCGGTGAGCCGCGCGCCCGCCGACAGGAACACGGTCGCCGGGTCGGTCGCGTGCAGCGCCACCACGGACGCCGTCGCCTGCTCCGGGCTCGCCGCCTTGGCCGCCAGGCTGTGGCGCGCGCCCAGACGACGCCGCCGCTCCCGCTCAGAAATGCGCATGAAACGCCTCCTTACGGGATGTGAGCCTAGTTGGAGGCTCAGCCACCTCAGAACCGGCCAGGACCGCTCAGATTCGTGCTCGCGGCCCATGGGCGGGGACGCCGGCGCCTGTTTCACCGAGGCTGTTCGCTGAGGGCAGCCACCCTGGGCCGCCCCCGGCCAGGGGCCTGATGTGATGATGAGTCACGCCTTCCTGCCCGCTCGCACCGGGCAGGAAGGCGTGTCCGGCCATTGTTCAGCATCTTGTGGGAGTTCGTAGTGGTAAAGCTGGTTCTGGTGGCACCCGACAAGTTCAAGGGCTCCCTCACCGCCGCCGAGGTCGCGGCGCGGGTGTCGGCGGGGCTCGGGGTGCCGACGGTCGAGCTGCCGGTCGCCGACGGCGGCGACGGCACCGTCGAGGCGGCCGTGGCCTGCGGGTTCGACCGTGTCACCGTGGAGGTCACCGGTCCCACCGGCGAACGCGTGACCGCGGCCTACGCCTGGCGGGCCGCGGGCGGCACGCCGACGGCGGTGGTCGAGCTGGCCGAGGCGTCCGGGCTGCGGCGGCTGCCCGCCGGGCTCGCCCCCTTGACCGCCACCTCCTACGGCACCGGAGAACTGATCGCCGACGCCCTGCGCAGGGGCGCGCGGCGGGTCGTCCTCGGGCTGGGCGGCAGCGCCTGCACCGACGGCGGAGCGGGCATGGTCCGGGCGCTCGGCGCGCGCCTGCTCGACGACGACGGCGCCGAGCTGCCCGACGGCGGCGCCGCGCTGCGCGGGCTGGCCCGCATCGACCTGTCCGGCTTCGCCGGCGTCTCCGGCGTGGAGTTCGTGGTGGCGAGCGACGTGGACAACCCGCTGCTCGGCCCGCACGGAGCCGCCGCCGTCTACGGGCCGCAGAAGGGCGCCACCCCCGACGACGTCAAGGTGCTGGAGGCCGGCCTGTCCCGGCTGGCCGCCGTCGCCACGCAGACCCACGGCCTGGCCGGCGCGGTCGAGCACGACGACACCCCGCGCGCCATGGGCGTGGCCGGAGCCCCGGGTGCGGGCGCGGCGGGCGGCGTCGGCTTCGCGGCGCTGGCCTTCCTCCACGCCGAGCTGCGGCCCGGCATCGAATACCTGCTCGACCTGCTCGGCTTCGGCGCGCTCGTCCGCGACGCGCGGCTGGTGATCATCGGTGAGGGGTCGCTCGACGAGCAGTCCCTGCGCGGCAAGGCGCCGATCGGCGTGGCCCAGGCCGCGGCCAGGGCGGGCGTGCCGGTCGTCGCGGTCTGCGGGCGGCGCACCCTCGGCGACGCCGAGCTCAAGGACGCGGGCATCGAGGCCGCGTACGCCCTGACCGACCTGGAGCCCGACCCGGCGCGCTGCATGGCCGAGGCCGGGCCGCTCCTCGAACGCCTGGCCGCCCGCGTGGCGGCCGATCACCTGGCCGATCACCTGGCCGATCATCGGGCCGAGCACCTGGAGGGCAGATGACCGTCCACGACCTCGTCGTCCGCTCCCGGCGGGCCGTCACGCCCGAGGGGGAGCGGGCGGTGGCCGTGGCCGTGCGGGGCGAGCGCATCGAGGCCCTGTACGACTACGCCGAGCCCCTCGACGCCGCCGAGGACATCGACCTGCGCGACCTGCCCCTGCTCCCCGGCCTGGTGGACACGCACGTGCACGTCAACGAGCCGGGCCGGACGCACTGGGAGGGGTTCGCCTCGGCGACCAGGGCGGCCGCCGCCGGCGGGGTGACCACGATCGTGGACATGCCGCTCAACTCCCTGCCGCCCACCGTCAGCGTGGAGGCGCTGGAGGCCAAGCTGCGGGCCGCCCGCGGGCAGTGCCACGTCGACGTGGCGTTCTGGGGCGGCGCGGTCCCGGGCAACCTCAAGGAGCTCAGGCCGCTGCACGAGCGCGGCGTCCTGGGCTTCAAGTGCTTCATGTCCCCGTCGGGCGTCGAGGAGTTCCCGCCGCTCGCCACGGCGGAGCTGCGGGCGGTGCTGGCGGAGGTCGCCGGGTTCGGCGGGCTCGTCGTCGTGCACGCCGAGGACCCGGAGCTGCTGGCCGAGCCGGGCGGGCCGACGTACCGGGAGTTCCTGGAGTCGCGGCCGGGGGCCGCCGAGCGCAGCGCGGTGGCGAGGGTCGTCGCGCTGGCCGCCGAGACCGGCGCGCGGGTGCACGTCCTGCACGTCTCCAGCGCCGAATGCCTCGGCGTGCTGGAGGAGGCCCAGGCCGACGGCGTGGCGGTCACGGCCGAGACCTGCCCCCACTACCTGACGCTGGAGGCCGAGCAGGTGCCCGAGGGGCGGACGGCGTACAAGTGCTGCCCGCCCATCCGCTCGCGGGCCAACCGCGAGCTGCTGTGGGACGGCCTGGCCAGAGGCGTGCTGAGCTGTGTCGTCTCCGACCACTCGCCCTCGCCCGCCGACCTGAAGGTGCCCGACTTCGCCGCCGCCTGGGGTGGTGTCGCCTCCCTCCAGCTCGGCCTGTCCGCGGTCTGGACGGAGGCCGCCCGGCGCGGGCACCCGCTCGCCGACGTCGTCCGCTGGATGTCGGCCGCGCCCGCCGAGACGGCCCGGATCCCCGGCAAGGGCGCGATCCGCCCCGGCAACGACGCCGACCTGGTCGCCTTCGACCCCGACGCCGACAACCCGGTGGACGCCGCCCGCCTGCACCACCGCAACCCCGTCACCCCCTACCACGGCCGGGTGCTCAAGGGCGCCGTCCTGACCACCTGGCTGCGCGGCCGTCCCGTGGACGGAGAGCCGCACGGCCGCCTCATCTTGGGAGAGCAGTAGATGTCCGCCTTCACCAGCCTGCCCGACCTGGCCCTGCGCACCCTCGGCGGCTCGGTCGTGGCGGCCAGCGACGAGTCGTTCGCCGAGAAGGAGAGCCTGATCAGGCCGGGCCGCCCCGGCTTCCGCGCCGAGACGTTCGGCAACAAGGGCCAGGTGTACGACGGCTGGGAGACCCGCCGCCGCCGCACCCCGGGCCACGACTGGGCCCTGGTGCGGCTGGGCCTGCCCGGGGCGATCCGCGGCGTGGTGATCGACACGGCCTGGTTCAAGGGCAACTACCCGCCGTACGCCTCGGTCGAGGCCGCCGCCGTGCCCGGCCACCCCTCACCTGACGAGCTGGCCGCCGCCGACTGGACGGAGATCGTCCCGAGGACCGGGCTCAAGGGCGACACCGAGCACCACGTCGAGGTCACCGGCGACGACACCCGGTACACCCACGTACGCCTGAACATGTACCCCGACGGCGGCATCGCCCGACTGCGCGTGCACGGCGAGGTACGCCCCGACCTGTCCGTCCACGACGGCCTGAGCCTCGACCTGGCCGCCCTCCAGAACGGCGGCCTGGTCACCGCCTGCTCCGACGAGTTCTACTCCGCGCCCGACAACGTCATCGCCCCCGGCCTGGCCCGGCATCAGGCCGAGGGCTGGGAGACCGCGCGCCGCCGGGAGCCGGGCAACGACTGGCTGCTCATCCGCCTGGCCGGGCCGGGCCTGGTGCGCCTGGCCGAGATCGACACCACGAACCTGATCTTCAACGCCCCCGGCCACGTCGCGCTCACCGGGCTGTCCGGCGGGCGCGAGATCGGGCTGCTGCCGAAGACCCGGCTCCAGCCCGACACACCCCACCGCTTCCGCCTCGACCACCGCGAACCGGTCACCCACGTACGGGTCGACATCTATCCGGACGGCGGGCTGGCCAGGGTACGCCTGCACGGGCACCTGGCCTGACCTCGGCGGCTACTGCCAGAGGTAGACGGTCGCGCCGGGCGGCCGCTCGCTGTTCGGTAACGGCCGCTGGTACTGGACGACGCCGCCGTTGGCCAGCCGGTTGACCCGGACGTGGAAGCCCAGCGACTCCAGCTCCGACTTGGCGTCCTTGACGTTCTTGCCGATGACCGCGGGGACCAGGCGGAAGTCCTGGTCGTCGCGGGCCTCGTTGTCGCCCTTGAACCAGTCCCAGAAGTCGGTCTGGCAGCGCGACACCGTGATCATCGCCGGCGTGCCCTTGTCCACCTCGGACCTGGACTTCGGCGCCTGGGCGATGACCGTGCAGGGCTCGGCGTCGTCGTCGACCTCGTTGACCTGCACCTGGAAGCCCTGGCCGCCCAGGTAGGCGGCGGCCTCGTCCTTCGGCATGCCGGTCACGTCGGGCATCACCATGCCGGCGCTCACGAAGATGCCGACCTTCGCGCCCTCCTTGACCTTCTCGCCGGCCTCGGGGGAGCTGCGGATCACCTTGTTCCGCTCGACCTCGGCGCTGGGCAGGCGCTTGACGCTGCCCACGGTGAGCCCGGCCTCGGCGATCTTGACGCGGGCCTCGTCGCTGGTCAGGCCCTTGACGCTGGGGACGATCACCCGCTTGGGGCCGAGCGAGGGCACCAGCGTGATCGTGCCGCCGCTCTCCAGCTCGGTCTTGCCCTCGGGGTCGGTACGCAGCACCAGCCCCTCGGCGGTGTCCTCGTCGTACTCGCCCTGGACCTTGCGGATCTTGAAGCCCTTGTTCGTGGCGGTCCGCTCGGCGACCACCACGTTCTGGCCGACCAGGTCGGGCACCTGCACCATCTTGGTCTGGGAGAAGTACCAGCCGGTCAGCGCCACCGCGACCACCATGACCGCGGCGAGCACGACCAGGAACCAGTTGGGCCGGAACGAGCGCCTGGACGGCGGCGGCGCCACCGGCGGCGCCACCTGGGCGCGCGGCTGGATCAGCGTGTGGGCGGGCGCGGCCAGCGGCATCGAGGGTGCGCCCGCGCCGCTCGGCCGCGGCGGGATCGACTGGTTGAACACGGCCGTCATGGCGGGCGGGGTGCTCAGCCGGGGCAGCATCCGGTGGGCCTCGACCGCCTGGACGAGCATCGCCGTGGCGTCGGCCGGGCGGTCGTGCGGCTCGCGGGCCGTGGCGTGCGCCACCAGGGCGTCGATCAGCGGCGGCACCTCGGGCACCAGCGACGAAGGCGGCGGGACCGTGTCATGGACGTGCCGGTAGGCCACCGACATCGGCGTCTCGCCGTCGTAGGGCTGCTGCCCGGTCACCAGCTCGAACAGCATGATGCCCGCGGCGTAGACGTCGCTGCGCACGTCGGCGCCGCCGGTGGTGACCTGCTCGGGCGACATGTAGCCGATCGTGCCGATCATCACGCCGGTACGGGTCTGGTTGGTCGCCTCGATGGCCCTGGCCAGCCCGAAGTCGACGACCTTGACCCGGCCGTCGTCGGTCATCAGCACGTTCTCGGGCTTCACGTCGCGGTGGACCATCCCGGCCTGGTGGGCCGCGCCCAGGGCGGCGAGCACCGGGATCATGATCTCCAGCGCCTCGCGGGCGGGCAGCCTGCCGCGCTCGCGCAGGATGTCGCGCAGCGTCCGGCCCGGCACGTACTCCATCGACAGGTAGACGACGTCGGTGTCGGTGCCCTGGTCGAAGACGTGCACCACGTTGGGGTGGGACAGGCTGGCGACCGACTTGGCCTCGCCGATGAACCTGCGGACGAAGGCCGGGTCCTCGGCGAGCGAGCTGTGCATGACCTTCAGCGCGACAGTGCGGTCCAGCCGGACGTCGAGCGCCAGGTAGACGGTCGCCATACCGCCCCGGGCGATTCGGCTCTCGATGCGGTAGCGCCCATCGAGAAGCCGCCCGACCAGGGGGTCCGCAGTCGTCTTATCCACCACCCCCCAGAGTTTACGGGCGTTTTGGCACCGGCAGGGCCCGCGCGCCCGAAACCGATGCGGAGACGTTCTCAGGAGAGCGGCCCCGACCGGGGGGAGGACCCGGCGCGAGCCGAGCCCTCCGATGGATCTTACGGGGGATCTCGGGGCGGATCCTAGGGGGTCGTCGGTGAGGACGCCTCCGCGTAGCGCCGGCGCGGGATCCTGCCCGCCTGCCGCGCCTGGCGTCCCGCCGCCACGGCCGCCCTCATCGCCGAGGCCATGAGCTCGGGCCGCTGCGCGCGGGTGACCGCCGTGGCCAGCAGCACCGCGTCGCAGCCCAGCTCCATCGCCAGGGCGGCGTCGCTGGCCGTGCCGATGCCCGCGTCGAGGATCACCGGCACCGCGGCGGCCTCCACGATGAGCTCGATGTTGTGCGGGTTCCTGATGCCGAGGCCCGACCCGATCGGCGCTCCCAGGGGCATCACGGCCGCGCAGCCGGCCTGCTCCAGCCGCCGCGCCAGCGCCGGGTCGTCGCCGATGTACGGCAGCACCACGAACCCGTCGGCCACCAGCCGCTCGGCCGCGTCGAACGTCTCGATCGGGTCGGGCAGCAGCGTGCGCTCGTCGGAGATGACCTCGAGCTTGACCCAGTTCGTCCCCAGGGCCTCGCGGGCCAGCCGGGCCGTCAGCACGGCCTCGCCCGCGGTGAAGCAGCCCGCGGTGTTGGGCAGCACCTTGATGTCGCGGCGGCGCAGCACGTCGAGGACCGAGCCGCGGGCGCCCGGGTCGAGCCGCCGCATGGCCACCGTGGTCAGCTCGGTTCCCGAGGCGACCAGCGCCTGGTCGAGCACCTCCAGGGAGGGCGCGCCGCCGGTGCCCATGATGAGCCGGGAGGAGAACTTCTCCCCGGCGATGATCAGCTCATCCACCCTGCACCGCCGTCAGGACCTCGACGCGGTCGCGGTCGCCGAGCGCCGTCGTCTCCCACGAGCTGCGCGTGACCACCTCGTCGTTCACGGCCACCGCCACTCCGGTGGTGGCCGTGGTCAGCGTTCGTACGGCCTGGGCCACGGTGGTGCCGTCGGCCACCTCGTGTGCGGCGCCGTTGATCGTCACAATCATGAAATATCCCGAAATCTCGCGGGCGAGCACAGCACAGCCAGCTCGCCCTCCTCACCCGTCAGAATCCCCGCCCCCGGCACCGACCCCGCCGCCCCCGGGGACGCCGTCACCACGGTCGGTGTCGCGCCGGTCGGTGTCGCGTCGGTCGGTGTCGGCAGGGTTGGTGTCGCCACGGCCGGTGTCGTCAAGGCCGCTGTGATCAGGGCCGCCGTGAGGGGGGCCAGCAGGACCCCGCCCCGATGGTGGCCGGTGGCCAGCACCAGCCCGGGAACCTCGCCCGCCCCGATGATCGGCAGATTGTCGGGGGTGCCCGGCCGCAGCCCGGCGACCACGTCGGCGACCTCCAGCTCGGTGATCCCCGGGACCAGCTCCCTGGCGTCCCGCAGCAGCTCGTGGAGCCCGCCCGCGGTCACCCGGGTGTCGAACCCCAGTTCCTCCTGCGTGGCCCCGAGCACCAGCTCACCGTCGCCCCTGGGGACGAGGTAGACGGGCGCGCCGTGCACCGTCCCGCGTACGCACCGCCCGAGCAGCGGCTGCGGCGAGCGCAACCGCATGATCTGCCCCTTGACCGGCCGGACGGGCACCCCGGCCAGCTCCCCGCTCCACGCCCCCGCGGCCAGCACCACCCGCTCGGCCGCGATCTCCCGCACGGCGGCGTCAGGCTGACCGGGATCGGGATCTAGGCGCACACCCACCACAGCACCCGTCGCGGGGCCCATCACGCTGTCGGTCACGGTGTCGGCCCTGGCTTCGGCCCCCGCCCCTGTCCCTGACGCGGTGTCGCCGTCGCGCAGCAGCCCGGCGACCCGCGCCCGTACCAGGGGCACGCCCAGCCGGTCGAGCGCGGCCAGCAGCGCCGCCGTGACGCGGCGCGGGTCCACCCAGGCGTCACCGGGGGCCAGCAGCCCGCCGCGCACCGAAGGGGCCAGCATGGGCTCCAGACGGCGGCATTCGCGCCCGGTCAGCCGCTCGACCCGCAACCCCAGCTTGTCCATGAACGCCGCCAGGTCGTCGAGCGCCGCCAGGTCGTCGGCCCCGAAGGCGACGTCGAGCGTGCCGTCGGCGCGCAGGTCGAGCCCGCGACGGGCGGCCTCCATCGGCCCCGCACCCCCGGACACCCGCCCGAACCCGCCACCGGGACGCACGCCGAACCCGCCGGGACCCGCGCCGGACCCGCTGTCGAGACCCGTGCCGAACCCGCCGTCGAGCCCCGCGTCGGCGGCCAGCTCGGCGGCGAAGGACGGCCACCGGCGCAGCGACGCGGCCCCCAGCCGCAGCAGCGGCTCCTCGGTGTAGGCGACCTCGCTGACGGGGGCGAGCATCCCGGCCGCCGCGTAGGACGCCCCGCGCCCCGGGGCCGGGTCGACCACCGTGACGGGCAGCCCCGCACGGGCCAGCCGCCAGGCGATCGACAACCCGACGACCCCGCCGCCCACGATCACATTCATCCGCGCTCCCTTCGCCGGCATGATCCGGATCAGGTGTCTTGCGGTCGAAGGCCCGCTCAAGCCTTCCTCTCAGCCCGGTGACGGCCGGACTCCCGCGCGTCTTGCGCTCCCAGCCTACGGCCTCGGTGCGACGTGCCGGCACCGCCCCCGTTATGGTCATGAACGTGAACCATGTCGTAGTGGTGGGAGCGGGCCTGGCCGGGCTGCGCAGCGCCGAGGCGCTGCGCGGACGCGGCTTCACCGGACGGATCACGCTGATCGGCCAGGAGCGCCATCGGCCCTACGACCGCCCGCCGCTGTCCAAGGCCGTCCTGTCCGGCGCCGCCGACTCCAGCTTCCTGGAGGCCGACCTCGACGCGCTGGAGATCGACTTCTGGCCCGGCGTGACCGCCAAGGCCCTGCGCGAGGGCGTCCTGGAGACGACCGAGGGCGAGCTCGGCTACGACGGCCTCGTGATCGCCACCGGCGCCGAGCCGATCACCGTGCCCGGCGACGGCCCCCAGCACGTCCTGCGCACCCTCGACGACGCCCACGAGCTGCGCGCCGGGCTCGTGGCCGGGGCCCACGTGGCGATCATCGGCGCGGGCTGGATCGGCGCCGAGGTCGCCACCGCCGCCCGCAGGGCCGGCTGCGCGGTGACCGTGATCGAGGCCGGTCCCACCCCGCTGGCCAACGCCGTGGGCCCGGAGATCGGCGCCCGCACGCGACACTGGTACGAGGGCATCGACCTGCGCCTGAACACCATGGTCGACGAGGTGGACGAGGGCGGCGTACGGCTGGTGGGCGGCGAGTTCGTCCAGGCCCACGTGGTCGTCACCGGCATCGGCGTGCGCCCGGCCGTCGAATGGCTGGCCGGCTCCGACATCGACCTGCACAACGGCGTCGTCACCGACGAGCACCTGCGCACGTCCATGCCGGGCGTGGTCGCCGCGGGCGACTGCGCCGCCTGGTGGTCGCGCCGCTACGGCACCAGGCTCCGCGTCGAGCACTGGGACACCGCGCTCGGCTCGCCCGAGGTCGCCGCCGCCACCCTGCTGGGCGAGGAGGCCGTCTACGACCCGGCGCCCTACTTCTGGTCCGAGCAGTTCGGCCACATGGTCCAGTACATCGGCCACCACCCGTCCGGCGACCGCCTGCTCTACCGCGGCGAGCCGGAGGGCAAGTGGTCGGCCGTCTGGCTGACGTCCGGCGACACCCTCGCCGCGGTGCTCGCCGTCGACCGGCCCCGGGACTACGTGCAGGGCCGTAGGATCATCGAAGGCGGTCATCGCCTCGACACAGAACGCCTGGTAGATCCAGAGGTCCCCCTACGGGATTGTGTTGTTTGAGCAAGGACGGCATGTGGTAGTTGTGGTTTCGTGACGCTTTCTGTTGCACAGATCGACCGGGAGACCGACCAGCTCGTCGACGAGTGGCTCACTCTCCCCGAAGTGGCCTCACGCCTCGACCTCTCGATCGGGCGGGCCAAGCAACTCCTCAAGGACCACAAGCTGCTCGGCGTACGCCGCGGCGGCGGCGGGCCACAGGTGCCCGCGGTGTTCCTCGACGGGAAGGACGTGATGAAGGGCCTGCCCGGCACACTGACCGTGTTGCTGGACGCCGGCTACGACGACGTCGAGTCGCTGCGCTGGCTCTTCACCCCAGACGAGTCCCTGCCGGGGTCGCCCATCGAGGCGATCAAGGCCGGCCGTCACACGGAGGTCAAGCGGCGTGCCCAGGCCCTCGGTTTCTGAGGCCCGCCTCTATCTCTGCACCGACGGCCGCCGCGACCGCGGCGACCTGGCAGAGTTCCTCGATTCGGTGCTGGCCGGCGGCGTGGACATCGTCCAGCTGCGGGAGAAGGGCCTGGAGGCACGCGAAGAACTCGCGCTCCTGGAAGTCTTCCGCGACGCCTGCGACCGGCACGGCAAGCTGCTGGCCGTCAACGACCGGGCGGACATCGCCTACGCCGCCCGGCCCGACGTGCTCCACCTGGGGCAGGACGACCTTCCCGTGACGGTCGCGCGAGAGATGCTCGGCGACGACATCGTCATCGGCCGGTCCACCCACTCCATCGCCGAGGCGTCCGCCGCGGCCGTGGAGGAGGGCGTCGACTACTTCTGCTGCGGCCCGATCTGGCCCACGCCGACCAAGCCGGGCCGCCACGCGCCGGGCCCGGCGCTGCTGCGGCACGCGGCCTCGCTGGGATCGGCCCCGGGGTCGGAGCGGCCGTGGTTCGGGATCGGCGGCATCGACCTCGCCAACCTCGACGAGGTCATGTCGTACGGCGTGACCCGCGTGGTGGTCGTACGCGCGATCACCGACGCGGAGGACCCGGGGGCGGCGGCGGCCGAGTTCGCCAAGCGCCTGATCCCCTAGGACGACCGGGCGCCCGCCACCCACAGGCGGACCGCGCGCCGACCTCAGGTGCCGGGATGCCGGTGCCGGGGTCAGGTCTTGCGGGACGTCGCGGCGATGGCCAGCTCGGTCAGCGCCGTGCGCGCCTGGGCGGTGAGAGGCGCCTCGTCGAGCGCGGCCAGCGCGTCGGCGAGATAGCCGGCGATCAGGTCTTCGCACTCCCGCAGCGCGCCGGTGTCCGTGATGATCTCGCGCAGGGCGCTCACCCCCTGCTCGTCGAGCGCGGGGTCGCCGAGCAGCCTGCGCACCGTCGCGGCCGACTCCGGCGCGGCCGCGGCCAGGGTACGGGCCACCAGCATCGTGCGCTTGCCCTCCCGCAGGTCGTCGCCGGCCGGCTTGCCGGTCTGGGCCGGGTCGCCGAACACCCCGAGGATGTCGTCCCTGAGCTGGAAGGCGATGCCGACGCGGCGGCCGTAGCCGGTGCACAGCTCGTCCATCCACGGCTCCAGCGCGGCGGCGGCGAGCACCAGGCCGAGCCTGAGCGGCTGCTCCACCGAGTACTTGCCGCTCTTGAACAGCGCCACCCGCAGCGCCGACTCGAAGGTGTTCTCGCCGTGGGCCTGCTCCAGCAGGTCGAGGTACTGGCCGCACATCAGCTCGGTGCGCATGTGGTCGTGGACGGGCTGGGCGGCGGCCAGCGACGCCGGCGGCAGGCCGCTGGTACGCCACATCTCGCCCGACCACACCAGCAGCAGGTTGCCCAGCAGGATGGCGGCCCCCTCGCCGAACTGCTCGGCCGAGCCGTGCCAGCCCTCCTTCTCGTGCAGGGTCTGGAAGCGGCGGTGGGCGGCCGGCATGCCCCTGCGCAGGTCGCTCTTGTCCATCACGTCGTCGTGCACGAGCGCGCTGGCCTGCAACAGCTCCAGCGACGCCGCGGCGGTGAAGATCTCGGGCAGGTCGGTGCCGCCCGCGCCGCGCCAGCCCCAGTAGCAGAACGCGGGACGCAGGCGCTTGCCGCCGGCCAGCAGGTCGCCCGCGGCGGCGCGCAGCGGTTCGAGCTCGGCGTCGCCCGAGGGGGGCAGCTGCCGTTCGACGAACTCCCCGAGGGCGCGCTCCACCTGGGTGCGCAGGGCGTCCATGCTCGCGGCGTCAGTGGTCATGCCTTGAGACTAGTGGGCGCGGACTCGGGGTCGGGTCCCCGGTCTAGGGGCGGCCGATCCGGACACCGGCCTGTACGCTTGCCCCATGGCGCTTGGTCGACCCTCCATCCTGCCCGATCGTGTTCCCACCGTCCGCGAGCTGCTCGCCGCCGGTGGCCGGTCGTTCTCCTTCGAGTTCTTCCCGCCGAAGACCGACGAGGGCGAGCGGCAGCTCTGGAAGGCGATCAGGGAGCTGGAGTCCCTGCGCCCCACGTTCGTCTCGGTGACCTACGGCGCCGGCGGCTCGACCCGCGACCGCACGGTCGACATCGTCGAGCGCCTGGCCCACGACACCACGCTCACCCCTGTGGCGCACTTCACGGCGGTCGACCACTCGCTGCGCGAGCTGCGTCATCTGATCGGCCGCTTCGCCGACGCGGGGGTGCGCAACATCCTGGCCGTGCGCGGCGACCCGCCCGGCGACCCGGCCGCCGAGTGGGTGCGGCATCCCGAGGGCGTGCTCTACGCCGAGGAGCTGGTGCGGCTCATCCGGCAGGCGGGGGAGTTCTGCGTCGGTGTGGCGGCGTTCCCGTACAAGCATCCGCGCTCGCCGTCCATCGAGTCCGACACCGACTACTTCGTACGCAAGTGCCGCGCGGGCGCCGACTACGCGATCACCCAGATGTTCTTCCAGGCCGACGACTACCTGCGGCTGCGCGACCGGGTGGCGGCCCAGGGCTGTGACACGCCGATCATCCCGTGCATCATGCCGGTCACCCAGATGAGCACGATCGCGCGTTCGGAGCAGCTGTCGGGGGCGCCGTTCCCGCCCGACGTGGCGGCCCGGTTCGAGGCGGTCGCCGACGACCCGGCCGCGGTGCGCGCGCTGGGCATCGAGCACGGCGCGGAGCTGTGCCAGCGGCTGCTCGACGAGGGCGCGCCCGGGATCCACTTCATCACGTTCAACCGGTCCAGCGCCTCGCGCGAGGTGTTCCAGCGCCTGACGCCGGTCGCCGCCACCGCCTGACCCGCACAAAGCGGATGCCCGTCACCCGCCCGCAGGGGGACCGGGCGGGTGGCGGGCAAGGGGTGGTATCCGGTAGGTAACGTGTCCGTCACTTTCTGTCATCAAGATGCCCTGTGGCATGCCGCGGCAAACCGCCGAGTCCAGGGCTTTACCTGCGGTGACGTGCGGCGTGCTCAGTCGAGGGGGAGTGGGCGGCCCACGATCGCGTACTCCTCGTGGCCGCCGGGGAAGACGAAGCGGGTCAGCAGGTCGGTGAAGCCCATGCCGGCGTAGAGGTGGCGGGCGGCCGTGGGGCGGTCGTGGGTGGACAGCACGGCCGAGCGTTCGGGGCGGCCGGCGCACAGGGTCCTGATCATGGCCCGGCCGATGCCCTTGCCCTGGTGGCCGGGGTGCACGTGGATCTCGGCCAGCTCGAACGCGTGGCCCATCCAGGCGTGCGCCGCCTCCTCGCCGGCCTGGTCGGCCAGCGCCCTGCTCACCACGTCGTGCCACCACTGGCCGGTCGCGCCGCGGAAGCCGTAGGCGAAGCCGACGACCTGGGGGCGTTCCACGCCGGTCGGGTCCCGCAATTCTGCGAAATAGCATTGAAAATGGGGATATGTCCCGTGATTTCGCATGATGGTCTTGCGGCCGGAGATCTGCTCGGGGGGCGGGTTCATCGCCGCCGTGTAGATGTCGATCACCGTGTCCAGGCGTTCGGTGAACTCGGCCGGGCCCGCCCCGCGAAACTCGATCACCCGTCGCACATTACTCGACGTCAACCGCAGTGCCTCCGGTGATCGCCAGCAACTCCTCGAACGTCGTCGGGAAGACCGTCAGCGGGTGGCCGCCGGCCGCCCACACCACCTCGTGCTTGCTCAGCCAGTTGTCCACCAGGGTGCGGACCGGGGCCGGGTGACCGACCGGTGCCACGCCGCCGATCGGCTGACCGGTCGCGGCCCTGACGAACTCCGGCGTGGCCCGGCGCACCCGGGCGACGCCCGCCGTGCGGGCGACGAGCTCGACGTCCACCCGGTGGGCGCCGCTGGTCAGGACCAGCAGCGGCGCGCCGTCGGCGTCGAAGATCAGGCTGTTGGCGATCGCCCCCACCTCGCAGCCGAGCTGGGCGGCCGCGGTCGCCGCGGTCGGCGCCTTCTCGGGCAGGACGACGATCTCCCCGGTGGCGCCCGACGCGCGCAGGGCGGCCTCCACGACGACGGCGTTCGCCGGCAACTTCTCAGACATGAGGACACTCTAAACAGGTTGACCGCCTTATTACCTGTTCATGGTAGGTGGTGTAGGGTCCATCGATCCGGATTGTTCGTGATAAGAGAGGTGGTACCGGTGGGGGCTCGACGGCTGCCCGGAGTGGCTGCTCTTCTGACGGCTGGGGCCGTCGTACTCACGGGCTGTGGCGCGCAGACGGCCTCACCCGCCGCGTCGACCGGCACGCCCGGCACGGCGAGCACGCCCGGCACGGCGAGCACGCCCGGCACGGCGGGCGCCAAGGCGGGCCCGGCGGCAGCGCCGGTCACCTCGCCCGTCACCTCGCCCGTCACCTCGCCCGTCACCTCGCCCGTCACGGCGCCGGTCGCGGCGCCGCGCAAGACGCTGAAGCTGGGCGCCAAGGGCACGTCCGTCACCTGGCTGCAGCGGCGCCTGACCGCCCTGGGCTACCTGCCCGGCAAGGCCGACGGCCGCTACGGCGGCACCACGCTCGCCGCCGTCTGGGCCTTCCAGAAGGTCAACGGCATCACGCCGACCAGCACGATCGCCCGCAGGACGTGGGAGGCGCTGGAGCGGCCGAAGACCCCGAAGGTCCTGGTGGGCAACGGCAAGCCGACCCGCGCCGAGGTCAACCTCACCAAGCAGATCATGGTCCTGTACGTCGGCGGCCAGGTGAGGCTCATCACCCACATCTCCTCCGGCAGCGGCGTCCCGTACTGCGAGACGACCGCCTGGCAGGGCAAGGAGCAGCGCTTCTGCGGCTCGGCCCGCACGCCGACCGGCGACTACCGCACGACGTGGCGCGCCGGCGGCTGGCACAAGTCGTACCTGGGGCAGCTCTACAACCCGATCTTCTTCAACGGTGGCATCGCCTTCCACGGCGCGTTGTCGGTGCCGCTCTCCCCGGCCTCGCACGGCTGCGTGCGCATGCCGATGAACGTGGCCGAGGTGCTGCCCGGACTGCTCGGCAAGGGCGTGCCGGTGCATGTGAGAGGTGCGTTCAGGCGCGCATAACGTCCGCGTGACCGGATCCGGTGACGGCCGGGTTATCCGCCTCTTGCTGGACTTCCCCCGACTTCTGGGGGGATTCCATGACGACGTCCACACTTCGTGTTCCGGCCTCTGCTCCGTACGTGCGGCGCGGGGGCCGATCGCTTTCGTGGTGGTTGCTGGCGGTCGGGTGGGTGGCGCAGGTCGCGCTGCGGCTCTGGCTGTTCCGGCAGCACACCGGGCCCGTGGCCAACCCGGACGAGACCGGGTACCTGATCGCCGCCCGCTGGCTGGCCGGCGGGCCCGGGGCGGATCTGACCGGGTTCACCTTCTACCAGGGCGGTTATCCGCTGCTGCTGGCGCCGGTGTTCTGGTTCACGCGTGATCCGGTGGTGGCCTACCGGCTGGTGGTCGTGGTGGGGTCGATGGTGGCGGCGGGGGCGTTCCCGCTGGCGTACCTGCTGCTGCGGCGGCTGGGGACGGGCCGGCGGGTGGCGATGGCCGCGGCGTTCGCGGGCGGGCTGTCGCCGTCGCTGCTGCTGTTCGCGGGGCTGGCGCTGGCCGACGCGGTCCTGCCCACTCTCGTCCTGGCGTGGCTGGTCGCGCTGCACGACCTCGCGGCCAGGGGGTCGGCCAGGGCGGGGGCGCTGGCGGGCGGGCTCGCGGGGTTCGCCATGGCGGTGCACCTGCGCGGCACCGTCGTCCTGGCGGTGACCGTGCTGGCGCTGACGGGGTTGCTGATCGCGCGCCGCCGGGGCGCCGCGGCCGGGCTCGCGGCCGCCATGGCGGTCGCGGTGGCCGGGACGCTGCTGAACCGGGCGCTGTCCGCGGCGCTGTACCCGGGCGGGGCGCGTGACCTGTCGGGCATCCTGGCCGGCAGGATGACCGGGCTCGACGGGCAGGCGTGGGCGCTGGCGGGGGCGGCCGGGCAACTCTGGTACCTGGTCGCCGCGACCTGGGGGCTGGCCGGGCTGGGGCTCGCCGGCGCGGTCGCCGTCGTGGTCAGGCGGTCCGCGCCGGCGCCGCGGCGTCTTCTCGCGGCCGTCCTGCTCGCCACGACCCTGGGCATCGCGTACGCCTCCTCGGCCGCGCTCCCCGACGAGCACCGGGTCGGCAACTACGCCTACGGCCGCTACCTGGCCTGCGTGGCGCTCGCCTGGAGCCTGGCCGGGCTGCTCGTGCTGGCCGGAGCCGGACGCCGGGCCGTCGTGCGGCACGCCCTCGCGGCGGCCGGGCTGCTCGCGGTGACCGGCGGCGTGGTCGTCCGGTACGCGGGGGACCGGCTCCAGCGGTACGCGTTCATCGCCTTCGACTTCCCGGAGGTGATCTTCCTGACCCGGGTGCGGGACTCCTTCGACCTGGTCGCCGCCTCCGTCGTGACGCTCGCCCTGCTGGCGTGCCTGTCGGGAGCGGCGCTCCTGGCCGCCCGCAGGGCCTGGCCGGCGGTCGTGGCCGTGCTGGCGTTGGTCAACGTCGTCTTCGCCGCCGACCTGGCGCCGAAGTCCGCGCCCGCCGCCGGGCCCGACTGGCTGCCCGCCCTCACGGGCCCCGGGCGGGTGGCCGTGGAGCGGCGGGTGAAGTGGAACGTCTGGGAGCCGCTGGCCTACCGGGTCTCCTGGACCGAGATCGAGCACTACGACCGTACGCCGCCGGCCGGCGTCTGCACCGCCGTCGTGGCGCCCGACGCGGGGCCGCCGCCCGAGGGATGGGCCGCGACCGGCGCGGGCGGCACCCGGCAGGGCTGGACCACCTGGGTCAACGCCCGCTGCCCCGGCGGCGGGTCAGCGCGGGGACGGTGACGCCGTCCGGGCCTCGCTGTTCGCGCGGACCATGCCCACCGCCTGGGCCAGGGCCGCCACCAGCAGGAGCAGGCAGGAGCCCAGCTGCCATGGCGGGACCGCGTCCACGAAGGCTTCTTCGTCGTAGAGCGCGGCCAGCCCCCGCATGGGGTTGGCGATGGCGACGAAGAGCCCGAGCGCGTACGGCAGGATGAGGACGCCCGACACCACCAGCAGCGCGATGCGGCCCCGGGTCGCACGGCGGAGCAGCAGGCCCGCCACGGCGACCCCCACGGCCGCGACGCCCGCCACCAGCGCGATGCCCAGGGCGATCCACCAGAATTCCGAGCCCAGCGACGACAGGCCCCCGGACGTGATCGCGTCGCCCCGCGACCGCGAGGCGACGCGGAGGGCCGCGTAGTTGACGGCCGCGTACACCGCCACCAGGACCGGCCCCGAGAGTAACAGCACGAGAGTGCCCGTCCGTCCCCGCATCGATCCCCCTCACGCCGCCGTCCCCGTGCGGCCCGTCAGTCAGCTGTCCGGCAATGCGTGGCCAGCCTGTCAGACGCGCGCCGTCGCGCGCCACCCCGGCGGCGCGCCGGGCCGGGGGAGTCAGGGTCAGCGAGGGAGGCCGTGGAGGGCGACGTCGGCGGCCCGGCGGGCGGCGTCGCGGGCCTGTTCCACCGGGAGGCCGTCGGCGAGCGTGGTCATCACGGCCAGCTTCACCGCGCCGATGAGCGACCCCACGGCCGCCGCCGCCTCGACCCGGTCGAGGCGGCCGGGGTAGGCCGCCCGCAGCGCCTCCGCCAGCCGGAGCTGGCTGTCGAACAGCAGGTGCAGCGCCCGCGCCTGCAGTTGCGGCTCGCGCATGATGAGGCCCAGCCGCAGCGTCGCCTGCTCCGACCAGTTCTCCTGGCCGTCGTCCGAGGCCGACAGTGTGTCCTCGATGAAGTCGCGCAGCAGGTCGGCCGGCGTCTGACCGGGGGCGGGCGCGGACAGGAACGCCAGAGCGCGCTCGATCTGGTGCTCGGAGTCGTAGAAGAGCACGTCCTCCTTGCTGGCGAAGTAGCTGAAGAAGGTGCGCGTGGAGATGTCGGCCGCCGCCGCGATCTCCGCCAGCGTGGTCTCCTCGTAGCCCTTCTCGCCGAACAGCCGGAGCGCGGCCTCGATCAGCGCCCGGCGCGTGCGCTGCTTCTTGCGCTCCCGCAGTCCTACCATGACGGAACTCTACACCGATATACGAATTTCATGCATTGAAGTTTTGCATCGATTGAGGTTTTCTGGAGAGTGAGCTCGGAAAGGAGCCAGCATGTCCGAACTGACCTTTCCCACCACCCGCCGCGGGCCCTTCGACCCACCGGACGAAGCCACCGCCCTCCGACAACAGGGCGCCATGCACCGCCTCACGTTCGCCGACGGCCACCTCGGCTGGCTGGTCACGGGGTACGCGGCCGCCCGCTCGATCCTGGCCGACCCCCGCTTCAGCAACCGTCCGGAGAACGTGCACGCGGTGGTGCCCGCCCGGATGCAGCTCCAGCGCGACCTGCCGCCGGGGTTCTTCCTGCGCATGGACGCGCCCGAGCACACGCGCTACCGCAAGCTGCTCATGGGGCAGTTCACCGTCCGGCGGATGAAGGCGCTCGAACCCAGGATCGAGGAGATCACCCACTCCTGCCTGGACGCCATGCAGGCCGCCGGGCCGCCCGCGGACCTGGTGCAGTCCTTCGCGCTGCCGATCCCGTCGCTGGTGATCTGCGAGCTGCTCGGGGTGCCGTACGAGGACCGCGCGGAGTTCCAGGAGGACACCAAGGTCCTGGTCAACCTGGAGACCAAGGCCGACGACGCCCTGGCCGCGTTCTCCAGGATCGGGGCGTACCTGTCGGGGCTGATCGGGCGCAAGCGGTCGGAACCGGGCGACGACCTGCTCAGCGGGCTCGTCGAGAGCGGGGAGCTGAACCACGAGGAGCTGACCGGGGTCGCCTTCCTGCTCCTGGTGGCCGGGCACGAGACGACCGCCAACATGCTGGGCCTGGGGACGTACGCGCTGCTCACCAACCCCGATCAGCTCGCCGCCATGCGCGACGACCCGTCGGTGGTGGAGAACGGCGTGGAGGAGCTGCTGCGCTACCTCACGATCATCCACCTCGGCCCGGTGCGCAGCGCCCTGGAGGACGTCGAGATCGAGGGCCACCTCGTCAAGGCGGGGGAGTCGGTCGCCTTCCACCTGCCCACCGTGAACCGGGACCCCTCCCGCTTCCAGGACGCCGACCGTCTCGACGTCCACCGGCCCGCCGGCGGGCACCTGACGTTCGGCCACGGCATCCACCAGTGCCTCGGGCAGCAGCTCGCCCGGGCCGAGATGCGCATCGCGTACCCGGCGCTGCTGCGGCGCCTGCCTGGCCTACGCTTGGCCGTATCACCCGAGGAGGTGCCGATGCGCTCGGACATGAGCATCTATGGAGTGCACCGCCTCCCTGTCACTTGGTAGGTCACGATGAAGATCACAGCGGATACGACGGTGTGCATCGGGGCGGGCATGTGCGCCCTGACGGTGCCGGAGGTGTTCGACCAGAGTGAGGACGAGGGCACGGTGGTGCTGCTGCACGAGGTGCCCGAGGAAGGGCAGGAGGAGGCCGTGCGGCGTGCGGTGTCCCTGTGCCCGTCGGGGGCGCTCTCCGTCTCCTGACCGCCGCCCCGTCCGATCTGACCGTCTCGCCGCCGCCACCGCCCCCGGTGGCGGCGGTTTCGCGTGCGGCGGCCCCGGCCCTCCGGGTCGACGCACGGCGGCGGTGATCACGCGCGAACAGGGGGACGTCATGGGCCGGGACGATGGCTTCGGTTCATGGTCATCGAACCTGTGTTCGTGGAACAGGTTGACACCGAGCGTGATCGAAATTATGTTCGACCTAGTGGCGGTGAGGCTCGCGGCTCAACGTCACCCAAGGACCTGGTCGCGGGCCGTTCGCTTCCCCAAGCGATTCCCGCGGCCAGGCTCCACGGGCGAAGGGCGCGTCCTCGTCGTCGGCGGAGACGAGTGGGCGTGTCCTGGCCGGACGGGGAGAGGGGAAGCTCCTCGTCCGGCTGGCTCGGCGGAAATGTCGGTGGCGTCTGCAAGTGTTGGCTTCACCGGCGGAGACGCCGGCCGCCGCCCACGACTCCAAGGAGGCGCGCAAGATGGCACCACGGCCTAGAGAAACACCCGGGCCCCGGCTGTCGCCTGCGGTTCGGGCACACTTGACCGATTCACGTTCCTGCCTGGCGGAGGCGACCGCCGCTCGCACCCCGGCATCCCGATACGTGGCCGCTCACCTGGCGGCTCTTCGCGCGGCTGCGGCGATCCTGGCCGCCCGTCCCCGTCCCATGGAGGGCCGCAGGCGCCGCCTGCGCAGCGCGTGGGAGCTGCTGCCCGAGGCCGAGCCCCACCTTGCCGAGTGGGCCGCCTACTTCTCCGTGAGCGCCGCCAAGCGCGCGGCCGCGGAGGCGGGCGTGGTCCGCGGCATCAGCGCGGCCGACGCCGGCGAGATCCTGGCCGAGGCCGAGACGTTCGTCTCCACGGTGGAAGACCTGCTCGGCGTCCCCGTCCAGGCCCAGCTTCCCGTGGACGTCCCGCTGGCAGGCTGACCCCGCCGCCCGGCTCTCCAGGCGACGCCGCCGAGCGGAAGAGCGCGGGTGGCGGGGTCCAGCAAGGCCGATGAAGTGAGCGAGGCGGCTGCGGCTGACACGCATGCCCAAAAACGGGCCCAGAGTGACGGCAGGGCCGCCCCACATCCCCCCAGACCCCACAGGGTGCGACTCCGGTGGCGGCTGTTCACCCGGATCCCTGACCACTGTTACCAGTCGTTGTTCTCGGTGGCCGGATTCCGGCGGGGTGCATTGGGACGGAATTCAGCTGGAGTGGAAGAAGGTACGGCGAAGGGCCCGCCAGGGGAAATGGCAGGCCCTTCGGGGGTGAAGCGGTAGGTCCTAGAACGACTCGACGGCTCGGCGGGCCTCGGCGTCGAGCACGCCCCAGCTGATGAGTTCCTCGGTCAACTCGCTGGGCGACTTGTCATAGATCACAGCCAACGAACGCAGGTCCTCCTGGCGGATCGACAGGACCTTGCCGTTGTAGTCGCCACGCTGGCTCTGAATGGTGGCGGCGTAACGGGCGAGCGCTCCGGCCTTCTCCTTCGGCAGTGACGCCAGGCGCTCCAGGTCGATCACAAGCTTGGGAGTGGGCCCGAGCGGACTCGGAGCGGCGCCCCCGGGCAGCAGCTCGGAGACAGGCACTCCGTAGAAATCGGCAAGCTCGGCAAGTTTCTGCACGGTGACAGCTCGGTCGCCACGCTCGTAGGAGCCCACGACCACGGCTTTCCACCTGCCGCGCGACTTCTCTTCGACTCCATGCAGGGACAGCCCCTGCTGGGTGCGGATGGCGCGGAGTCGTGCACCCAGCGACTTTGCGTACTCAGACGGCATCGTGTGGCCCCCCGGCTCTCGTATGTAGCGCTCTCAGTAGATTGTGCTCCCTTGCGGCATATGCCCCAGCCACCGGGGGGTACGGTGCCAGGCTCGGCACCATCGGTAGCCGTGGCCCTGGGTTTACCCCAGAACGCCGCGCGGTGTGGTTACGCACAGTGACGGTAAAGGGGTGGGAGCCTAAGGTCAAGCTGATTGGAAAAAAGATGCCGAATCCGGTCCGGGAGGGAACGCAACAAACGCCCCTCTTGTACCGGTGGCAACACTACTTCGTCATAGTTTGACGAGTGAAATCGAGCGTCAGGTCTCGCGGGTCAGAATCATGACCGGGCAGGTCGCGGCCTGGACGATCTTGATGGACGTGTCGCCCAGGAAGACCCGCCGCAGCGGCCCGGCGTCGCTGGAGGCGCACACGAGCAGCTCCCCGGGCAGCCAGGTGGTCGTGCCGAGCGCCTGTGCCACGTTCCGGCCCTCCAGAAGCTCCACCTCGACCTGGAGCCTGCGCCGCTGCCCCCGCGCCGCCGCGCGCAGGTCCGCGGCGGCCTGGTCGCGCAGCCGTACGAGCATGTCCTCCTCGATCTGGACGCGGCGGCCGGTCCGGACCACCAGCGTGACCAGCCGCAGCGGGATGTCCAGGGTGACCGCGGCCTTGGCCGCGCCCTTCACGGCGGCGTCGGCGCCGGGCCCGCGGCGGTAGGCGACGGTGATGCGCTCGAACGCGGCCGGCGGGTCCTCGCCGTAGCCGCGCGGGGCGAGCAGCACGGGCACCGGCGAGGAGTGCAGGAGCTGGTCGGCGGTGCTGCCGACGGTGATGCGGGACCGTCCGCCGCCGGGCGCGGAGCCGATCACCACGACGTCGGCGCCGCGCCTGCGGGCCACCTCCACCAGGCCGCGCCCGCTGCCCTTGTTGGTCTGGCGGACGTACTCGGCCTGGTCGCCGGCCAGCTCGCGGGCCTGTGCGAGCGCGTTCTCGGCCTGCTCGCGCAGGTAGGAGCGCCAGGCGCCCTCGTCGGCGCGGGCGGGGCCCGGCGTGGTGGTCACGGGCGGCTGGACGGTCGCGACCGTCAGGCTGCCCCCGGTCTGCCGGGTCAGCTGGACGGCCAGCGCGAGCCCGTCCCTGCCGCGTGGCTCGGCGATGTACCCGGCCAGCACCTTGTCGAACTTCATGTCACCGCACCTCGGCATTCAGCCGCGAATGCCCGTAGCCGTACAGGAAATAGCAGATCAGGCCGACCAGCATCCACAGGCCGAAGGCGGCCCACGTGACGCCCGCCAGCCCGGCCATGACGATGACGCAGAAGACCGCGCCGAGCACCGGGGTGAGGGGGAAGAGCGGCGTACGGAAGCTGCGGGGCAGCTCGGGGCTGCGGTAGCGCAGGACCAGCACGCCGACGTTGACGATGAAGAAGGCGAACAGGGTGCCGATGCTGGTGGCCTCGGCGAGCTGGCCGAGCGGCACCAGCCCAGCCAGGACCGAGATGAACAGGGCCACGATCAGCGTGTTGGCGACCGGCACCTGGTGGCGCGGGTTCACCCGCTGGAAGATCCGGGGGATGAGCCCGTCGCGGGACATCGCGAACAGGATGCGGGTCTGGCCGTAGATGACGGTGAGCACGACGCTGGCGATGGCGATCACCGCGCCGAAGGAGACGATCACGCCGGGCCAGGTGGCGCCGGTGGCCTGGTCGACGATCTGTGACAGGCTCGCCTCGGTGCTCTCCGGGTCGAACTCGGTCCACGGCTTGGCCCCGACGGCGGCCACCGCGACCAGGACGTACACGGCGGTGACGATGAGCAGGGACAGCAGGATGGCCAGAGGCAGGTCGCGCTTGGGGTTCCTGGCCTCCTCGCCGGCGGTGGAGGCGGCGTCGAAGCCGATGTAGGAGAAGAACACCTGCGAGGCGGCGGCCGTGATCCCGGCCACCCCCAAGGGGGCGAACGGGGTGAAGTTCCCGGACTGGAACGCCGTGAACGCCACCACGCAGAAGAACACCAGCACCGCGATCTTGATCAGCACGAACACCGCGTTGGCCGTGGCCGACTCCGAGGCCCCGTAGAGCAGGAGCCAGGTGGCCAGGAGCACGATGAGGATCGCGGTGACGTTGACCACGCCGCCGTCCTGGCCGGGGGAGCGGGTGATCGCCTCGGGCAGCGTCCAGCCGAACAGGCTGCGCAGGAACGCGTTGAGGTACTCGCCCCAGCCCACGGCCACGGCCGCGACGGACACGGCGTACTCCAGCATGAGGCACCAGCCGCACACCCAGGCCACCAGCTCGCCCAGCGTCGCGTACGCGTAGGAGTAGGACGACCCGGACACCGGGATCGTCCCGGCCAGCTCGGCGTACGACAGGGCCGAGAACAGCGCCGTGACCGCCGCCAGCACGAACGCCAGCACCACCGCGGGCCCCGCCTTGGGCACCGCCTGGCCGAGGATGACGAAGATGCCGGTGCCGAGCGTGGCGCCGACGCTGAACAGCGTGAGCTGCCACAGCGTCATCGTGCGCCGCAGCTCGCCGCCCTCGCCCTGACCGCCCTCGGCCACGATGCGCTCGGTCGGCTTGGTGCGCAGCAGCCGTGCGGCCAGTGTCACGTCGGCCTCCTAAAGGGTGCTCGTCAGCGGCCACATCCCGTTGGGCGTGACGATCGTGCCCGCGGAGCCGGCGAGTATGTCCGCGGCCTCGTCGAGCCTGCCGATGGCGGCCATGTCGCCGGTCGTCTCGACGAACCGGCACACCGCCTCGACCTTGGGCCCCATCGACCCGGCCGGGAAGCGCAGGCCGCGCAGCTCGTGCGGGGTGGTGCAGGCGATCTCGCTCTGGCCCGGCGTGCCGAAGTCGCGGTACACCCGCGGGACGTCGGTCAGGATGAGGAAGGCGTCGCACTCCAGCGCCTCGGCCAGCATCGAGGCGGTCAGGTCCTTGTCGATGACGGCCTCGACGCCCGTCAGCCGGCCGCGCGCGTCGCGCACGACCGGGATGCCGCCGCCGCCCGCGCAGACCACCACGACGCCCTCCCGGATCATCTTGCGGATCAGCCGGGTCTCCACGATGCGCTGCGGCGTGGGGGAGGGGACGACGCGGCGCCAGTGGCTGCCGTCGGGCTTGACCGTCCAGCCGTACTCGGCGGCCAGCTTGCGGGCCTCGTCCTCCTCGTAGATCTGGCCGACGAACTTGGTGGGGTCGTCGAAGGCCGGGTCGACGGCGCTGACCAGGGTCTGGGTGACCATGGCGAGCACCTGCCTGCCGGGCAGGGCGTTCTGCAGCGCCTGCTGCATCCAGTAGCCGAGCATGCCCTGCGTCTGCGCGCCGAGCGTGTCGAAGGGGTAGGGCCGGCTCAGGTTCGGGTCCGCGGCGCTCTCCAGCGCCAGCATGCCGACCTGGGGGCCGTTCCCGTGGGTGATGACCAGCTCGTGCTCGCCGGCGAGCCCGGCCAGGGTCCTGACGGCGCCGGCGATGTTGTCCCTCTGCACGTCGGCGTCCGGCTTCTGGCCGCGCTTGAGCACCGCGTTGCCGCCGAGTGCGACGATGACCCGCATTCAGTCCCCCAGGGTTGCGACCATGACCGCTTTGATGGTGTGCAGCCGGTTCTCGGCCTCGTCGAAGACGATGGAGCGCGCCGACTCGAAAACCTCGTCGGTCACCTCCAAGGCCTCCAGGCCGGTCCTGGCGTGGATGTCGGCGCCCACGCCGGTCTCCCGGTCGTGGAAGGCGGGCAGGCAGTGCATGAACTTCACGTCCGGATTGCCGGTGGCCCGGACGACGTCGTCGTTCACCTGGTACGGCAGCAGCAGTTCGATCCGCTCGTCCCACACCTCCTTCGGCTCGCCCATCGAGACCCACACGTCGGTGTAGAGGAAGTCGGCGCCCCTGACGCCCTCGGCCACGTCCTCGGTGATGGTGATCCGGGCGCCGGTGGACCCGGCCAGCTCCTCGGCGGGCCGCACCGCCAGGTCGCGGTCGGGCCGCAGGGCGGGCGGGGTGACCAGCCGGATGTCCAGGCCGAGCAGCGCGCCGGTGACCAGCAGGGAGTGGCCGGTGTTGTTGCGCGCGTCCCCGAGGTAGGCCAGGGACACCTCGCGCAGCGGCTTCTCGCTGTGCTCCCGGATGGTGAGCATGTCGGCCAGCATCTGGGTGGGGTGCCACTCGTCGGTCAGGCCGTTCCACACCGGCACGCCGGACAGCGCCGCCAGGTCCTCGACGTAGGACTGCTTGCTGCCCCGGTACTCGATGCCGTCGAACATCCGGCCCAGCACCCGCGCGGTGTCCTTGACCGACTCCTTGTGCCCGATGTGCGAGCCGGCCGGGTCGAGGTAGGTGACGTGCGCCCCCTGGTCGTGGGCGGCCACCTCGAACGCGCAGCGGGTGCGGGTCGAGGTCTTCTCGAAGATGAGCGCGATGTTCTTGCCCTGGAGCCGCTGCCGTTCGACGCCGGCGTACTTGGCGGCCTTCAGCTCCGCCGACAGGTGCAGCAGGAAGCCGAACTCCTCCGGCGTGAAGTCCAGTTCCTTGAGGAAGCTGCGGTTGCGCAGGTTGAACGCCATGTCACCCCTTCCGGATGCCCTCTAGATGCCGTCGCGCTCCAGCGGGCAGCTCATGCACCGCGGCCCGCCGCGTCCTCTGCCGAGCTCGCTGCCCCGGATGGTGATGACCTCGATGCCGTTGTCGCGCAGGTGGTTGTTCGTGGTGGTGTTGCGCTCGTAGGCGACGACGACGCCGGGCTCGACGGCCAGGCCGTTGCAGCCGTCGTCCCACTGCTCGCGCTCGGCGGCGTACACGTCCTGGTGCGGGGTCAGGACGGTGATGTCGTCCATGTCCAGGGCGTGGGCGATGGCCTTGTGCATGTCCTGGGGCGGGTGGTCGGTGACCCTGAGCTCCTTGGAGGTGTCGCCCGGCTCGATCGTGTACGCCGGCAACATCCCGAGCCCGGCGTACTTGGTGAACACCCCGACGTCGAGCATGGTCATGACCGTGTCGAGATGCATGAACGCGCGCGCCTTCGGCATGTCCAGCGCCACGATCCGGGTCGCGGACCCGGCGCTGAACAGCCGCTGGGCCAGCATCTCGACCGCCTGCGGCTGGGTGCGCTCGCTCATCCCGACCAGCACCGCGCCGCGCCCGATGACCAGCACGTCGCCGCCCTCCAGGGTGGCCGGCGCCATCGAGTGGCCGGGCAGCCAGCAGTGGAAGCCGCCCTCGTGGGGCCGGTCGAAGCCGGAGGCGAACATCGGGTGGAACCGGTAGACGGCCTCCAGGTTGACCGTCTCGCGCATGCGGGCCTTCTTGCGCATCGCGTTGATCGACACGCCGTCGTAGATCCAGCAGGAGGTGTCGCGGGTGAACAGGTGGTTGGGCAGCGGCGGCAGGATGAAGTCGTCGTCGGCGGTGGTGTGGAAGGCCACCGACTTGGGGTCGCAGTCCATCGCGATCAGCTCGCGCTTGGTGATGCCGCCGGTCAGGTGCATCTGGAGGGTGCCGGCGTCCATGCCGTCGAGGGTGTTGCGGATGTCGTCGATGGCGACCGGGCCGAGCCAGCGCTCGTCGATGACCGCGTCGAGGATGTGCTTGCGGGCCTCGGGGATGTCGACCACGTCACGCAGGAGGTCGGCCAGCATGTGGACGACGATGCCGCGCTCGCTCAGCACCCGCTCGAACTCCTCGTGCTCCTCCACCGCGCGCTGCACCCACAGCACGTCGTCGAACAGGAAGGCGTCCTTGTTGCTGGGGGTCAGCCGCTTGAGGGCCAGTTCCGGCTTGTGCAGCAGGACCTGGCGCAGGCGCCCCACCTCTGAATCGACATGAAAGGTCATTTCTCAGATATCCCCTCAGCGCGGCGGACATCACGCGGGCCGTACTCGCCGTGCCGGGCCTTCACCCAGATGTAGACGGGCACGCCGACCAACAACATCAGCGTCCCGCCGAGCACGGCCGGGGCCCCGGAGCCGTACGCCATCCAGAACGAGAACAGCAACGCGAGGACCGCGACGGCCAGGTCGCGGGCCAGCCGCCCCCGGTCGATCCGCCGTTCCCGGGTCGCCAGCCAGAACAACTGCGCGGCGGCCGAGAAGAAGTACGGGATGACCGTGGTGAAGGAGGCCAGCAGCACGATCGTGTCGAAGGCGTTCGCGGAGGCGTAGCCCACCAGCAGCATGAGCGAGGTGAGGACGGTCCCGGCCAGGATGCCCGCCAGGGGCGCGCCGCGGCGGGTGACCACGGAGAAGGCGGGCGGGAACAGGCCGTCCTTGGCGGCGGCCAGCGGCATCTCGGCGACCAGCAGGGTCCAGCCGTTCAGCGCGCCGATGCCGGAGACCACGGCGCAGGCCGCCATGAGCAGCCCGCCGCCGGTGCCGCCGAACATGTGGTCGAGCGCGGCGGCGAAGGGCGCGGTGGACCCGACGAGCTCCTCCTGCGGCACGGTGCCCATGACGGCGACCGTGCTCAGGATGTACATGGCGGCGCAGGCCAGCACGCCGATGACGCTGGCCCGGCCGATGGTGCGGGCCGGGTCCTTGACCCGGTCGGCCGCGATGGCGGCGCTCTCCACGCCCGAGTAGATGAACAGCGTGACCGCCCCCGCCAGGGAGACGGCCGAGACCCACCCGTTCCCCGTGGCGTTGAACGGGGGGTAGTTGCCCTTGTGCACGAAGAACAGGCCGACGACCGCCACGAACAGCAGCGGCGTGAACTTCAGGATCGTGGTGACCACCTGGAAGGCGGCCGCGTTGCGCACGCCCGCCAGGTTCACCACGGCCGGGATCCACACCCCGGTCAGGCCGATCAGGATCGCACCGAGCGTGCCGCCCCAGTCGAGCCCGAACAGCCCGTGGGCCAGGTACTGGACGTAGCCCACCCACGCCACGGCGATGGCCGCGTTGCCGATCCACGCCGTCAGCCAGAACGACCAGGCGATCCAGAACCCGGCGAACTCCCCGAACGCCTCGCGGGCGTAGGCGTAGGGGCCGCCCGCCGCCGGGACGCGCCCGCCCAGGCGGCCGAAGACGAGCGCCATCGCGATGGCGCCCGTGGTGACCAGGACCATGGAGACCAGGCTGACCGTCCCGAACGCGGCCAGCGAGGCGGGCAGCAGGAAGATGCCGGTGCCCACGACGTTCCCCATGACCAGCGCGACGGCCGCGCCGAGGCCCAGGCCGCCCGCGGCCGACGAGCGCGTCCCGCGCGCCGCCGTCGTCACGCCTTTCGAGGGCGGACGTGGTTCCCCCATGCGTGCCCCCCGCGCGAGTCTCCAGGAAGAGCCGCCGCCGAGCGCGTACGGCCCTCGGGGACGTGCCCTACGCGAAGGACGCCGACACGGGGAGTGGCGGGGTTTTACCTGATCGCGGGGTGCGGCAGGGTGTCGGGCGAGCCCGTCAGCAGCAGCACGACGGCGAACACCCCCAGGCACAGCGCCATCAGCGCCAGCGGCCAGGCCAGCGAGGCGGGGGCGCCGTGCCGGGACATGGCCGCGAACAGCTCGGGGTCCTCGTCCCTGACCTGCCGGGCGATGGCCTTGAGCATCGACTGCTCGCGTGCCGACAGCGCCATGTGAAACCTCCCCCGAGAAGACTTAGAGGAGGTTTTATACCTGTATGTCGGCAATTGCCAAATTCACCTGGCAGGGCGGGCCGAAGAGCCGGTCAGGACGTCCGCCACACCTGGACGGAAGGGCGGGGCGCTCACGTTGTACCAGGTAGTGCCTGGTACTGTGTGTCCCGACCAACACCCTTTTAAGACCCGTCCCGTGAGGCGGGAAAGGTGGTGAGATCCCTCCATGTCCGATTCCAGGGCCGTGCTTGAAGGCCCGGACATCCACCGGGCGCTGACCCGAATCGCGCACGAGATCCTCGAACGCACCAAAGGCGCCGGCGACGTCGTCCTCCTCGGCATCCCCACCCGCGGCGCCACGCTCGCCCGCAGGCTCGGCGACCGCGTGGAGCAGTTCGAAGGGCTCAAGATCCCCGTCGGCTCGATCGACATCACCATGTACCGCGACGACCTGCGCCGCGGCCCCGTCCGCCCGCTGGGGCGCACCGAGCTGCCGCCCGACGGCATCGACGGCAAGGTGGTCGTCCTCGTCGACGACGTGCTCTACTCCGGCCGTACCGTCCGCGCCGCGCTCGACGCGCTCAACGACCTCGGCCGTCCCACCGCCGTGCAGCTGGCCACGCTGGTCGACCGCGGCCACCGCGAGCTGCCCATCCGCGCCGACTACGTGGGCAAGAACCTGCCCACCGCCAAGAGTGAGAAGGTCAAGGTCTACCTCTCCGAGACCGACGGCCGCGACGCCGTCCTGCTCATGAAGGAGGGCGACCGGTGAACAGGCATCTGATCTCGGCGGGCGACCTCACCAAGGACGACGCGCTGCTCATCCTCGACACCGCCGAGGAGCTGGCCAGGGTCTCGGAACGGTCCATCAAGAAGCTGCCCACGCTGCGCGGCCGCACGGTGGTCAACCTGTTCTTCGAGGACTCCACGCGCACCCGCATCTCCTTCGAGGCGGCGGCCAAGCGGCTCTCGGCCGACGTCATCAACTTCTCGGCCAAGGGGTCGAGCGTCTCCAAGGGCGAGTCGCTCAAGGACACCGCGCTCACCCTGGAGGCCATGGGCGCCGACGCCGTCGTCATCCGCCACGGCTCCTCCGGCGCGCCGCACCGGCTGGCCGGCTGGGTGCGCGGCAGCGTCGTCAACGCAGGCGACGGTACCCACGAGCACCCCACGCAGGCGCTGCTCGACGCCTTCTCCATGCGCCGCCGCCTCGGCCGGCTCGACGGGCGCCGGGTCACCATCGTCGGCGACGTCCTGCACAGCCGGGTCGCCCGCTCCAACGTGCTGCTGCTCAACACGCTCGGGGCCGAGGTCACCCTCGTCGCGCCGCCCACGCTGCTGCCCGTCTCGGTCGGCACCTGGCCGTGCGAGGTGTCCTACGACTTCGACGCCGTGCTGCCCAAGTCCGACGTGGTGATGATGCTGCGGGTGCAGAAGGAGCGGATGAACGCCGCCTACTTCCCCAGCGAGCGCGAGTACTCCCGCCGCTACGGCCTCGACCGCGACCGCTTCGCCAAGATGCCGGACGAGGCCATCGTCATGCACCCCGGGCCGATGAACCGGGGCATGGAGATCGCCGCCGAGGTGGCCGACTCGCCGCGCTCCACCATCGTGGAGCAGGTCGCCAACGGCGTGACCATCCGCATGGCCGTCCTGTACCTGCTGCTCGGGGGAGAGACCCAGTGAGTGGGCGGAGCGAACGAACCAGTAGGCACAGCATCATGATGATCGTCGTGCCGACGAAGGAGGCGCGATGATCATCAAGAATGTCAGGATCCTCGGCGGGGAGCCGGTGGACCTCCGGATCGCCGACGGGCGGATCGCCGAGATCGGCACCGGCCTCGGCGCCGGTCCGGGCGGCGGCGAGACCGTCGAGGGCGGCGGCGCGATCGCGCTGCCCGGCCTGGTCGACCTGCACACCCACCTGCGCGAGCCCGGCCGCGAGGACGCCGAGACGGTCCAGACCGGCACCCGGTCCGCGGCCCGCGGCGGTTACACCGCCGTGCACGCCATGGCCAACACCTCGCCCGTCGCCGACACCGCCGGCGTCGTCGAGCAGGTCTGGCGGCTCGGCCGCGAGTTCGGCCACTGCGACGTGCAGCCGGTCGGCGCCGTGACCGTCGGCCTGGAGGGCAGGCAGCTCGCCGAGCTCGGCGCGATGGCCGACTCGGCCGCCCGGGTCAGGGTCTTCTCCGACGACGGCAAGTGCGTCAGCGACGCCGTGCTGATGCGCCGCGCTCTCGAGTACGTCAAGGCGTTCGACGGTGTCGTCGCCCAGCACGCCCAGGAGCCCAGGCTCACCGAGGGCGCCCAGATGAACGAGGGCGTCGTCTCGGGCAGGCTCGGCCTGACCGGCTGGCCGGCCGTGGCCGAGGAGGCGGTCATCGCCCGCGACTGCCTGCTGGCCGCGCACGTCGGCTCCCGCCTGCACGTCTGCCACGTCTCCACCGCGGGCTCGGTCGAGATCATCCGCTGGGCCAAGTCCAAGGGCTGGAACATCACCGCCGAGGTCACCCCTCACCACCTGCTCCTCACCGACGACCTCGTCGAGGAGTCCCCGGTCGGCGCCTACAACCCGATCTACAAGGTCAACCCGCCGCTGCGCACGCACGCCGACGTCCAGGCGCTGCGCGCGGCGCTGGCCGACGGCACGATCGACGTCGTCGCCACCGACCACGCCCCCCACCCGGTCGAGGACAAGGAGACCGAGTGGCCGGCCGCGGCCATGGGCATGATCGGCCTGGAGACCGCGCTGAGCGTCGTCCAGGAGGCCATGGTCGAGACGGGGCTGCTCGACTGGGCCGGGGTCGCCGAGCGCATGTCGCTCACCCCCGCCCGCATCGGCCGCCTGTCCGGCCACGGCCGTCCGCTGGAGCCGGGCGCGCCGGCCAACATCACGCTGTACGACCCGTCGGCCCGCACCGAGGTGGACCCCTCCGCCTACGCCTCCAAGAGCAGGAACACCCCGTACGAGGGGATGACGTTGCCCGGCCGGGTGGTCGCCACGTTCCTGCGCGGCACGCCGACCGTTCTCGAAGGGAAGCTGGTTTGAACACCGCGGTGCTCGTCCTGGAAGACGGCCGCGTCTTCCACGGAACCCCTTACGGCGCCGAAGGCGAGACGTTCGGCGAGATGGTCTTCAACACCGGCATGACCGGCTACCAGGAGACCCTCACCGACCCCTCCTACCACCGGCAGATCGTCGCCATGACGGCCCCGCACATCGGCAACACCGGCGTCAACGACGAGGACCCCGAGTCGGGCCGCGTCTGGGTCGCCGGGTACGTCGTCCGCGAGCCGTCCAGGGTCGTCTCCAACTGGCGCGCCGACCGCTCGCTCGACGACTACCTCAAGCAGCAGGGCGTCGTCGGCATCGCCATCACCGGCACCCGCGCCCTGACCCGCCACCTGCGCGAGCGCGGCGCGATGCGGGCCGGCATCTTCTCGGCCCCCGCCGCGACCGTCGAGGAGCTCGTCGAGCGGGTGCGGAGCTCGCCCGCCATGGAGGGCGCCGACCTGGCCGCCGAGGTGGCCACGGCCGAGCCCTACGTCGTCCCCGCCGTCGGTGCCAGGCGCTTCACCGTCGCCGCCGTCGACCTGGGCATCAAGGGCATGACCCCGCACCGGATGGCCGAGCGCGGCTGCGAGGTGCACGTGCTGCCCGCCACGGCCACGTACGAGCAGATCATGGCGGTCGGGCCCGACGGCGTGTTCTTCTCCAACGGCCCCGGCGACCCCGCCACCGCCGACGTGTCGGCCCTGCGGGGCGTCCTGGAGGCCGGGGTGCCCTTCTTCGGCATCTGCTTCGGCAACCAGCTCTTCGGCCGCGCGCTCGGGCTGTCCACGTACAAGCTGCGCTACGGCCACCGCGGCGTCAACCAGCCGGTCCAGGACGTGCGCACGGGCAAGGTCGAGATCTCGGCCCACAACCACGGGTTCGCCGTCGAGGCGCCGATCGGCGAGCCGTTCGAGACCCCGTACGGCCCGGCCGAGGTCAGCCACGTCAACCTCAACGACCGCTGCGTGGAGGGCCTGCGCCTGCTCGACGGGCGGGCCTTCAGCGTCCAGTACCACCCCGAGGCCGCCGCGGGGCCGCACGACGCCGCTTATCTCTTCGACGAGTTCTGTGAGGTCATGAGCCGTGCCCAAGCGTGAGGACATCCGGTCGGTCCTGGTGATCGGCTCCGGGCCGATCGTGATCGGCCAGGCGTGCGAGTTCGACTACTCCGGCACCCAGGCCTGCCGGGTGCTGCGGGCCGAGGGCTTCCGCGTCATCCTGGTCAACAGCAACCCGGCCACGATCATGACGGACCCGGAGTTCGCCGACGCCACGTACGTCGAGCCGATCACCCCCGAGTACGTCGAGAAGATCATCGCCAAGGAGCGCCCCGACGCGCTGCTGCCCACCCTGGGCGGCCAGACCGCGCTGAACACCGCGGTCGCGCTGCACGAGTCGGGCGTGCTGGAGAAGTACGAGGTCGAGCTGATCGGCGCCGACTTCGACGCGATCCAGGCGGGCGAGAACCGCGAGAAGTTCAAGGAGATCGTCGCCAAGGTCGCCCGCGAGCACGGGCTCAACGCCGAGTCGGCCAGGTCGGTCATCTGCCACACGATGGAGGAGTGCCTGACCGGCGCCCGCGAGCTGGGCTACCCGGTCGTCGTGCGGCCCAGCTTCACCATGGGCGGCGCCGGCTCCGGCTTCGCCTACGACGAGGACGACCTGCGGCGCATCGCCGGCGCCGGCCTCGACGCCTCGCCGACCACCGAGGTGCTCCTGGAGGAGTCCATCCTCGGCTGGAAGGAGTACGAGCTGGAGGTCATGCGCGACAAGGCCGACAACGTCGTGATCGTGTGCTCCATCGAGAACATCGACCCGATGGGCGTGCACACCGGCGACAGCGTCACCGTCGCGCCCGCGCTCACGCTGACCGACCGCGAGTACCAGAACATGCGCGACGTGGCCATCGCGGTCATCCGCGAGGTCGGCGTGGACACCGGCGGCTGCAACATCCAGTTCGCGGTCGACCCGCGCACCGGGCGCATGATCGTCATCGAGATGAACCCGCGCGTCTCGCGCTCCAGCGCCCTGGCCTCCAAGGCCACCGGCTTCCCGATCGCCAAGATCGCCGCCAAGCTGGCCATCGGCTACACCCTCGACGAGATCCCCAACGACATCACCAAGGAGACCCCGGCCTCCTTCGAGCCGACGCTCGACTACATCGTGGTCAAGGTGCCGCGCTTCGCCTTCGAGAAGTTCCGCGGGGCCGACCGCACGCTGACCACGCACATGAAGTCCGTGGGCGAGGCCATGGCCATCGGCCGCTCCTTCACCGAGGCGCTGCAGAAGGCGCTGCGCTCGCTGGAGAAGAAGGACTCCTCCTTCAGCTGGGCGGGGCCCGTCCAGGACAAGGACGAGCTGCTGGCGGCGTGCCGCACCCCGCACGACGGGCGGCTGCGCACGATGCAGCAGGCCGTGCGCGCGGGCGCGACCGCGGCCGAGCTGTTCGAGGCCACCAGCGTCGACCCCTGGTTCCTCGACCAGCTCCTCCTGCTGGAGGAGGAGGCCCAGGAGATCGCCGCCGCGCCCGAGCTCGCCTCCGGCGTGCTGGCCCGCGCCAAGCACCACGGCTTCTCCGACGCGCAGATCGCCGAGATCCGCGGCGTCCAGGAGGCCCACGTGCGCGGCCTGCGCCACGCGCTCGGCGTGCGGCCGGTCTACAACACCGTCGACACCTGCGCCGCCGAGTTCGCCGCCAGGACGCCGTACCTGTACTCCACCTACGACGAGGAGACCGAGGTCCCCTACGGCGAGCGGGAGAAGGTCATCATCCTCGGCTCCGGGCCCAACCGCATCGGGCAGGGCATCGAGTTCGACTACGCGTGCGTGCACGCCTCGTTCGAGCTGTCGCGGGCCGGGTTCGAGACCGTCATGGTCAACTGCAACCCCGAGACCGTCTCCACCGACTACGACACCTCCGACCGGCTCTACTTCGAGCCGCTCACGCTGGAGGACGTCCTGGAGGTCGTGCACGCCGAGCAGCAGACCGGCCCGGTCGTGGGCGTGATCGTGCAGCTCGGCGGGCAGACGCCGCTCGGCCTGGCGCAGGCGCTCAAGGACGCGGGCGTGCCCGTGGTCGGCACCTCGCCCGAGTCGATCCACCTGGCCGAGGAACGCGGCGCGTTCGGGCGGGTGCTGGCCGAGGCCGGGCTGCCCGCGCCCAAGCACGGCACCGCGCTGACGGTCCCCGAGGCGCTGGAGATCGCCGCG
Source organism: Nonomuraea sp. NPDC052265 (assembly GCF_044547985.1). NCBI lineage: Bacteria > Bacillati > Actinomycetota > Actinomycetes > Streptosporangiales > Streptosporangiaceae > Nonomuraea > Nonomuraea sp. NPDC052265. The sequence continues at coordinate 266,301 of NZ_JBIUBJ010000003.1, forward strand.
GAGATCGGCTACCCGGTGCTCGTGCGGCCCTCGTACGTGCTCGGCGGGGCCGGCATGGCCATCGTCTACGACGACGAGACGCTGACGACGTACATGGCGGCCCAGGAGGGCGGCCACCCGGTCCTGGTGGACAAGTTCCTCGACGAGGCCATCGAGATCGACGTGGACGCGCTCTACGACGGCGAGGAGCTGTTCCTCGGCGGCGTCATGGAGCACATCGAGGAGGCCGGCATCCACTCCGGCGACTCGGCCTGCGTGCTGCCGCCGCTCACGCTCGGCAGCCACGACGTCAAGCGCATCCGCGCCGCCACCGAGGCCATCGCCGCCGGGGTGGGCGTGCGCGGGCTCCTGAACGTCCAGTACGCCATGTCCGCCGGCGTCCTGTACGTCCTGGAGGCCAACCCGCGGGCGAGCCGTACCGTGCCGTTCGTGTCCAAGGCGACGGCCACGCCGCTGGCCAAGGCGGCGGCCCGGGTGATGCTCGGCTCCTCGATCGCCTCGCTGCGCGCGGAGGGCATGCTGCCGGCCACCGGCGACGGCGGCACGCTGCCGCTGGAGGCGTCCATCGCGGTCAAGGAGGCCGTGCTGCCCTTCAACCGCTTCCGGGGCGTCGACACCGTGCTCGGTCCCGAGATGCGCTCCACGGGCGAGGTCATGGGCATCGACGCGTACTTCGGCGTGGCGTTCGCCAAGTCCCAGGCAGGGGCCTACGGCGAACTGCCGACCAAGGGACGCGCGTTCGTGTCCGTGGCCAACAGGGACAAGCGTGCGATGATCTTCCCTGTGAAGGCACTGGCCGACCTCGGCTTCGAGATCCTCGCCACCGAGGGCACGGCCGAGGTGCTGCGCCGCAACGGTGTCCATGCCAAGATCGTGCGAAAGCACAGCGAGGGGACCGGGCCCGGAGGTGAGCCTACGAGCGTGCAGGCGATTCTCGACGGCGAGGTGGACCTGATCGTCAACACGCCGTTCGGCAGCCCCGGCCAGTCCGGGCCGCGCCTGGACGGCTACGAGATCCGCACCGCGGCGGTGCTGCGCGGCATCCCGTGCATCACCACCGTCGCCGGGCTGGCCGCCGCGGCGGCCGGGATCCAGGCGATCGTCCGCGGCGACGTCGGGGTGCGTTCACTCCAGGAGCACGCACAGGCACTACGCGGCTGACCGCGCGGGAGGTGAAGACGACTGGCCGGCACACCTGTGCAGGTGACGGGCACGGTGCTGACGACGCGCCGGGTCGACGCCTACCATGCGCTGACGGTGGTGGCGCCCGGCATCGCCGAGCGTTACCGCCCCGGCCACTTCGTCTCCGTGGCGGTAGGCGGGGCCCACACGTCGATGGTGACGCGCCGCGCGCTGTCCATCCATGACGTCAAGTCCGACTACGGCGGCACGGTCGAGCTCGTCTTCACCGCCGCCGGGCCGGGCACGTCCTGGCTGGCCGAGCGGCGCGCCCGCGACACGCTGGACCTCGTCGGGCCGCTCGGCCGGCCGTTCCCGCTGCCGCGCGACCCGGTCAACTGCGTGCTGGTCGGCGCCGAGTACGGCTCGGCCGTGCTGTTCCCGCTGGCCGACGCGCTGCTGGCGCGCGGCTGCCGGGTCGACTTCGTGCTCGGCGGCGCCGGGGCCGACCGCGTCTTCGGCGCCATGCGGGCCCGCCGCATCGCCGAGACGACGACCCTGACCACCGAGGACGGCTCGCTCGGCCTGCGCGGCAAGGTCACCGACGCGCTGCCGTCGGTGATCGCCGACACCCGGGCCGACGCCGTCTACGCCTGCGCGCCCATGCCGGCGCTGCGGGCGGTGACGGCGGTGGCGATGGAGTTCGACATCCCGGTGCAGGTGGCCGTCGAGGAGTCGATGGCCTGCGGCATCGGGGTGTGCATGACGTGCGTCATCCCGGTCATCGGCGACGACGGCGCGACCAGGATGGTCCGCGCGTGCACGGAGGGCCCGGTGTTCCGGGGGGAGCGGGTGCGGTTCGAGGACGTGGGAACGATCCCGTTCGACGCGCTCGGCGCCCCCGGAGGCGGTGCTCGCCATGTCAGTTGATATGCGTACATTTCTGGCGCACGTGGAGCTGGCGAACCCGATCACCACGGCCGCCGGCTGCGCGGGCTCGGGCCAGGAACTCGCCCAGTTCTTCGACCTCCACCGGTTCGGCGCGCTGACCACCCGGTCCATCACCATGGCCCCCCGCGCGGGCCGTCCGACCCCGCGCATGGCCGAGACGCCCTCCGGCATGCTCAACGCCGTCGGGCTCCAGGGGCCGGGCATCGAGGCGTTCCTGGAGCGCGAGCTGCCCTGGCTGGCCCAGCGCGGCATCAAGACCATCGTCTCGATCGGCGGCGGCACCGTCGCCGAATACTCCGAGCTGGCCCGCAGGCTCGCCGACGCGCCCGGGGTGACCGCCCTGGAGGTCAACCTTTCTTGCCCGAACATGGAGGACAGAGGGCGTGTCTTCGCGCGCGAGGGCAGCGCCGCCGCCGAGGTGATCGCCTCGGTGCGCTCGATCATGCGCTACGACGTCCCCGTGGTGGCCAAGCTCGCTCCCGACGTGGCCGACATCGTCTCCGTCGCCCGCGCCTGCGTGGACGCCGGCGCGGACGCCCTGTCCATGATCAACAACCCGCTCGGCATGGCCATCGACACCGAGGCGCTGCGCCCGTCGCTGGCCGCCGTGACCGGAGGGCTGTCGGGGCCCGCCATCCTGCCCCTGGCCGTCCGCTGCGTCTGGCAGGTGCACGCGGCCCTGCCCGGGGTGCCGCTGATCGGCATGGGCGGCGTGATGACCGGCAGGGACGCCTTCCAGCTCATCCTGGCGGGCGCCTGCCTCGTCGGGGTGGGCACCGCCCTGTTCCACGACCCCTACGCGTGCCTGCGCATCGAGCGCGAGCTTGAGGACCTGCTGCGGGCACGCGGCTTCCAGCGCCTGGCCGACGCCGTCGGCCTGGCCCACCGACCGCCGGGGAGCGCTCCCCGGCACCTTCTGGCCGACTCCGAGGAGAGCTCCCCTTGACGCCCGCACCCATCGCCGTCGCCCTCGACGCCCCCGACCTGGAGACCGCCGCCCGGTGGGCGAGCCTGGTGACGCCGCACGTCAGCACCATCAAGGTGGGCCTGGAGCTCTACCTGCGCTACGGCCCCGACGTGATCGCCTCCGTACGCGGCGCCAGCGGCGTCCAGATCTTCCTCGACCTCAAGCTGCACGACATCCCCAACACCGTCGCGGGCGCCGCCAAGGCCGTCTCCCGCCTGCGCCCGGCCATCCTGACCGTGCACGCGGCGGGCGGCACGGCCATGATCCGGGCCGCCGTCGAGTCCGCCCCGCAGACCAAGATCGCCGCTGTGACGATCCTCACCTCGCTGAACGAGTCCGACCTCGACCGCATCGGCCTGGCCGGGCCCGCCGACGAGGCCGTGCGCCGCCTGGCGGCCCTGTCGGTCGAGGCCGGGGCCACCGCGCTGGTGTGCTCGCCCAACGAGGTCGCGGCGGTGCGGGCCGAGGTGGGGCCCGGCATCACCCTCATCACGCCCGGCGTGCGCCCTCAGGGGGCCGACGTCCAGGACCAGGTACGCGTGGCGACCCCCGAGCAGGCGCTGGCCGACGGCGCCGACCTGCTCGTCATCGGACGCCCGATCACGGGCTCGGCGGACCCCGGAGCGACCGCCGCCGCCATCGCCGCCTCGCTGCGCCGCACGACCGCCTCCTGACCCGCGCCACCGGACCGGTTTCCGGGGCCGGCTTCTCGCGAGCCGGTTTCCCGGGCCGGTTCTTCCGAGCCGGTTTCCGGAGCCGGCATTTCTGAGCCGCTTCCCGGGCGAGTTGCCGGGCCGGTTTCCCGGGCCGGTTTTCGACGCGCGGGCGGGGCATGGCGGCAGGCGTCGCCGGACCGTCCGCACAGCCCTCGCTCACAAGATCGTAATGCATCCGCGCGGCGTTCGCGCACCCTTCCCGAATCGGGTTTCGGTCCTGGTCCGGCCCTGGTTTCGGACATGATCGGCGGACGCGTCGATGATCTTCGCCGTGTTCCGGGACGCCGTCCGGGCCGGACGCGCGAAGCGGGAAGTGAGGGCGATTTGATCAGCAGTGGGTAATTTTACGCTCACGGACAGTGATGAAGTGGATTTTGTGAGGGGAGAAACCGCTCTTGACGTTGCTTAGGGGGCGATGACCAGCTAGTTTCCCTTCCCGTCCGAGTACATCGACAGAAATTCGAGGTGACCCGGCGTGGCTCTTCCTCCCCTGACCCCTGAGCAGCGCGCCGCAGCCCTTGAGAAGGCTGCCAAGGCCCGTAAAGAGCGTGCCGAGGTCAAGAACCGGCTCAAGCATGGCGCGGTTTCTCTGGCTGAGGTGCTCAAGGATGGGCAGACCGACGACGTCATCGGCAAGATGAAGGTGTCGGCACTGTTGGAATCGCTCCCCGGCGTGGGCAAGGTCCGCGCCAAGCAGCTCATGGAGCGGCTTGCCATCGCCGAGTCCCGCCGCGTGCGGGGTCTCGGTGCGAACCAGAGGGCTTCCCTCGAGCGCGAGTTCGGTGGCAACGAGAGCTAATCTCTGTTCCACAAGAAAGCGCAGGTTCAACGGGGGGTAGGAAGTGACCGACAGGTCCTGGTCCGGCGAAGCAAGGGCCCATGAGGCAGTCGGATCGGGAGTGAAGGTCGGCTTCCTCCCCCTGAGCAAGAGGCGGCTGACGGTCCTGTCCGGGCCGTCGGGCGTCGGCAAGTCCACGGTCGTCGCCGAGCTCCGGCGGGCACACCCCGAGGTGTGGCTGTCGGTCTCGGTGACCACCAGGAGGCCCCGTCCCGGCGAGGTCAACGGGGTCCACTACTTCTTCGTCGACGGCGAGGAGTTCGACCGGCTCGTCGAGGCCGGCGAGCTGCTGGAGTGGGCGGAGTTCGCGGGCAACCGCTACGGCACCCCGCGCGACGCGGTGCTGGACAAGCTCGCCCAGGGCGTCCCGACCGTCCTGGAGATCGACCTGGAAGGCGCCAGGCAGGTGCGCAGCACCATGCCGGACGCGCTGCTGGTCTTCCTGGCCCCCCCGACGTGGGAGGAGCTGGAGAAGCGGCTGCGCGGCCGCGGCACCGAGCCGGAGGACGTCATCGAGCGCCGGCTTCAGGCCGGACGGGTCGAGATGGCGGCCGAGTCGGAGTTCGACCTCACGCTGGTGAACACGAGTGTCCAAGAAGTGTGCCACCGGCTGATAGCCTTGATGACTGACCCTCAGGGGGTCACCACCACCATCAACCGAGAGGTCTGACAATCGTGGCAGGCACAACCCCGGCCGCGGAGGGCATCACCAACCCGCCGATCGACGCGCTGCTCGACATCGTCGACAGCAAGTACTCCCTGGTGATCATGGGCGCCAAGCGCGCCCGCCAGATCAACGCCTACTACTCCCAGCTCGGCGAGGGCCTGCTGGAATACGTCGGGCCGCTGGTCGAGACGCACGCTCAGGAGAAGCCGCTGTCCATCGCGTTGCGCGAGGTCTCCGAGGGCCTGCTCAACGCCGAGCCCATCGAAGGCGCGGTCTGACCCCTTCGATGAAGGTCGTCCTCGGCGTCAGCGGCGGCATCGCCGCGTACAAGGCGTGTGAGCTGCTGCGGCTGTTCACCGAATCAGGTCACGAGGTGCGGGTCGTGCCGACCCGCGAGGTCCTGCGGTTCGTGGGCGAGCCCACGTGGGCCGCCCTGTCGGGCAACCCCGTGACCGCCGACGTCTGGGACGACGTTCACGAGGTGCCCCACGTGCGCATCGGCCAGCGAGCCGATCTCGTCGTGGTGGCGCCGGCGACCGCCAACACCCTGGCCAAGGCGGCCCACGGGCTCGCCGACGACCTGCTGACCAACACGCTGCTGACGGCGCGCTGCCCGGTCGTGTTCGCCCCGGCCATGCACACCGAGATGTGGCAACATCCGGCCACCCGTGCCAACGTCGCGACCCTGCGCGAGCGCGGGGCCGTCGTGATCGACCCGGCCGTGGGGCGCCTCACCGGCGCCGACACCGGCCCCGGCCGGCTGCCCGACCCGGCCGAGATCTTCCAGGTCTGCCTGCGCGTGCTGCGCGGCGGGCCGCGCGACCTGGCCGGGCGCAAGGTGGTGATCTCCGCCGGAGGCACCCGCGAGGCGATCGACCCGGTCCGCTTCATCGGCAACCGCTCGTCGGGGTTGCAGGGGTACGCCCTGGCCCGTACGGCGGTTGCGCGCGGCGCCGAGGTGACCGTCGTGGCCGCCAACGTCGCCCTCCCCGATCCCGCGGGGGCCGCCGTGGTGCGGGTGGGGTCCACGGCCGAGCTGCGCGAGGCGGTGCTGGCCGCCTGCGAGAAGGCCGACGCCGTCGTCATGGCGGCCGCGGTGGCCGACTTCCGCCCGGCGTCCCGGCACGACTCCAAGATCAAGAAGACCGACGGCGAGCCCGACCCCATCCACCTGACGAAGAACCCCGACATCCTGGCCGAGCTGGGCCGGCTGCGCCGCGAGGCCGGCGACGGTCCCCGGGTGATCGTCGGGTTCGCGGCCGAGACCGACGACGTGCTCGCCAACGGGCAGGCCAAGCTCGCCAGGAAGGGCTGCGACCTGCTGGTCGTCAACCAGGTGGGGGAGGGGCTGGCGTTCGGCACGCCCGACAACGCCGCCACCGTCCTCGTCGCCGGGGGCGAGCCCGTCGAGGTGCCGCGCGGCCCCAAGGAGGACGTCGCCGACGCCGTCTGGGACCTGGTCGCGCCCCGCCTGTCCTAGCGCGCTCCTTCCCGCAAGAACGATTACCCGATCGCCAGTTGCGACACCCCGGACGCCTACCGATACTTGGGGGCAAAGGGGGACGGAATGCCGGTGGGGTCCGCTGTCAGGGATCGTTGCAGGAGATTGCTGGAAGACCAGGGAGGTATCCGTTACGTCTTCCCCGCGCTGTCCGTGGGGCCGACGGGAACGGGCCACTTCCTCATCGTCGTCACCGATTCGTCCGTCTCGGTGCTCACCACCAGAACCCTCCGGAGCGACCGGCCGGTCGCGGTGTTCGCCACGTACCCGCGGCACACCAGGCTCGGGCCGATCCTGCCGGGACCGTTCATCGAGCTCGGCACCACCGTGTTCGAGTTCGACGAGGAGTACGCGGCGGTGGTCTGCGCCGCCGACGCCGAGGTCTTCGCGCCGGAGACGCTGCCGCCCGATCCCCTCCCCGACCTGTGACCGGACACGGACACCGGACGGTTTCGCGACCGGGCGCCGGGTAGGGCTAGACTTCGGCGAGGCCCTGGCGTGTACTTCCGTCCCGGGCCCAACATCCGTCAGCAGCCGCTGCATGAGGAGCCACTGAGTTGTCACGTCGCCTGTTCACCTCCGAGTCGGTCACCGAAGGCCACCCGGACAAGATCGCCGACCAGATCAGTGACGCGATTCTCGACGCCATGCTCAAGGACGACCCCAAGAGCCGGGTCGCCGTCGAGACGCTGATCACTACCGGCCAGGTCCATGTCGCAGGCGAGGTCACGACCGAGACCTACGTCGACATCCCCGGCGTCATCCGGGAGAAGATCCTGGAGATCGGCTACGACGCCTCCCACAAGGGCTTCGACGGCGCCTCCTGCGGCGTGTCGGTGTCCATCGGCGCGCAGTCGCCCGACATCGCCCAGGGCGTCGACGACGCCTACGAGCACCGCGTGGGCGGCGACGCCGACGAGCTCGACCGCCAGGGCGCCGGCGACCAGGGCCTGATGTTCGGCTACGCCTGCCGCGAGACGCCGGAGCTCATGCCGCTGCCGATCACGCTCGCGCACCGGCTCGCCCAGCGCCTGTCCGAGGTCCGCAAGACCGGCAAGGTGCCCTACCTGCGCCCCGACGGCAAGACCCAGGTCACCATCGAGTACGACGGCGACAAGCCCGTCCGCCTCGACACCGTGGTCGTCTCCACCCAGCACGCGGCCGAGATCGACCTCAAGGAGATGCTCGCCCCCGACATCAAGGAGCACGTGGTCGACCCCGTGCTCGACGGGCTGGAGATCGACACCGAGGGCTACCGGCTGCTGGTCAACCCGACCGGCCGTTTCGAGATCGGCGGCCCGATGGGCGACGCCGGCCTCACCGGCCGAAAGATCATCATCGACACCTACGGCGGCATGGCCCGTCACGGCGGTGGCGCGTTCTCGGGCAAGGACCCGTCCAAGGTCGACCGCTCGGCGGCGTACGCGATGCGCTGGGTGGCCAAGAACGTCGTCGCGGCCGGGCTGGCCGACCGGTGCGAGGTGCAGGTCGCGTACGCGATCGGCAAGGCTCAGCCGGTGGGCCTGTTCGTGGAGTGCTTCGGCACCGAGAAGCTGCCGGTGGAGCAGATCCAGGCGGCCGTGCTGCGCGTGTTCGACCTGCGTCCGGCGGCCATCATCCGCGACCTCGACCTGCTGCGCCCGATCTACTCCGAGACCGCCGCCTACGGGCACTTCGGCCGTGAGGGCTTCTCCTGGGAGTCCACCGACCGCGCCGAGGCCCTTCGGACGGCTGCCGGTCTCTGACCTTTCTCAGTTCGGTTTGACGCAGGTGCCGCATCTGGCCTTTTGAGGGCATGGATGCGGCACTTGTCATGGGCTGTGGTGGTGGGGGACGGGCCTCTGACGTACGTTCGTTCGGTCGGCTTCGTCGGATGTGCAAGGCGTCTGCCGAAGGTCCGTCGGCCCGGCTCTGGGCGTACGACGTGCATGCCCCTTCCGGTGCGCTCTTCTTCGCGCTCGCGCGGGCGTGCTGCGTCCTGTTCGCCGTGCGGTAGGGCGGGCTGTGTGTGACGCGCGCATGCGCCGTGTCTGTGCCTTCGCGTGCTTTTCGGGTTGTGTGGGCTCGTTCCTGGTAGGTCTGCCGTCGTGGGCGGTGTGATCGGTGCCTGGAGCCCGGCCGGGGGCGTTCGGGCTGGTGGGTCGCCTGGTCGTGGGGCGGGTGGTCGAAGGGGCCGGTCGTCGTGATGGTGTGGGGCTGTGCGTCGGCGGTGTGGGGATGGCGGGGCGCGGGGTCTGGTAGACGTTAGTGCGTGACCCACTCCGACGACGCCCTTCTGCCGCTCGACGCCGTGCGGCCCCCGGCGTCGTCCAAGGACACCAAGGGGGCGGTGGTCGCGGCCCCCGAGCGGCCGGTGGCACGGGTGGTCGTGGACAGCCCGCTGCCGCATCTCGACCGTCTCTTCGACTACCTGGTGCCCGCCGCCATGCACGAGGCGGCCCGGCCGGGGGTGCGGGTGCGGGTGCGGTTCGCGGGCAAGCTGATCGACGCGTTCCTGCTGGAGCGGGTGGACGAGAGTGAGCACGAGGGCAAGCTGACCCCGTTGGAACGGGTGGTCTCTCCCGAGCAGGTGCTCACGCCGGAGATCGCGGGTCTGGCGCGGGCGGTGGCCGACCGTTACGCGGGCACTCTCACCGACGTGCTCCGCCTGGCCGTCCCGCCGCGTCACGCCAAGGCCGAAGCCGAGGTCCCGCCTCCCGCCGACCCGGCTCCGCCGCCCGTCTCGTCTCGCGCGCCCTCCCGCGAGGCGGCTCAGAACGCGTCCCCCGCCGTCGATCGAGTGGCTCCGAGCGCGTCTTCCGGCGTCGTCCAAGCGGCTGGTGCACCGGAAGGTCCCGAGGTGGCGGGCTCACCGTCGGCCGTGGTCGAAGAGGCGGCGACGGGTGATGGCCTGGTGGGGGAGACGTTCGGCGAGGTGAACGAGGTCGAGGAACGGCAGGCCGCCGACACTGCCGCTGACGTCAACGCCACCACAGCCGCCGACGCCCACGCTGACGTCGACGCCGCCAACGCCGAAGCCGCCCATGTCGGCGCCGCCGGCGCCGCCAACGCCGGCGCCGTCACGCCGACTCGAAGCGGGCAGCCGGGGGCCTCGGCGGGCGCGGTCGGGGGCCAGGGGGGCGTCTCGGAGCTTGCGAAGGAGGGACGGAGGAGTGCCTGGGACGCCTATCCGACCGGGCCCTCGTTCCTGGACGCGCTGCGCCACGGTCGTGCCCCCCGGGCCGTGTGGTCGGCGCTGCCCGGGGCCACGGGATGGACGGGGGCCATGGCGGAGGCGGTGCTCGCGACGCTGGACGGCGGACGCGGAGCGGTCCTCGTCGTACCCGACGGCAAGGACGTCGCGCTGGCGGACGCCGAGTTCGAGCGACTGCTCGGCCCCGGCAGGCACGTGGCGCTCACGGCCGACCTCGGCCCCGCCGAGCGGTACAGGCGGTGGCTGAAGGTCCTCAGAGGCCAGGTACGCGCCGTCGTGGGCACGCGGGCCGCCATGTTCGCCCCCGTGGCGGATCTCGGCCTGGTGGCCATCTGGGACGACGGCGACGACCTGCACGCCGAACGCCTGGCCCCCTACCCCCACGCCCGGGAGGTCCTCGGCCTGCGCGCCCACCGGACGGGCGCGGCCATGCTGATCGGCGGCTACGCGCGTACGGCCGAGGCCACCCAGCTCATCGCCACGCGCTGGGCAAGGCCGATCGTGGCCGCCCGCGCAGTGATCAGGAGCCTGGCCCCGCGGGTGCGTCCCGCCGGTGAGGACGCCGAGCTGGCCAAGGACCAGGCGGCCCGGCAGGCGAGGCTGCCCAGCCTGGCCTGGCGGGCGCTGCGCCAGGGGCTGGAGAGCGGGCCGGTGCTGGTGCAGGTGCCCAGGCGCGGCTACCTGCCGGCGTTGGCCTGCCGCCATTGCCGTGCCCCGGCGCGCTGCGTCCTGCCGCCCACCAGGATCGCCCCGCACCTCGCCGCACCACTGACCGCCGCCGGCGCGCCCACGGCCGCCCGGGGCGAGGCGGACACCCGCAGCGAGGCGGGAGCACGCAGTGGGGCGGGTGTCCGCGGTGACGCGGGAGCGCGCGGCGGGGGCGAGGGGCAGGGCGGGCCAACGCCGGTCGCCGGGGAGCCGCTCGCCATGCCGGTGACGGCGTCCGGGCTGGTGACGGCGTCCGGGCCGGTCCCGTTGGGCCTGCCCTTTCAGGTACCGGGCGGCTCGACGGCGCCCGGGACAGGAGGCGGAGCGCTGCCGCCTGCCGCGGACGGGATGGGCGGGATGCCGGAAGGGCCCGGCGCGTACGGCGGCGGGGAGTCGCTGTGTCATGGGCCGCTCGCGCTCAGGGCCGGGCACGCCGCTCCCTACTGCCGCTGGTGCGGCCGGGTGGACGCCGACTGGCGGTGCCCGTCCTGCGGCAGCCCCCGCCTGCGGGCGGTCGTCACCGGGGCCAGGCGCACCGCGGAGGAGCTGGGCCGGGCCTTCCCGTCGGTGCCGGTGCGCACCTCGGGCCGGGACGGCGTGCTGGCCCGCGTGCCCGCCGCCCGCGCCCTCGTGGTCGCCACGCCCGGCGCCGAGCCCGTGGCCGAGGGCGGTTACGCGGCGGCCGTCCTGCTCGACGGATGGGCGCTGCTGGGACGGGCCGACCTGCGGGCGGGGGAGGAGACCCTGCGCCGGTGGATGAACGCAGCCGCGCTGCTGCGGCCGTCCGCCGAGTTGGTGGTGCTCGGGGACGCCGGGCTGCCCTCCGTTCAGGCGCTGCTGCGGTGGGACCCGATCACGCACGCCGAACGCGAACTGGGCGACCGGGCCGAGCTGGGGTTCCCGCCCGCGGTGCGGATGGCGACGCTGACGGGTTCGGCGAGCGCCGTGCGGCAGATGCTCGACGAGGTACGCCTCCCGCCGGACGCCCAGGTGCTCGGCCCCGTCCCCGTGGACGAGTCGGGTCTGGAACGGGCGATGATCCGGGTACGGCGCGGCGGCGGGGCGGCGTTGTCGGCCGCGCTCAAGGGGGCCAGTGGGGTGCGTGCGGCGCGTAAGACGCCAGATGTCGTGAGGGTGAGTGTCGACCCACTCGACCTGATTTAGACCGTTTCCCCGATTCGCTCATCTGTTGGTCAGCCGTTAGCGTGCCCCTGTGTCGATCGAATGGGTGAACCAGGCCATCGACGACCTGCGCGCATGGGGGCGCGCGCGGGAAGTCGAGGTGGACGCGGACGAGGTCCGCCTGCTCTGCGACTACGCCAGCGACTATCTCAACGTCAACGAACTGCGCGACTTCACGCCGGAGACCTTCGACGAGCTGCTGCTGTCCATCTACCCGCGCAAGGTGATCGCGCCGCCCGAGAGCGCGGCCGAGACCGTGGCGGCCGCCCGTACGCTGGTCGACTATCTCGGCGACGCCGGGCACGCCGGTCCGGACACCGTGGCCGGCATGCGGGCGCGGCTCGACGAGATCGGCCCCCGCATGTCCGAGGCCCTGGCCGACACGGCCAACTTCGGCATGGCCAAGAGCCTGTTCAGCTCGATCGGCCCCGAATCGCTCGAACAGGCGGTGCCGATCCCGTCCGGGGAGCTGCCCGACCTGGGCGAGGCGCCCTGCGACTGTCCGGGCTGCACCCCGCTGCCCGCCGTGCGGCTGGCCTCGGAGGAGGAGCTGGCCGAGGCGCTGCGGACCGTTCCGAAGCTGCCCGGCGGCCCGCCACCGGCCGACGGCGAGCCGCTGCGCGCCTGGGCCGGGACCGTGGCCCGCCTGCTGGAGGACGACACCGGCGGCGAGATCACCGGCCACGCCGAGCTCGACGAGGGGCTCTACGACCTGTTCGACATGCTCTACCGCCTCCAGGCGCCGGTGCCGCTCCAGGTCGTCGCCGACTACCTGGAGGAGGTCTCGGGCGAGGGCGGCGTCGACGTGGGCGGGGCGCTCGACCGGCTGGCCGGGTGGGGCATGGTCCGCCTCACCGGCGAGGCCGCCGAGCTGACACCCCTGGCGGTCTGGGGGCTGCGCGAGCACTACCTCTCACTCGGCATGGACGCCCCCATCGCCCCCGACCTGGGCGAGGCCGACGCGCGCGGCCTGATCGAGGGGCTGCTCGAAGGGCTGCCCGCCGAGCTGGCCGAGCAGGACATCTCGCGCTGGCTGTCCGGCCGGGCGGCGGGCGAGGCCGCGGCCGAGCTGCTGACCGCCGCCTCCGGCGCGCCCGCCGTGGCCCGCGGAATCGCCGTCACCATCGTCGACCGGCTCGGCGCGGAGGCCGAGCCGCAGGTCCGCGACCACCTCGACGACCAGGAGCTGCGCCCGCACGTCATACACTGGCTGGCCGCACGTGGTCTGGGCGCGCCGCCGCTCACCCAGGACGAGTTGCTCTGGGTCAGCGTCGACATGCTCGCCCTGGCGATGCCGGCCGCGCGGGAGGATCCGGAGATCTTCGCCGAGAACATGGCGGCGTCCGGTCCGCCGGCCCACCTCATCGAGGAGATGTGGCGGGTCGACCACCCCGACGTGGTCGAGGTTCTGGAGCTGCTCGGACGCTCCATCCCCGACGACACGGTGGCCAAGGCGGCGCGCAAGGCGGCGTTCAAGGCGCGCTCCCGGGCCATCCGTTGAGTACGTCCTTGTGACTGCTGTGCAGTAAGTTTCCTGGGTGGCAAACAACGTCTTCGACCTCGCCGAGCTGCGCAAGCTGATCGATGAGCAGGCCGCCGTGCCCTCACGGCCACCTGAGGAGACCTCCGTGGAGCACGAGGCGCTGACCTTCCCGCCCGTCCTGCTGGCGAGCGACGCCGAGCTGGCCCGCGCGGTGCCCGCGGTGCCGCTCGTCGCCGACGCCATCCGCCTGACCGCCTGGACGGGCAGCCGCGAGGTGGGCGCCGACGGTATGCTCGGCGAGTCCGACGCCAGGGCCGCCGTCGAAGAGCTGGGGCTCCAGGAATCCCGGCTGCGGCTGATCTGGATCGTCGCGGTCAACACCGGCCTGCTGCGCATCCTCGGCGGCCGGGCCTCGCGCGGCCCGCTGTCGATGCAGCTCACGGTCGAGGCCACGCTGGAGTTCTGGGACGGCGTGGTGATGGACGTCCTCGACCGCGCCGACGACGGCCTGACCGGCTCGGCCGTGGTCGACGACCACCTGGCCGAGATGCTGGCCACGATCTACTCGGTGCGCTCGGGCGTGGCCGTGGGCAATCTGGCCAGGGGCATCCTCCAGTCGCACGAGGTCGCCTGCGCGCCGGGCCCGGTCGAGATGCGCAGGCTGGCCGCCGCGCTGCCGGCCGAGCTGCTGGAGGCGGTGTCGCTGCTGGCGTACTGCGGGCTGGTCGAGCAGACCGAGGCCGGGCGCACGGCGCTCACCCCGCTCGGGGTCTGGGCCGTCCGGCGCGACCTGCTGCGCGAGGGCCACGACGCGCCCACCGCCGCCGAGGTGCAGGTCTTCGCCGACCTGTCGGCCGCCGAGCTGGTCGAGGCGCTGGTGAAGGGCACGGCCACGCAGAGCGCCGTGGCGGGCTGGCTGGAGCGCCGGCCGCCCGAGGCGGCCGCGCGCGAGCTGATCGAGATCGCCGCCTCCGGCACCGCCGGGCAGCGCGGCGCGGTCGGCGCCATCCTGGAGGAGCTGGGCCCGGAGGCCGAGGAGCCCGTGCGGCGGGCGCTCGACCACCCGTTGACGCGCCGCTACGCCGCCTCCTGGCTGCACATCCGCGACCTGGAGGCCCCGCCGCTCAGCCCCGAGGACCACACCTGGATCGCGGTCGACAACCTCGCCGCGCTCATGCACCTGTCCGGTCCGGCCGCGGGCCGCCTCGACATGCCCGAGCCGGGCGAAGACCTGATCAAACTCGTCGGCGAGATGCCCGCGGTCGGCCATCCCGACACGCTGGCCGTGCTCGACATGCTCGCCGGCGCCCACGACGACCGGGCGGTGGCCAAGGCGGCGCGCAAGGCCGCGATGAAGGCCCGCTCCCTGCGGCACGACCGGCCGTCGGCCCACCGCCGGTAAACTGGGCTGATCCACGTTCGAGAACAGGAGTGAGCCCCTTGGCGATCCAGTCGATCCGGCTGTTCGGAGATCCGGTGCTGCGCACCCCGGCGGCCCCTGTCGTCGACTTCGACAAGGAGCTGCGCAAGCTGGTCAAGGACCTCACCGACACGATGATGGACGCCCCGGGCGCGGGCCTCGCGGCCCCGCAGATCGGCGTCGGCCTGCGGGTGTTCACCTACTACGTCGACGACCGGCTCGGCCACCTCATCAACCCCGACCTCGACCTGTCCGCCGACCTCGACGAGGAGGGCGAGGAGGGCTGCCTGTCCTTCCCCGGCCTGTCCTACCCGACGCCGCGCGCCGTCCGGGCCGTGGCCAAGGGCGTCGACATGCACGGCGAGCCGGTCACGCTGGAGGGCACCGACCTGATGGCCCGCTGCTTCCAGCACGAGACCGACCACCTCGACGGCATCCTGTTCATCGACCGCATGGACCCCAAGCAGCGCAAGCTGGCCATGAAGGCGATCCGCGAGGCCGAGTGGAGCGGCCTGTCCGCCCCCGTGATCAGGATGTCGCCGCACGCCACCGGCGGAAGGGCGCTCTGACGATGCGGCTGGTCTTCGCGGGCACACCCGAGACGGCGCTGCCGTCGCTGCGCATGCTGATCGACTCACCGCGGCACGAGGTCGTGGCCGTCATCACCCGTCCCGACGCCCAGTCCGGGCGGGGGCGCAAGGTCCACCCCTCGCCGGTGGCCGAGCTCGCGGAGGAGGCCGGCATCGAGGTGCTGCGCCCGGCCAAGGTCGGCGACCCGGCCTTCCTCGACACGCTGCGCGCGCTGGAGCCCGACTGCTGCCCGGTGGTGGCCTACGGCGCGCTGCTGCCGCAGTCGGCGCTCGACGTGCCCCGGCACGGCTGGATCAACCTGCACTTCTCGGTCCTGCCCGCCTGGCGCGGCGCGGCGCCCGTCCAGCACGCGGTGCTGCACGGCGACGAGATCACCGGCGCGACGACGTTCCAGATCGTCAAGGAGCTCGACGCCGGCCCGGTCTACGGGGTCGTCACCGAGGAGATCCTGACCCACGACACCAGCGGCTCCCTCCTCGAACGCCTGTCGGTCTCCGGCGCCGGCCTGCTGGCCGCCACGCTCGACGGCGTCGAGGACGGCGCGCTGGAGGCCCGTCCCCAGCCGCTCGACGGCGTGACCGTCGCGCCCAAGATCAACGTCGCCGACGCGCGGGTCGACTGGTCCAAGCCCGCCATGCGGGTCGACCGGCTGATCCGCGCCTGCACCCCCGGCCCGGGGGCGTGGAGCGAGTTCAGGGGCCAGCGGGTGAAGCTCGGCCCGGCCAAGGTCGCCGTCCAGGCCGACCGGCTCGCGCCCGGCCGGATCCTGGCCACGAAGAGCCTCGTGCTCGTCGGCACCGCCACCGACCCCGTCGAGCTGGGCGAGGTGCAGCCGCAGGGCAAGCGGGCGATGGACGCGGTCGAGTGGGCGCGCGGCGTCCGGCTTGCGGGTGACGATGTCCTCGCGTGACCGGGGCGGCCCCACGGGCACCAAGCCCCGCGGAGCGAGCCGTCCCCGCCGCCCCGCCCGTGACCACGCCCGCAACGCCGCCTTCGACCTCCTGCGGGCCGTCGACGAGCGCGACGCCTACGCCAACCTGCTCCTGCCGCGCCTGCTGCGCGAGCGCGACATCCGCGGGCGCGACGCGGCGCTGGCCACCGAGCTGGCCTACGGCACGCTGCGCGGCCTCGGCACCTACGACGCGATCATCGAGATGTGCAGCGACCGGGCGCCCGACCCGGCCGTGCGCGACGCCCTGCGGCTGGGAGCCCACCAGCTCCTGCGCATGCGCGTCCCGCCGCACGCCGCCGTCGGCACCACCGTCGATCTCGTACGCCTGCGCGTCGGCCAGGGCGCGGCCAAGTTCGTCAACGCGGTGCTGCGCAAGATCAGCTCGCGCGAGCTGGAGGACTGGATCCCCATCGTCGCGCCCGACGCCGACCAGGATCCCGTGGGCCACCTGGCCGTCGCCTACGGCCATCCCCGCTGGATCGTCTCCGCCTTCCGCGACGCGCTGGGCGGCGGCGGCGAGCTGGCCGACCTGCTCGACGCCGACAACGTCCGCCCGCTGGTGACCCTGGTCGCGCGGCCGGGGCGCAGCTCGGTGGAGGAGCTGGCCGAGGCCGGCGCCGATCCCGGCCGCTACTCGCCGTACGCGGCCTACCTGCGCGAGGGCGATCCCGGGCAGATCGAGGCCGTGGCCGAGACGCGCGCGGCCGTCCAGGACGAAGCCAGCCAGCTCGTGGCGCTCGCCCTGACCCGGGTGCCGCTGGAGGGCGAGGACGAGCTCTGGCTCGACATGTGCGCCGGGCCGGGCGGCAAGGCGGGCCTGCTCGACGCCGTCGCCACGTACGGCGACCTGGCGGGCCTCGACGGCGAGCGCCGCGCGGGCGACGGCCCGGCGGCGGGCGGCGGGGTGGCGTTCCCGGGCGGGGCCCGGGTGCTGGCCGCCGACGTGCAGTACCACCGGGCGCGGCTGGTCTGGCAGACCACCAGGAACGCCTCGGTGGTCACCGCCGACGGCACCGAACCCGCCTGGCGGCCCGGGGTGTTCGACCGGGTGATGCTCGACGCACCCTGCACGGGGCTGGGCGCGCTGCGGCGGCGTCCGGAGGCCCGGTGGCGGCGCGACCCCGCAAGCATCGCCGAGCTGGGCGCGTTGCAGCGGCGGCTGCTCGGCACGGCCCTCGACGCCGTGCGCCCGGGTGGCGTGGTGGCGTACGTGACGTGCTCGCCGCACCTGGCCGAGACGCGCGTCGTGGTCGGCGACGTCATGAGGCGCAGGGACGACGTGGAGCAGCTCGACGCGCGTGACTACCTGCCGGAGGCCGACGGGCTCGGCGACGGCCCGCACGCGCAGTTCTGGCCGCACCGCCACGGCACGGACGCCATGTTCCTCGCCCTCCTCCGCAAACGCCCCTGACCACTGGCCGCCTGCGTGGGGGGAGAGGGCGTCCGGGCTCCTCCCCCCGGCTGATTGCGTGGTGGGAGGGGGCGTCCGGGGGGATCGGGCGGTTCAATAGACTGGCGCATCATGGCCGTACAGATCTCGCCCAGCATCCTCGCCGCCGACTTCGCGCGGCTGGCCGACGAGGCCGCCGCAGTGCCGAACGCCGACTGGCTGCACGTGGATGTCATGGACTACCACTTCGTGCCCAATCTCACCCTGGGGCTGCCCGTGGTGGAATCCCTCCGCAAAGCCACGCAGACGCCCCTCGACTGCCATCTCATGATCGCCGACCCCGACCGCTGGGCCCCCCAGTACGCCGAGGCCGGGGCGGGCAGCGTGACCATCCACGCGGAGGCGTCCAAGGCGCCGGTGCGGACGTTGCGTGAGATCCGGTCGCTCGGCGCCAGGGCGGGCCTCGCGCTCAACCCGGCCACGGCCGTGGAGCCGTTCGAGGGGCTGTTCGGCGAGATCGACATGATGCTGCTGATGACGGTGGAGCCGGGGTTCGGGGGGCAGAGGTTCCTCGACATGGTGCTGCCGAAGGTGCGCGCGGCGCGGGCGATGATCGAGCGGCACGGCGGGTCGGTCTGGCTCCAGGTCGACGGAGGCGTGACGGCCGAGACGATCGAGCGCTGTGCGGAGGCGGGCGCCGACGTGTTCGTGGCCGGCAGCGCCGTCTACGGGGCCGACGACCCGGTGGCGGCCATCGACTCCCTGCGCGCCGCCGCCGCCCGCTGACCTCACCCTCTCATCCACGGGCGTGCTCGCGCACTCCCGTGGCCCCTCCGCGCCTCGTGGAGCGCGCGCCGGCACCAGGGAAGTGCGCGGCCCGGTGCGGCGGCATGCAGGCGGCGTCCGGCCGAGGCGCGGTACCCGTCTGTGGAGACGGCGGTGCAAGGCCCGGTGTATGACGCTCCCGGGCGGCCGGCGGTCCGGCGGGGCGCGGGTGGTGAGCGGAGCGTGAGCGTGGGGTGATCGTCCTGGGGACGCCTCCGGGGCGGGCGGCAGCCTGCCCTCGAACCGATCCACTTCGGTTACCCGCCTGAGATCAAAAGCCGCAACGTCGCGAAATTTCAATCCCCAACCTATTGATCAGTATGACGTCCGTCACTTCGGGATTGGGTTATTTTTTGTCAGGATTCTGTGACATAGCCTGATCCGATAGCGCGGGTTACCGATCTTGGTAAGCCGCATTTCCCCAGGTCAAACCCCCTGATAGCCCCTGATCATCACCGAGCCACCATCAGGCGTAGTGACCTTACCGTTATGTCGAACTATTGCTGACTGTGATGTTTGGCTAGATATCCTGCGTTTTGATCGCCGTTCCACGTCATGAGTTTTCGCGGCGTAAGACGGTCTTTTTCCATTGCGGGGGTCTTCTCCTACCGGGGTTTCCGGGCCCTCGTTCAGTGCGAACGGAGGGTAATGGGCAAGTACCTGCTCCGCAGGTTGGCGATCAATCTGATCCTGGTCGCGATCGCGGCAAGCTTGGCTTACATGCTCGCCGCGACGACCATGAACCCCCGCGGCGCGTATGAAGGCCGCCAGCCTCCCGTCGCCGAGGAAGTCATCGACGCCACCCTCGACAGCTACAACCTCAACGACAAGACGCCCGTCCTGGAGCGCTACGCGACCTGGGCCAAGGGCGTGGTCACGGGTGACTTCGGCAAGACCTGGAACGGCGGTTCGGTCAACGACGAGATGGGCCGAAGGATCTCCGTCAGCCTCCGGCTGCTGCTGGTCGGCACGATCCTCGGGTTCGTCTTCGGAGTCGCGCTCGGCGCACTGTCGGCGATCAAGCAATACCGGATAACCGACCGAGTGATCGGCGTCGGCTCGTTCGTGATCATGGCGATTCCGGTGTTCGTGCTGGCCACGCTGCTGGCGATCAGCGCCTACAACCTCAACCGCGGGCTCGGCTTCACGCTGATCGAGTTCACCGGCGAGTACAACCCCAAGCTGTCCGGCTGGGACCAGTTCACCAACCGGCTGAACCACCTGATCCTGCCGACCATCTCGCTCAGCCTCGGCTCGATCGCCTTCTACAGCCGCATCCAGCGCAACATGATGCTCGACGTGCTCGGCCAGGACTTCGTCCGCACGGCGATGGCCAAGGGCCTGCGGCGCAGGACGGCCCTGATCAAGCACGCGCTGCGCACCGCGCTGATCCCCGCGGCCACGTACTTCGCCTTCGCCTTCGGCACGATGCTCACCGGCGCCACCTTCACCGAGAAGATCTTCGCCTGGAACGGCATGGGCGCCTGGCTGGTCGACTCGATCAACCAGAACGACGTGAACTCGGTCGCCGCGGTCAGCATGTTCGCCTCCGTCTGCGTCCTGTTCGCCGGCTTCCTGTCGGACCTGCTGGTGGCGGCCCTCGACCCACGAGTGCGGGTGAGCTAAGTGCGTTCCAAGGTTGTTCTCGGGCGGATGCTGCGCAACCGGCAGGCCCGCTACGGCTTCATCGCCCTCCTGCTGCTGGTGGCGCTGGCCTACATCGGCCCCTACTTCGGCGCCTACGACTGGACGGACAAGGACTTCCTGTCCTTCCTGTCGGCGCCGTCGTCCGACCACTGGTGGGGCACCACCACGATCGGCCAGGACATGTACGCCGTCACCCTGCGCGGCATGCAGAAGTCGATCATCATCGGCCTGCTCGTGGCGCTCATCTCGACCGGCCTGGCCGCCATGGTCGGCGCCTTCGCCGGGTACTTCGGCGGCTGGGTGGACCGCGTCCTCATGTGGGGCGTGGACCTGCTCCTCGTCCTGCCCAGCTTCCTGATCATCGCGATCGCCTCGCCGCGCCTGCGCGGCGCCTCCTGGCTCTGGTTCGTGGTCCTGCTGGCGGCGTTCGCCTGGATGATCACCTCCAGGGTGGTGCGCAGCATGACGCTCTCGCTCCGTGAGCGCGAGTACGTGCAGGCGGCCGTCTACATGGGCATCCCCCGCTGGAAGATCATTTTCCGGCACATCGTGCCGAACCTGTCCTCCTTGCTGATCATCGACGCCACGCTCAACGTCAGTGGCGCGGTCATCGGCGAGGCCGCGCTGTCCTTCTTCGGCTTCGGCATCCAGCCTCCCGACGTCTCGCTCGGCACGCTGATCGCCGAAGGCTCCCGCAACGCCACCGGCTATCCCTGGCTGTTCGCCTTCCCTGCCGGGCTCCTGGTGCTGCTGGTGCTGAGCATCAACCTCATCGGAGACGGCCTGCGCGACGCACTCGACCCGGGGAGCAACTCATGAGCATCCTGGAGGTACAAGACCTCACCGTGACCTTCCCCGGCGGCATCGAGGCCGTCCGCGGGGTCAGCTATGAGGTCGGCCGCGGCGAGGTCCTGGGCATCGTGGGCGAGTCCGGTTCGGGCAAGTCCGTGACGTCCCTGGCGATCATGGGCCTGCTCCCGCGCAACGCCCAGATCAGCGGCTCGGTCAAGCTCCACGGCCAGGAGCTGATCGGGATGAAGGAAGACGACCTGGTCAAGGTCCGCGGCAAGTCGATGAGCATGATCTTCCAGGATCCGCTGTCGGCCTTCACGCCCGTCTACACGATCGGCGACCAGATCTCCGAGGCGCTGCGCGTCCACCAGAAGCTGGGCAAGGACAAGGCCGCCAAGCGCGCCGTCGAACTGCTCGACCTGGTCGGCATCCCGCACCCGGACGTACGCGCCAAGGCGTTCCCGCACGAGTTCTCCGGCGGCATGCGGCAGCGCGCGATGATCGCCATGGCCATCGCCAACGACCCCGACCTGCTGATCTGCGACGAGCCGACCACCGCGCTCGACGTGACCATCCAGGCCCAGGTGCTGGAGGTGCTCAAGACCGCCCAGCGCGAGACGGGCGCCGGCATCGTCATGATCACGCACGACCTGGGCGTGGTCGCGGGCATGGCCGACCGGGTGCTGGTCATGTACGCCGGCAAGCCGGTCGAGCAGGGCCACGTCGACGACATCTACTACCGGCCGCGGATGCCGTACACGATGGGGCTGCTCGCCTCGATCCCCAGGATCGACGGCGAGGAGGGGCCGCTGGTGCCGATCGAGGGCAACCCGCCCTCCCCGGCGGCGCTGCCGCCGGGCTGCCCGTTCGCGCCGCGCTGCCCGATGAAGATCGACTCCTGCGATGACGAGGAGCCGCCGCTCACCGACGTCGGCGGCGGCAGGCACGTGGCCTGCATCCGCTCCCGCGAGATCGAGTACAAGGGCCTGACCGGCACGGACGTGTTCCCGGTCCCGGTCATCCCGGTCAGCGAGGTGGTCCGCGTGCCGCGCGAGCAGCGCGCGACCGTGCTGGAGCTCGACGACCTCATCCGGCACTACCCGCTGATGAAGGGCGCGGTCTTCAAGCGCCGCGTCGGCACCGTGCACGCCGTGGACGGCATCAGCTTCGACATCGCCGAGGGCGAGACGCTGGCCCTGGTCGGCGAGTCGGGCTGCGGCAAGACCACGACCCTGCAGCAGATCATGCAGCTCGCCCCGCCGCAGCGCGGCCGGATCGTCGTGCTCGGCCAGGACAGCGCCAAGCTCGGCCCGTCCGGGCGCAAGGCGCTCAGGGGCGACCTGCAGATCGTCTTCCAGGACCCGATGGCGGCGCTCGACCCGCGCATGCCGGTCGGCGACATCATCGCCGAGCCGCTGCGCGCCCACGGGCGCAAGAACGTCAAGCAGCGGGTCGCCGAGCTGCTCGAACTGGTGGGCCTGGCGCCGGAGTACGCCGAGCGCTACCCGCAGAGCTTCTCCGGCGGCCAGCGCCAGCGCATCGGCATCGCCCGCGCGCTGGCCCTGGAGCCCAAGCTTCTCGTCCTGGACGAGCCGGTCTCGGCCCTCGACGTGTCCATCCAGGCCGGTGTCATCAACCTGCTGGACGAGCTGAAGAACACCCTGGGGTTGTCGTACCTGTTCGTGGCGCACGACCTGGCCGTGGTCCGGCATCTGGCCGACCGCGTCGCGGTCATGTACCTCGGCAGGATCGCCGAGATCGGCACGGTCAAGGAGGTCTACGACCGCCCCGCCCACCCCTACACGCAGGCGCTGCTGTCAGCGATCCCGCTGCCCGACCCCGAGATGGAGCGCACGCGCAAGCGGATCCTGCTCGAAGGCGACCTGCCCAGCCCGGCCAACCCGCCATCGGGTTGCCGGTTCCGCACCCGCTGCCCCAAGTTCGCCCTGCTCACCGAGGCCGAACGCCGGCGCTGTGTGGATGAAGAGCCCTCGGTTGCCCGGCTCGCGAACGCCGTCGATCACGGCGCCGCCTGCCACTACGCGGAGGAAGTCGAGGTCATCACGGCCTCGGACGATCAGGAGGAAAAGTGAAGGTTCGTTACCGGGCGGCGGCGGGAATCGCCGTCCTCGCCATGGCCGTGGCGGCTTGTGGCGGTGGTGGCGGCGAGGCCAAGAAGCCGAGCGCCGAGCAGTCGCAGCAGGCTCAGCAGCAGATGTCGCAGACCCCTGGCATCGCGATCAACCCCGTCGCGTACGAGCAGGTCAAGGACGGCGGCACGCTCACCCTCTCGGTCGGCCAGTGGCCGAGCCAGTGGAACGGCAACCACGTCGACGGCAACCAGCGCGACACGGCGGACATGCTCGACTCGCTGATGCCGCAGCTGATGATCGCCGACTCCGAGGCCAACTTCAAGGCCAACCCCGACTACCTCACCGACGTCAAGATGGACCTGTCGTCGGGCAAGCAGGTCGTCACCTACACGCTGAACGACAAGGCCCAGTGGTCGGACGGCACGCCGATCACCTGGAAGGACCTCGAGGCGGCGTGGAAGGCCAACAGCGGCAAGGACAAGAAGTTCAAGCCGGCCTCCACCGACGGCTGGGACCGCATCGACTCGGTCACGAAGGGTGACACCGACAAGGTCGCCATCGTGACGTACGGCAAGAACTACCCCGAGTGGCAGGGCCAGTTCTCCCGTTCGCCGCACCTCTACCCGGCCTCCCACATGGAGACCCCGGAGAAGTACGAGA
This sequence comes from Nonomuraea sp. NPDC052265, assembly GCF_044547985.1. Lineage (NCBI taxonomy): Bacteria > Bacillati > Actinomycetota > Actinomycetes > Streptosporangiales > Streptosporangiaceae > Nonomuraea > Nonomuraea sp. NPDC052265. The sequence goes on from NZ_JBIUBJ010000003.1 coordinate 289,996, forward strand.
AGGACTACCTGCAGAAGATCCCGGTCACCGCCGGGCCCTTCAAGGTCGAGAGCATCAACGAGGGCACCAAGACCCTCACCGTGGTGCGCGACGACAAGTGGTGGGGCAGGAAGGCCAAGCTCGACAAGGTCATCTACCGGACCATCGAGACCCCCGCCGCGCAGGTCAACGCCTTCGCCAACGGTGAGCTCGACGCGGTGGAGATCCCGCCGGGCAGCCCGGCCGACCTCAAGCGGGCCAAGGAGGTCCCGAACGTCGACGTCCGCAAGGCGCTCAGCCCGAACTGGCGGCACATCACCGTCAACAACCAGAGCGCGTTCCTGAAGGACAAGTCGGTCCGCCAGGCCGTGCAGTACGCGATCAACCGTGACGTGATCACGCAGTCCGACCTCAAGGACATGGACTGGCCGCTGCAGACGCTGGGCAACCACGTCTTCATGAACAACCACAAGGCGTACGTCGACAACTCCGGCGACCTGGGCAAGTACAACCTGGCCAAGGCCAAGGAACTGCTCGACGCGGCCGGCTGGAAGCAGGAGGGCGACGTCCGCAAGAAGGACGGCAAGGAGTTCTCGCTGAACTTCGTCGTCCCGGCGGGCCTGCCGTACGCCAAGACCGAGGGTGAGCTGACCCAGGCCATGCTCAAGGAGGCCGGGATCAAGCTGACGATCCGCCCGGTCCCCGATGACAAGTTCTTCACCGACTTCATCATCAAGGGCGACTTCGACCTGGTGCCGTTCTCCTGGATCGGCACGCCGCTGCCCCTCGGTGGCCTGCCGCAGATCTACAAGTCGGGCTCCGAGTCCAACTTCCCCAAGGGCAGCGACCCGGCGCTGGACGCCGCGATCGACGCCGCGGTCAGCGAGATGGACCCGACCAAGGCCTACGCGCTGGCCAACGCCGCCGACAAGCTGATCTGGGACCAGGTGCACACCATCCCGCTGTACCAGCGTCCTGACATCCAGGCGACCAAGAAGACGCTGGCCAACTACGGCGCCTTCGGCTACCAGGCCCGTGACTACACGGCGATCGGCTTCACCGGCTGATCTCCGTAGCCTCGACAAAAACCCCCGGCCGGTTCCCGGCCGGGGGTTTTTGGCATGGTTTGTCGCCCGACTGGGTAACTGTTCACTTATGGACGACGACTATGGGATCTTCGGCCCCGAGTCGGTGACCTGGCGGGTGATGGGGGAGCCGATCCAGCTCGTCGGCGGCTTCCGCGCGCTGCTGGTGCAGGGGCTGCACCCCAGGGCGATGCGCGGCGTGCTGCAGAACTCGGCGCTGCTCGACCCGGCGGAGGCGTGGGCGCGCTTCCTGCGGACCAGCGAGTTCGTCCGGGTGCGCACGTACGGCACGCGCGCGGAGGTGGAGCGGGCCGGCCGCCGGGTGCGCAGGATCCACGCCACGCTGACCGCCCGCGATCCCGACACCGGCGAGACCTACCACCTCGACGACCCCGAGGCGCTGCGCTGGGTGCACGTCGGCGAGGTCGACTCCTACCTGACGGTCGCCCGCCGCGCCGGCGTGCGGCTGTCCGACGCCGACGCCGACAGGTTCGTCGCCGAGTGGCGGTGCGCCGCCGAGGTCGTGGGCCTGAGCGGGGACGACGTGCCGGGCTCGGTGGCCGAGCTGCGCGACTACATCGCCGCCCGGCGTCCCGAGCTGCGGCTCGTGCCGGAGGCCGCCCACCCGCTGCGGCTGTCGCTGCACACCCCGCTGCCCGGCGCGCTGTCCGCGCTGCGGCCCGCGGTGCCCGCCCTCACCGTGCTGGCCCTGGCCACGCTGCCGCGCTGGGCCCGCCGCCTGTACGGCCTGCCCGCCACGCCCGTCGGCGACCTGTGGGCCTCGGCCACGCTGCGCGCCCTGCACACCGGCATCGGCCTGGTCCCCGCGCAGGTCCGCTACGCGCCCTCGGCCCGCCGGGCACGCAAGCTGATGGCCGCTTGAGCGAGCGCTTGTTCAAATAGCACGGGGGCGGTCGCGCTTTCCGTAATCGGCATGGCAAACTGGTGCAAGAAGAGAGCTAGCGTGCTCCGGGGTCGGTGAAAGTCCGAACCGGCGGTTACAGTCCGCGACCCGGCCGATGCCATCGGCCGGTTGACCCGGTGAAATTCCGGGACCGACGGTTAAAGTCCGGATGGGAGGAAGCGCGCGAGGTGTCCGGCGTCCCAGCCGGGCTCCTGATGTGGTGCCGTGCCGGCACCCGAAAACCCCCGGGGCCCGCCGTGGCTTGAAGCTACTGGCGAGTAGGAGACCCGGGTGGACATCTCAGCCGCCGACGCCGCGCACATGGCGCGCGCCGTCGAGCTGGCCGCGCGCGGACACGGCGGCACCAGCCCCAACCCCGTCGTCGGCTGCGTCGTTCTCTCGGCCGCCGGGCAGGTCGCGGGCGAGGGCTTCCACGCGTACGCGGGCGGGCCGCACGCCGAGGTCGTGGCGCTGGCCCAGGCGGGGGAGCGGGCACGCGGCGGCACGGCGTACGTGACGCTGGAGCCCTGCGACCACACCGGCCGCACCGGGCCGTGCAGCCGGGCGTTGCTGGCCGCGGGCGTGGCCCGCGTGGTCGTCGCCGTGGCCGACCCCAACCCGAAGGCCGCCGGCGGCGCGGCCAGGCTGCGGGACGCCGGGGTGAGCGTGACGCAGGGCGTGCTGACCGAGGCGGCCGAGCGGGTCAACGAGGAATGGCTCACCTACGCCCGGCTCGGCAGGCCCCACGTGACCTGGAAGTTCGCCGCCACCCTCGACGGCAGGTCGGCCGCCGCCGACGGCACCAGCCAGTGGATCACCTCGCCGCAGGCGCGGGCCGACGTCCACCGGCTGCGCGCCGCCTCCGACGCCATCGTGGCCGGCATCGGCACCGTGCTCGCAGACGACCCCCATCTCACCGTCCGCCTCCCCGAACCGGCCGGGAGCGCCGGGACGGGCGACGCGGGCACGCTGCTGGCCGGGAGCCCCCCGCTGGCCGACCGGCCCCTGGGTGCCCGGCCGCCCCTGCGGGTCGTCGTGGACACCGAGGGCCGCACTCCGCCCGCGGCCCGCGTCCTCGACGACGAGGCCCCCACGCTGGTGGCCGTCGCCGACGACGCCGGCACCGGGCTCGAGGCCGGCCTGCTGCGCCTGCCCCGCCACGAGCCCGGAGGCGGCCTCGACCTGCACGCCCTCCTGCGCGAGCTGGCCGCCCGCGAGGTGGTCAGCGTGTTCCTGGAGGGCGGCCCCACCCTCGCCGGCGCGTTCCTGCGGCAGGGCCTCATCGACCGCGTGATCGCCTACCTCGCCCCCGCCCTCCTCGGCGAGGGCAGGGCCGCGCTCGGCCCGGCCGGCGTCGCCACGATCAGCGGCGCCCACCGCCTCACCTTCGACGAGTTTTCCCCCATCGGGCCGGATCTGCGGCTGACCGCGCGGCCCGCTCCGCATCAAGGCAGGGAGAAGTGATGTTCACCGGAATCATCGAGGAGAAGGGCGAAGTCGTCGCCATCGAGCCGGCGGGCGGCGGCGCCCTGCTGTCCGTACGCGGCCCTCTCGTCACCTCCGACGCCGCCCATGGGGACTCGATCGCCGTCAACGGCGTCTGCCTGACGGTCGTCGAGGTCAAGGACGACGTGTTCACCGTCGACGTCATCAGGGAGTCGCTCGACCGCAGCTCGCTCGGCGGCCTCACCGCGGGCTCGGCGGTCAACCTCGAACGGTCCGTACGCGCCGACCAGCGCCTCGGCGGTCACATCGTCCAGGGCCACGTGGACGGCACCGCCCGCCTGCTGTCCCGCGCCCCCGGCGAGAACTGGGACGACCTGCGCTTCTCCCTCCCCGGCCCGCTCAGCCGGTACGTGGCCGAGAAGGGCTCGATCGCCATCGACGGAATCAGCCTGACCGTCACGACGGTTGACGACGAAAGCTTCGGCGTGAGTCTCATCCCGACCACGCTGAAGCTGACCACCATGGGCGACCGCCAGGTGGGCGACGTGGTGAACATCGAGGTCGATGTGATCGCCAAGTATGTGGAGAGGCTGGTGGGCACCCGATGAGCTGGGTGGACGCATCGATTGACATCTTCGGTCGGCCGGTGAAGTGGACGGACCTGACCGGTAACGTGTTCGCCCTGGCCACGGTGGCGTTCGCGATGCGCAAGTCCATGTGGACCTGGCCCGTGCAGTTCACCGGCTCGGTGCTGTTGTTCCTCGCCTCGATCAGCGCGCACGTCACCGGCAACGCGCTCAAGCAGGCCCTGTTCGCCGTGCTGGCCGTCTACGGGTGGTGGAAGTGGCGGCAGGGCACCCAGGAGCACGCCCTGGCCGTGCGGCCCGCCACGGGCGGCGAGCGGTGGCGGATGCTGGCGGCGCTCGTGGTGGGCACCGTGGCCGTGACGGCCCTGTTCAAGACGTTCGACCTGTCGTGGTACCCGGGGGCGTCGCTGGCCGTCGTGGCCTCCGACGCCTACATCTTCGTCGCCGGCGCGGTCGCCACCTGGGCGCAGGGCCGGGCGCTGGTCGACTTCTGGATCGTGTGGGTGCTGGTGGACCTGGTGGGCGTGCCGGTGACCTTCAAGTCCGGCCTCTACGTGTCCGGCGCCGTCTACGGCGTGTTCTTCGTCATGGTCCTCACGGGCTTCGCCAAGTGGCTGCGCGAGTACCGCGCCGCCCGTCCTGAACTGGTGGCAGCGGCATGAACGACGACATGAACGAGATCAAGCTCGACCCGATCGAGCGCGCCATCGAGGACATCCGCGTCGGCCGTCCCGTCGTGGTCGTGGACGACGAGAACCGCGAGAACGAGGGCGACCTGATCTTCGCCGCCCAGAAGGCCACGCCGGAGCTGTGCACGTTCCTGATCCGGCACACCAGCGGCATGATCTGCGTGGCCATGGACGGCAAGGAGCTCGACCGGCTCGGGCTGCCGCTCATGGTGTCCCAGAACCGCGAACGCCTGCGCACCGCGTACACGGTCACCGTGGACGCCCGCGACGGCGTCACCACCGGCATCTCCGCCGCCGACCGGGCCAGGACCATCCGCACCCTGGCCGACTCGGCCACCGAGCCCAACGAGCTGGTCCGGCCCGGCCACGTCTTCCCGCTGCGCTACCGCGAGGGCGGCGTGCTGGCCCGGCGCGGCCACACCGAGGCGGCCGTCGACCTGGCCAGGCTCGCCGGGCTGTCGCCGGCCGGGGCGCTGGCCGAGGTGGTCAACGACGACGGCACCATGGCCAGGCTGCCGCAGTTGCGCCGCTTCGCCGACGAGCACGACCTGGCGCTGGTCTCCATCGAGCAACTCGTCGACCACCGCCGCCGCGCCGAGAGCATGGTCACCAGGGTCGCCGAGACCCGCCTGCCCAACGCGTACGGCATGTGGCGGGCCTACGGCTACGCCAGCGCCCTCGACGGCGGCGAGCACGTCGCGCTCGTCTACGGCGAGCTCGGCGGCGGCGAGAACATCCTGGTCAGGGCCCACTCCGAATGCCTGACCGGCGACGTGTTCGGCTCGCTGCGCTGCGACTGCGGCGTGCAGCTCGACCACGCCATGGGCGCCATCGCGCAGGAGGGCCGCGGCGTCGTCGTCTACCTGCGCGGCCACGAGGGCCGGGGCATCGGCCTGCTGGCCAAGCTCAAGGCCTACAGCCTCCAGGACAACGGCAGCGACACCGTCGACGCCAACGTCGAGCTGGGGCTGCCGGTGGACGCCCGCGAGTTCTCCAACGCCGGCCAGATCCTCGCCGACCTCGGCGTGCGCTCGGTGCGGCTGCTCACCAACAACCCGGCCAAGCTCAAGGGCATGGACGGCTACGGCATCAAGGTGCTCGGCCGCGAGCCCATGCCCGTGGCCCTGAACCCGCACAACGAGCGCTACCTGGCGGCCAAGCGCGACCGGCTCGGCCACGACATCTCCGCGGGCGCCCGGCAGGACATCCCGCAGGACATCCCGCAGGACATCCCGCACGACATCCCGCACGACATCTCGGAGGCATCATGAGCGGCGAGGGCCGTCCCGGCGTGGCCGTGGTGGACGCGGCCGGCCTGGTCGTGGGCGTGGTGGCGGCGAGCTGGCACGCCAGGATCACCGACCAGCTCGTGGCGCGGGCCGTGCAGGCGTGCGACGACAGCGGCGCCACCGCGACCGTGGTGCGCGTGCCCGGCTCGCTGGAGATCCCCGTCGTGGCGCAGGCCCTGGCCCGGCGCTGTGACGCGGTGGTCGCCCTCGGCGCGGTCATCAAGGGCGAGACCGCCCATTTCGACTACGTCTGCGACTCGGTCACCAGCGGGCTGACCCGCGTCTCGCTCGACGAGGAGACGCCCGTCGGCAACGGCGTGCTCACCTGCGAGACGATGGACCAGGCGCTCGACCGTTCCGGACTGCCCGGCAGCAAGGAGGACAAGGGGTACGAGTCGGCCATGGCCGCCCTGGAGACCGCCCTCCTCCTGAGGGACCTCCACTGAGCTGCGGTAGGTTTCCCTCGTGCCCGAGCCCGTGACTCCGCCGCCCCTGCCCGTGACCTGGCGTCCCAGCCGGGGCCGGATCGTGCCCTACGCCTTCGCCGTGGTGGTCGTGGCCGGGGCGGTCCTCATGGCGATCTTCATCGCCGACCCGTTCAAGCTGCCCGACCGGGTGGCGATCGTGGGCTTCGGCCTGGCGGTGGCGTACGTCCTCCACCTGCTGGGCCGGGTCCGGGTGGAGGCCGACGAGAAGGGCCTGACCGTCGTCAACGCCCTGCGCGTCCACCGCTACACCTGGCCCGAGGTCATCGACGTGACCCTGCTGGTGGGCGACCCGTGGCCGAAGATCGACTTCTCCGACGGCCGGACGATCGGCGCCATGGGCATCCAGGGCTCGGAGAAGGCCCGCGCCCGCCGGGCCACGGCCGAGCTGGCCGCGCTGATCCGCGAACGCGGCGAGGCGTCCGAGTCCGGCGACTGAAACCCGATGACGGGGGCGAGCCGATATCGCCGGACCGGGGTGGCGACGTAGCCTGAAGGCGTGCTGCGGCGGACAATCAGGGCAATGGACATCGAGTCGCCGGACAAGCTCATCGAGCTGCTCGACCGGCACGACTACCTGGCCGACCGGGGGCTGGCCACGGCCGCCTTCCTGGCGCTGAGGATGGGACGGCCGCTGTTCCTCGAAGGGGAGGCGGGCGTCGGCAAGACCGAGCTGGCCAAGACCCTGGGAAAGCTGCTGAAGGCCCCGCTCATCCGGCTGCAGTGCTACGAGGGCCTCGACGCGTCCCAGGCCCTGTACGACTGGGACTTCGCCCGCCAGCTCCTCCACCTCAAGGCCGCCGAGGCCGCCGGGATCGCCGACGCCGCCAGGCTGGAGGGGGAGATCTACGACCGGCGTTTCCTGATCGCCCGCCCCCTGCTGAAGGCCGTGGAGACCCAGCCGAGCGTGCTGCTGGTGGACGAGATCGACCGGGCCGACGACGAGTTCGAGGCGTTCCTGCTCGAAGTGCTCTCCGACTTCACCGTCTCCGTCCCCGAGCTGGGCACGATCAGGGCCGCCACGCCCCCGGTGGTCGTGGTGACCTCCAACCGCACCCGCGAGGTGCACGACGCCCTCAAGCGGCGCTGCCTCTACCACTGGCTGGAGCACCCGAGCTTCGACCGCGAGGTCGCGATCCTGCTGCGCCGCCTGCCCGGCTGCACCGAGGAGCTGGCCCTGCAGGTGGCGCGGGCGGCCGAGCGGCTGCGGCGGGCCGACCTGGTCAAGCCGCCGGGCGTGGCCGAGACGCTCGACTGGACCGAGGCGCTGTTGACGCTCGGGGCCAGGGAACTCGACCCCGACCTGGCCGCCGTCACGCTGGGCGCCGCGCTGAAGTACCGCGAGGACGTCGCCACCGTCCTGGGCAACGGGCTGCTGTCCCATGGATGAGCTGGTCCGGACCGTGACGGGCTTCGTCAGGACGTTGCGCGCGGCCGGGGTGGACGCCGACCACGAGCGGACGCGGAGCCTGCTCCAGGCCCTCGGCCACCTCGACGTCCAGGACCGGGAGGAGGTCTACTGGGCCGGCCGGCTCACCCTGTGCGCCACGCCCGACGACCTGCCCCGCTACGACCGCTGCTTCGCCGCGTACTTCGGCGGGCGGCGGGCGGCGGCGGCCCGTACCGGGACGACCGGCGTCACCAGGCACCTGGCGGCGGGCGACGGCGGCGAGACGGGCGAGGGCGAGAACGACGCGGCCCCGGCCACGGCCGGCCGCGCCGAGGTGCTGCGCCACCGGGACGTGGCCCGGCTCACCGAGGCGGAACGGGCCGAGGTGCACCGCATGCTGGCGCTGCTCAGCGGCGGCCGGGCCGCGCGCCGCTCACGCCGTTTCGAGCGGGCCCACCGGGGCGGGCTGGATCGGCGGCGCACCGTGCGCGAGGCGCTGCGGACCGGCGAGGTGGCCCGGCTCCGGCACCGGCGGCACACGACCAGGCCCCGGCAGGCGGTGCTGTTCGTGGACGTCAGCGGGTCGATGGCCCCCTATGCCGAGACCCTGCTGCGCTTCGCCCACGCGCTGGTCAGGAGCGAGCCGCGGGCCACGAGGGTCTACTCCGTCGGCACCCGGCTCACCGAGGTCACCGCCGGGCTGCGCCACCGCGACCCCGGCACCGCGCTGAACGAGGTGTCCGCGGCCATCCCCGACTGGAGCGGGGGGACCAGGCTCGGAGAGGAATTCAAGGAGTACCTGACCCGTCACAGCGCCCGGGGGGCGATCGTGGTCATCGCCTCCGACGGCTGGGAACGGGGTGACCCGGCGCTGCTGGGCGCCCAGCTCGCCAGGCTGGCCCGGCAGGCGTACCGGCTCATCTGGGTCAATCCACACAAGGGGTATGAGGACTACCAGCCGCTGACCGGGGGGATGCGGGCCGCCCTGCCGTATCTGGACGACCTGGTGGCCGGGCACAGCCTGGCCGCCTACGAGGAACTCAGCGAAAGGCTCGCCCATGCGTGACGTGCTCCCGGAGATCATGCGGTGGTGGAGGTCGGGGCTCAGGTTCGGGCTGGCGACCGTGGTGAGCACGTTCAGCAGCGCGCCGCGCCCGCCGGGGGCGGCGATGGCGGTGCGCGGGGACGAGGTGGTGGGCAGCGTCTCCGGCGGGTGCGTCGAGGGCGCGGTCTTCGAGCTGGCCTCCGAGGCCGACGCGCCCGTCCTGCAGCGCTACGGGGTCAGCGACGACGACGCCTTCGCCGTCGGCCTGACCTGCGGCGGCATCATCGACATCCTGGTCGAGCCGGTCTCCATCGAGACCTTCCCCGAGCTGGGCGAGATCTCGGCGTCGGTCGAGGCGCACCACCCGGTCGCCGTCGCCACCATCGTCGCCGGGCCCGGCACGATCGGCGCCCGCCGGATCGTCTGGCCCGACCGCTCCTCGGGCACCCTGGGCCTCGACCGCCTCGACGGGGCCGTGGACGACGACGCCCGCGGCATGCTCGCCCAGGGCCTGACCGGCATCAGGCACTACGGCGGCCACGGCGAGCGGCGGCTGGACGACCTGTCGGTGTTCGTGCAGTCGTTCGCGCCGCCGCCGCGCATGCTGGTCTTCGGCGCAATCGACTTCGCCGCTGCCGTCGCCCGGGTGGGCAAGTTCCTCGGCTACCACGTCACCGTCTGCGACGCCCGGCCGGTCTTCGCCACCGCCAAGCGCTTCCCGGAGGCCGACGAGGTGGTGGTCAAGTGGCCGCACGACTACCTGGCCTCGGTGCAGGTGGACGGGCGCACGGTGATCTGCGTGCTGACCCACGACCCCAAGTTCGACGTGCCGCTGCTGGAGGTGGCCCTGCGGACCGAGGCGGGCTACATCGGCGCCATGGGCTCCCGCCGGACGCACGAGGACCGGCTGGCCCGCCTGCGCGAGTCGGGGCTCACCGCGGCCGAGCTGGCCCGGCTGAGATCGCCCATCGGCCTCGACCTGGGCGCCCGTACGCCGGAGGAGACGGCCGTGTCGATCGCCGCCGAGCTGATCCAGCTCCGGTGGGGCGGCTCGGGCCTGCCGCTGTCGCAGACCGGCGGACGCATCCACGGGGAGCACTCGTGATCGCCGGACTGCTGCTCGCCGCGGGGGAGGGGGCCCGGCTGGGCACGCCCAAGGCGCTCGTGGAGTTCGGCGGCGAACGGCTGGTCGACCGTGGGGTGCGCCTGCTGGAGGAGGGCGGCTGCCATCCCGTGGTGGTCGTGCTCGGCGCGGCGACCGTGCAGGTGCGCGGGGCGGTCAGCGTGCGCAACCCGGACTGGCGCACCGGCATGGGCTCCTCGCTGCGGGCCGGGCTGGCCGCGCTGCCGCCGGAGGCGGAGGCCGTGGTGGTCGCGCTGGTGGACCAGCCCCTCGTACGGGCCGGCGCGGTGCGGGCCCTGGCGGAGTCGGGGGCCGGGCTGGCGGTGGCCGTCTACGGCGGGCGGCGGGCGAACCCGGTGCTGATCGCCCGCGAGCACTTCGCCGCGGTGGCGGAGCTGGCGGTGGGCGACGTGGGGGCGCGGGCGTTCATGAAGGCGCGTCCCGAGCTGGTCACCGAGGTCGCCTGCGACGAGCACGGCGACCCGGCCGACATCGACACGCCACAGGACCTGGACCTGCTGAAGGGCCGCTAGAAGCGCAGGGAGGCGATCGCCGCGCGGTGGTCGCTGCCGGTCGCCGGCGCCACGCCCGCCTTGGTCGCCGTCATGCCCCTGAACAGGATGTGATCGGGCCGGGTGATCGGGAACTCGGCCGGCCAGGTGAACCCGAACCCGTCACCCGCCACGCTCTGGGCGTCGGTCAGCGGCGGGGTCAGCCCGTGCATGCCGCGGTCGGTGGTGGCGGTGTTGAGGTCGCCGAGCAGCAGGACGCGCTTGCTGGGGTCGGCGTCGACGAGCCTGCGGGCGTGCGCCAGGGAGGCGTCGCGGGAGGCGGTGTGGCCGGGCCTGGCCGAGGCCAGGTGCATGACGTAGACGGTGACCTTGCCCTTGGGGGTGCTCACCACCGCGCGCAGCGCCCGCGGCCAGCCCATGCCGACGTCGAGGGGGCTGGTCTCGCTGATCGGGTAGCGGCTCCACAGGCCGACCGTGCTGACCGGGTAGTGGTAGCGGAACATCTTGTTGAGCTGCTTGGCCGCGGGGCCGCCGGGTGTCAGCTCCTGCGCGGCCAGCAGGTCGAGGTCTTCGGCGATGGCCTTGACCGCCTCGCCGGAGGCACTGTTGCGCACGCCGACGTTGACCGTGCCGACGGCCAGGTCGCTGGGGCCGCCGGGCGGCGTGGCCAGCAGCGTCGAGCCGAACATCGCCGCCCACACCAGGCCGGGCGCCAGCGCCGCGAGCGCGGCCGCCCTGGAACGCGCCAGGACGGCGAGGAGCAGCAGCAGCGGCACCGCCAGCCCCATCCACGGGAGCAGGCTCTCCAGGACGGGCGTGAACCCGCCGAATGCCGGGATCAGCGAATGCCCCGCCAGGGCCAGGGCGACCACTGCGGAGACGACGACGACCACCCGGCTCAGCACCCGCACCAGGCTAGTGCTTCGCCGCGCGACACGCCGACACGCTAACCTGAGGACGACGCAACGGAACAACATTCGGTTCATCGGGAGCCCGGCATGCGCATCGGTATGGCACTCAACTACTCGGGCGGTTTCAAGGAGACGGTCGCCGAGCTGGCCGACTACGAGAAGGCGGGCCTCGACATCGTCTTCGTGGCCGAGGCGTACAGCTTCGACGCCGTCAGCCAGATGGGGTACATCGCGGCGAAGACCGAGCGCGTGCAGATCGCCTCGGGCATCCTGCCGATCTACTCCCGCACGCCGACGCTGCTCGCCATGACCGCCGCCGGCATGGACTTCGTCTCCGACGGGCGCTTCACGCTGGGCATCGGGACGTCGGGGCCGCAGGTCATCGAGGGGTTCCACGGGGTGCCGTACACCGCGCCGATCGGGCGTACCCGGGAGGTCATCGAGATCTGCCGCAAGGTGTGGCGGCGCGAGCGGCTGGAGCACGCCGGCCGCAACTACAACGTGCCGCTGCCCGCCGGGCAGGGCACCGGCCTGGGCAAGCCGCTGAAGATCATCAACCACCCGGTACGCCCGCGCATCCCGATCGTGGTCGCCGCCATCGGCCCCAAGAACGTGGAGATGACCGCCGAGCTGGCCGAGGGCTGGGAGCCGATCTTCTACTACCCGGAGAAGGCCGCGCAGGTGTGGGGTCCGTCGCTGGCCGCGGGCAAGGCCAGGCGCGACCCCGAGCTGGGCGAGCTCGACGTGATCGCCCAGGCGACGCTGGCCATCGGCGACGACGTGGCCGGGCTGCGCGAGTTCGGCCGGCCGATGGCGGCCCTGTACATCGGCGGCATGGGCGCCAAGGGCAGGAACTTCTACAACGACCTGGCCAGGCGCTACGGCTACGAGAAGGAGGCCGAGCAGATCCAGGACCTCTACCTGGAGGGCAAGAAGGACGAGGCCGCCGCGCTGGTCCCGGCCGAGCTGCTGGAGAACATGTCGCTGATCGGCAGCGAGGGCTTCGTCCGCGACCGGATCGCGGCGCTGAAGGAGTCGGGGGTGACGACGCTCAACGTCGCGCCGCTCGGCCGTACGCACGAGGAGCGCGTCCGTCTGCTGGAGAGGATCAAGGAGCTGGTCGCCTGATCCGCCGGGCTCCGGAAGGGGCGTGACGTACATCACAGTGGGGTGCGGGAATATGCCCCGTTTCGCGTGCTGTTGTACGTCCTCGTGAGGTTCTCTGTGGTCATCGTGCGGCTCGTCGAGCGTCTGCACGTGGATCTGTGCCGTCTGCACGGATCCCTCTGTCGCTGACCAGCGCGTCCCCGGACCCCCTTTCCTCACCCGCATGCCCCCCTTCGCTGTGGCATGCCTGACTTCCGGAGCCTTCCTCCCGTGAAGAGATTCACCTTCTCCCTCCAGCTTCTGCTCGGCCTCGTGGCCGGCATCGCCCTGGGGTTCGTCGCCAAGATCTGGGACGTGGCCTGGCTGGCCGAGACGCTGACCCAGGTCGGCAAGCTCTTCGTCCAGCTGCTCAAGCTGGCCGTGCCGCCGCTGGTGTTCACCGCCGTCCTGGTCAGCGTGGCCAACCTGCGCAACGTCAACGGCGCGGCCCGCCTGGCCTCCAAGACCCTGCTCTGGTTCCTGATCACCGCCTTCGTCTCCGTGGCCTTCGCGATCGCGCTCGGCCTGATCATCAACCCGGGCCAGGGCGTCACCCTCGACACCGGCGCCGCCAAGGCCGTCGACACCGAGGGCGCCGGCACCTGGCTCGACTTCGTCACCGGCATCCTGCCCACCAACGTCGTCACGGCCTTCACCGAGGTGAACGTCCTCCAGATCGTCTTCCTGGGTGTCGTCCTCGGCGCGGCGGCCCTGGCCGTGGGTGAGAAGGCGGAGCCGTTCCTCAACCTCAGCCGTTCGGTGCTCGAACTGGTGCAGAAGGCCCTGTGGTGGGTCATCCGCCTGGCCCCGATCGGCACCGCCGGCCTCATCGGCAAGGCCGTCTCCACGTACGGCTGGGACCTGCTGGCCCCGCTCGCCAAGTTCAGCGTCGGCGTGTACGTCGGCTGCTTCATCGTCCTGCTGGTCGTCTACCCGACGCTGCTCGCGGTCTGGGGCAAGGTCAACCCGATCACGTTCTTCCGCAACGCCTGGCCCGCCATCGAGCTGGCCTTCGTCTCCCGTTCCTCGGTCGGCACGCTGCCCCTGACCCAGCGCGTCACCGTCGAGCGCAACGGCGTGGACCGCGACTACGCCTCCTTCGCCGTGCCCTTCGGCGCCACCACCAAGATGGACGGCTGCGCCTCGGTCTACCCGGCGCTCGCCGCGATCTTCGTGGCCCAGGTGTTCGGCGTGCACCTCGGGGTGGGCGACTACCTGTTGATCGCGTTCGTCTCGGTCGTCGGCTCGGCCGCCACCGCGGGCCTGACCGGCGCGATCGTCATGCTGACGCTCACGCTGAGCACGCTGGGCCTGCCGCTCGAAGGCGTCGGCCTGCTGCTGGCGATCGACCCGATCCTCGACATGATCCGGACCGCGACCAACGTCGCGGGCCAGATGGTCGTCCCGGTCCTGGTGGCCCGCTCGGAGGGCCGCCTGGACGAGGCGGTCTTCAACGCGCCGCCGCAGCCGCTCGACGACGCCCCCGCCGCGGCCCGCCCGCCGCGCGCGCCGGAGCCCGCGACGGCCTGACCGGATGTCACCGAGGGCGGGCGGCCGTACGGCCGCCCGCCCTCAGTCGTACGCCGCCGCCGTGCCGCCGCCGTGCCGATACAGGGGTGTCCGGCGCCGTGTGACGCGGGGTTCGAAGTGTGGATCATGGGGCGGCGGGGGGTCGGGGGCCCTATGGTGGGTCGGAAATAGCCCACTTTTCGAGTTTTTGGCGGGGATATGTCCGACGCTACGCCTTCGATGGTCGCCGACCGGTACCGGCTTGACGAGCTCATCGGCAGTGGTCCGATGGGTGAGGTGTGGCGGGCCTACGACACCCGCGCCGACTGGGTCGTGGCCGTGAAGATCCTGGGCGCGGGGGCGGCCGGCGAGGCCGCCAGGGAGGCGCTGAAGCAGCATGCCCAGGCGGTGGCCAGGGTGATCCACCCCAACGTGGCCATGGTCCTCGACGTGGGCGACCAGGACGGCGCCCCCTTCCTGGTGACCGAGTTCCTCACCGGGACCAGCCTGGGGGAGGACCTGGCGGCCGAGGGGCCCTTGCGGATCGTCGAGGTGTGCGACCTGGTCGGCCAGGCGGCGGCGGGGCTGGACGCCGCGCACCGCGCCGGGGTGTTCCACGGGCAGATCGACTCCGGCAGCTTCCGGCGGGCGGCCAGCGGCGTGCTGAAGGTCGTCGGCTTCGGGCTCCCGGACGAGGAGCCGTCCCAGGCCGAACGCCGCTACCTCGCCCCCGAGCGGGCCTCCGGCCGTCCCGCCACGGCCGCCGCCGACCTGTACGCCCTCGGCGCCGTCTGCTACGAACTCCTCTGCGGCCGCCCGCCCGGCGCCACCCCTGACCTGCCGGTCACCGGCATGCGCGCCACCCCCGCGACACCGTCGGAGGCCCCCGCGACACCGTCCCGCACCCCCGAGGCGACGGACCAGGACCCCGAGACCACCGACCGGACCCAGGGAACCCAGGGCCCAGGAAGCGCGGGCCCCGGAGGGGGCGGGCAGGGCGTCGTCCCGCCCAGTGCGCTCCGGCCCGAGATCCCCGCCGAGCTGGACCGGCTCGTCCTGGCCATGCTTTCGCCCGACCCCGCCAGGCGCCCCTCCGGCGGCGAGACCATCCGCCGGGCCCTGGCCGCCATCGCCCGCCCCGGCGCGGCCCCGAGAGCCGGAAGCCCCGCCGGCGCCCAGCCGGGCCGCCCGGGCGACACCCAGGTCTACGACTTCAACGGCGTCCCGCGCGCCGGCGACACCGCCGTCTACGAGTCCGCCGACCTGGGCCCCGAGGGCCCCGCCCCTTCGCGTACCGGCAACAAGCTGCTGGTCCAGATGGGGATCGCCGTCGCGGTCATCGCCGTGGTGACCGTCGCCATGGTGCTGTGGGCGGGCTCCCGCGAGGAGACCCCGGCCGCCGAGCAGAGCACGAGCGCGTCCCCCACGCCCGTTCTGTCCCCGGCCATCACCTTCACCGCCGACCCGAGCCCCGTGCGGCCCGACCCCAGCCCCACCGACCTCACCCCGGGCGACACCCCCACCCGCCTGGTCGAGACCGTCGGCCCCAAGACGACCCTGGGCGCCGGACAGACCCCGGCGGGCGGCTGGGACCACTGGCTGGTGATGTTCGACCAGACGCTGACCTCCCAGGAGGACATCGGCGACATCGATCCGCACGTCGCCGAGAAGGCCCACGACAAGCTCAGGAAGGCCGCCAGGAAGCTCCAGGAGGGCCACTTCGAGCCCGCCCGCCACGAGATCGCCGGCGTCTACAAGGACCTGCGCCGCGCCCAGGAGAAGGGCGAGGCCCCCTTGTCGGGCCCGCTCGCCTCGTTCCTGGACGACTTCGCCCTCTCCTGACGGCCCTCGGCAGCGCCCTCCGAGCGGGGGTGGGGGAGGGGCCGGGGCGCGCGTACATTGGCGGGATGACCATCGACTACCCGGCGCGCCGCGCACGCCTGGCCGCGGCGCTGGCGGCGCACGAGGTGCCCGCGCTCCTCGTCACCTCCCCCGTCAACGTCCGCTACCTCACCGGGCTGGTCAGCTCGAACGCGGCCGTCCTGGTCAGGGCCGACGGCTCGGCGCTGCTGGCGACCGACAACCGCTACATCGACATGACCCGCGCCCTCGACGTGACCGCGGTCGAGGCGCCAGACGTGACCGGCAGGCTGGCCGGACCGGGCGTGGGCATCGAGGCCGCCGCCATGAGCGTGGCCGCCTTCCGCCGCCTGAACGAGGGGCTGGGCGAGGGCGCGGGCCTGGTGCCGCTCGGCCCGGTGGTCGAGGAGCTGCGCGCGGTCAAGGACGAGGCGGAGCTGGAGCTCATCCGCACCGCCTGCGCCCTGACCGACCAGGCCTTCGCCGACGTGCTCCCGCTGATCGCGCCGGGCCTCACCGAGCGCGCCGTGGCCCGCCTCCTCGACAACCGCATGACCGAGCTGGGCGCCGACAAGCCCGCGTTCGACACGATCGTCGCCGCCGGTGAGAACGGCGCGATCCCCCACCACGCCCCCACCGACCGCGAGCTGCGCGCCGGCGACCTGGTCACCATGGACTTCGGCGCCCGCTACCGCGGCTACCACGCCGACATGACCAGGACGGTCTGCCTCGGCGAGCCCGCCGGCTGGCAACGCGACCTCTACGACCTGGTGAGACGCGCCCAGGGAGCCGGCCGCCACGCCCTGACCCCGGGAGCCGAGGCCAAAGACGTCGACGCCGCCGCCCGCGGCCTGATCGAGGCCGCCGGCCACGGCGACCATTTCCGGCACGGCCTCGGCCACGGCGTCGGCCTGGAGATCCACGAGGACCCGTTCCTGGGCCCCTCCAGGACCGGTAGACTAGAGGATCGAGTTCCGATCACCGTCGAGCCCGGGATCTACCTCCCGGAGCGGGGCGGGGTTCGCATCGAGGACACCCTCGTGACCCGTGAGGGCGGGCCGGAACTTTTCACCAAGACGACCAAGGAGCTGCTCGTCCTTTAGAGCGGCCACACGCGGGAGAGAACGAGTGGCGACGACCAACGACCTCAAGAACGGCATGGTGCTGAAGCTCGAGGGCGGTGAGCTCTGGAGCGTTGTCGAGTTCCAGCACGTCAAGCCGGGCAAGGGCGGCGCGTTCGTGCGTACCAAGCTCAAGAACGTGCTCTCCGGCAAGGTCGTCGACAAGACCTTCAACGCCGGCGTGAAGGTCGATGTGGCCAACGTCGACAAGCGCGAGATGCAGTACTCCTACAAGGACGGCGACGACTTCGTCTTCATGGACACCGAGACCTACGACATGGTCAACGTGCCCGCCCGCACCGTCGGCACCGCCGCCAACTACATGCTGGAGAACACCCTCGCCACGATCGCCTTCAACGAGGGCTCGGCGCTCTACGTCGACCTGCCCGCCGCCGTCGAGCTGCTGATCTCCAACACCGAGCCGGGCCTGCAGGGCGACCGCTCCACCGGCGGCACCAAGCCCGCCACGCTGGAGACCGGCGCCGAGATCAAGGTGCCGCTGTTCATCACCACCGGCGAGAAGGTCAAGGTCGACACCCGCAGCGGCGAATACCTCGGCCGGGCCTGAGGTGTCCGCACGCGGCAAAGCACGCAGGCGCGCCCTTGACATCCTCTTCGAGGCCGAGCTGCGCTCGGAGGATCCGCTGCGGATCCTCGCCGAGCGCGTCGAGCGGCAGGAGCCGCCGGTCAACGAGTACACCTCGGCCATCGTCGAAGGCGTCGCCCGCCACCACGCCCGCATCGACGAGCTGATCACCACCTACTCCGAGAGCTGGACGCTCGACCGCATGCCCGCGGTCGACCGCAACCTGCTGCGCGGGGGCACCTACGAGCTGCTGTGGATGCCCGACGTGCCGGAGGGCGTGGTCATCAGCGAGTGGGTGCATCTGGCGGGTGAGCTGTCGACCGACGAGTCGCCGCAGTTCATCAACGGCCTGCTGGCCCGCTTCAAGCAACTCAAGCCAAGCCTCACCCTTTAGACAAAGGCCGCGAAGGCCGTTTTGGGGTACGTTCCACTCACGCGGCCCGTACGGCTCGCGAGAGACGAGGGAAGGCGTGCCGCCGCGTGGCCGGGCCGCCTTCCGGGCGAGGCCCCGGCCTGTCCGCGAGGCCCCGAGCCGGTCCGGGGAAGTGGCGCGTCACCAGCCGCGACGCGCCCTTTTCCGGCCCCCGTCCGCCCGTGCGAGCATCGGGTCCATGGTGACCGAAGACGAGGTGCGCGCCCTCGCCCTGGCGCTCCCCGAGACCGCCGGGAAACTCATGTACGGCACGCCCGCCTTCTACGTGCGCGGCAGGTGGTTCGCGCGGATCACGCAGGAGGGCGGCGTGCTCGTCGTGCCCGTGGGCGGCGAGGAGCTCAAGCACGAGCTGATCGCCGCCGCTCCCGGCACGTACTTCACCACGTCCCACTACGACGGGCACGCCGTGGTGCTGGTGCGCCTGGCGGCCGTGGCGGCCGGCGAGGTGGCCGAGCTGCTGACCGACGCCTGGCGATCGAGGGCGCCCAAGAGGGTGGTGGCGGCGTTCGACGGTTAGGGTCAGGCCTGCGGGCGACGGCGCGTACGGCGTAGGCTGGGGCCCGTCCGCACAGGGCGAGGGCCGCCCGCGGAGGAGAGAGAGGCGAGCCGACGTTGCGAGCAGAAGGCGTCACCACGAAGACCCCGGCGGTGCGCACCGCCGTCGTCTGGGGCGCGTTGCGCTCGGTGCTGGCCGAGCGCGCCCGGGCCGTCGGCCGTGACGCGCTCGACATCGTCGACGCCGGCGGCGGCACCGGAGGGTTCGCCGTGCCGCTGGCGGAGCTCGGCCACACCGTCACCGTCGTCGACCCCAGCCCCGACTCGCTGGCCGCGCTGGAGCGCCGGGCCAAGGAGAAGGGCGTGGGCGTGCGCGGCCTCCAGGGTGACGCCGCCGACCTCGGCGACCTGCTCGACCGCGACAGCGCCGACCTGGTCCTGTGCCACAGCGTCCTGGAGTACGTCGACGACCCGGCCGGCGCGCTGGCCGCCGTCGCCGGGCTGCTGCGTCCGGGCGGCGCCGTCAGCGTCCTGGCCGCCAACCCCGTCGCCAGCGCGATCCACCGGGCGCTGGCCGGGCAGTTCGACGAGGCCAGGGCCGTGCTGGCCGACCCGCGCGGCACGTGGGGCGACCGCGACCCCACGCCCAGGCGCTTCACCGCCGAGACCCTGTCGGGGCTGCTGACCGCCACGGGTTTCACCGTCGGCGCGGTCCACGGGGTGCGGGTCTTCGCCGACCTGGTGCCCAGCCGGCTCGTCGACGGCGAGCCCGGCGCGGCCGACGCGCTCGTGGCGCTGGAGCAGGCGGCCGCCGTCCACCCCGTGCTGCGGGACGTCGCCACCCAGGTGCACGTCCTCGGCCACCGCCCCTAGTCTGGAACGTCTGTTCGGATAGACTCGGAGGCGTGTCCCGCAAGCAGATCACAGGCATCGGCCCCGCGCCGCGTACCGGGGTCGATGACAGCGGCTGCCCGATCCTCCACGTCGACATGGACGCCTTCTTCGCCAGCGTCGAGCTGCTGGAGCGGCCGGAGCTGCGGGGCCGCCCGGTGATCGTCGGCTCGCCGGCCGGGCGCGGCGTCGTGCTCAGCGCCACCTACGAGGCCAGGGCCTTCGGCGTCCACTCGGCGATGCCGATGAGCAGGGCGCGCCGGCTGTGCCCGCAGGCCACGATCATCCCGCCGAGCCACGGCAAGTACTCCGAGGTCTCCCGGGGCGTCATGGAGATCTTCCACTCGATCACCCCGCTGGTCGAGCCGATCGCCTCCGACGAGGCGTTCCTCGACGTCGGCGGCGCCCGGCGGCGGCTCGGCCGGCCCGCGGCGATCGCCGCCATGATCAGGGAGCAGGTCCTCGACCGCTACGGCATCACCTGCTCGGTGGGGGTGGCCGGCAGCAAATTCGTGGCAAAGCTGGCCTCCAAGCAGTGCAAGCC
Organism: Nonomuraea sp. NPDC052265; assembly: GCF_044547985.1. NCBI lineage: Bacteria > Bacillati > Actinomycetota > Actinomycetes > Streptosporangiales > Streptosporangiaceae > Nonomuraea > Nonomuraea sp. NPDC052265. Next base: position 310,026 of record NZ_JBIUBJ010000003.1, read on the forward strand.
CGACGGGTTGCTGGTGGTGCCCGAGGGCGAGGTGGTCGACTTCCTCCACCCGCTGCCGGTCTCGGCGCTGTGGGGCGTGGGGGAGCGTACCGAGCAGTCGCTCGTACGGCTCGGCATCCGCACGGTCGGCGACCTGGCCAGGGTGCCCCCGAACACGCTCCAGCGCGAGCTCGGGCAGGCCGTCGGCGGCCACCTGGCGACGCTGGCCTGGGGCCGCGACGAGCGTCCGGTGACCGCCCACGTGCCCGACAAGAGCATCGGCAACGAGGAGACCTTCGCGGTCGACGTCGACGACCCCGAGGTGATCCGGCGCGAGCTGCTGCGCCTGGCCGAGCGCGTGGCGGCCAGGATGCGTAAGGGCGGACACGTGGGCAGAACTGTGAGTGTGAAGCTGCGCCGGGCCGATTTCACCACGATCACCAGGTCACGCACCCTGCGGGAGCCGACCGACGTGGCCCAGGTGATCTACGCCACCGCCTGCGAGCTGTTCCAGGCCGCCGGTCTCCAGCGCGTGCGCCTGCGCCTGGTCGGGGTGCGGATGGAGAACCTCCGCCCGGCCGGCGAGGCCACCCACCAGCTCGGTCTGGGCGAGCGCGAGACCGGCTGGCGCGAGGCCGAACAGGCGATGGACAAGGCGATCCGGAGATTTGGGCCCGATGCGGTGCTCCCGGCGTCGCTGGTACGTGGCAAGCTTGATGAAATAGAGACATGACGCCCATGTCCTACTTGATCGGTCAGTCGGGTAGGAGAAGGATGTCGCGATTTTGGGGGAAGGGGTGCGGGATGGTCCACAATGGAGCCATGACGTCACCTCCGGTTTGGTCTGCGTTGGACGTTTGCTTTCGCCTACGTCTACAGCCTCGTATTCTGGGGATAACCGACCGCGAGGTTCGGACACCCCGTGTCGTCCGTTGCCGTCTTCCCCGTCCTGGGGCTGTCCTTGGGAGGCGCCGTGCCGCTCTCTGAGCACGAGCAGCGCTTGCTCGACCAGATCGAGCAGGCCCTCTACGCCGAGGACCCGAAGTGGGCCAACACCGTGAGGATCAGTGACCCGCGCAGCCATTACAAGCGTCGCCTGATCAAAGCCTCCATCGGCTTTGCCCTCGGCGTCGTCATCATGATGGTCGGCGTGGTCATGAGTCAGATCCCGCTCGGCGTCGGCGGTTTCGTGGTCATGCTCGCCGCGTGTCTGTGGGGTCTGTCCAGTTGGAAGCGCATGAACGGATTCGGCGACTCCCCGCCGGCCCCGGGCGCGGCCGGCACCGGCAGGCAGGCCAGGCGCACCAACCGGGGCACCTTCATGGAGCGCATGGAAGAGCGCTGGCGCCGTCGTCACGACGAGCGCTGACCTCCCTCCCCGCCCGCGCGAACCTCCCGGCATACGCGAACGTGCGGCCGTTCCCCTTCCGGGGAACGACCGCACGTCCGGTCCTGGACGGGTGGGTCAGGCGCCCTTGTGGGCCGCCGTCCGCCGCAGCCTGATGTTCTCCAGCAGGTCGAACCCGTCGAGCAGGCGCTCGCCCAGCGCCCGCAGCCGCCGCAACGTCGAGGGCGGCAGCAGCACCGCCCGCGTCCGCCGTCCCCGCGACACCGTCGCCGCCAGGGCCTGCCGCACCTTGCGCAGGTCCCTTCTCATGGGCCCGATCGTGCCCGGGTCCCTGGCGAACAGCACCCGCTCGACCGTCGTCGCGATGGCCGTCATGGCCGCCGCCGCCTCGGCGTCGAACTCGTACTGCTGGCTGAGCCGCCTGGCCAGCGCCCTCGGGGTCTCGCTGGCGCCGCGTCCCATGCCGTAGTCGAACAGCACGTCGTCCAGCTCGGCCCACACGGCCGCGATCGCCGGGTGGTGACCGCTCGCGATCCTGGCCGTCAGGTCGTCGGCCGGTTGCGAGACCTTCCAGCCCAGCGCGCGCACCCGCCGGTTCCTGGTGAGCAGGCGCAGCGCCGCCGGGACGAGCAGGAGCAGCAGCAGCGCGCCCGCGCCGATGCCGATCTTGCCGATCAGCGGCATCGAGTCGTCCGGCGGCAGGCCGCCCGTGGCGATCAGGCCCTCACGGTCGAGCTCGCGCGGGTTGCGCCGGGTGGAGGGGTTGATCGGGTCGTCGGCGCCGGAGTCGCTCGCCCCGCTGGTCGGCGAGGTGGACGGCGTCGTCGAGGGCGCCGGCGGGACCGTGTAGTCCGGCACCCGCGCGCTGCCCTGCCCCAGCGACCCGGACGGCGTCGGCTCGAACGGCAGCCAGCCCACGCCCTCGAAGTACAGCTCGGGCCAGGAGTGCGAGTCGCCGGTCGTGACCGTCCAGTTGTCGCCGGACTTCGTGCCGCCGGTGTAGCCGATCGCCACCCGCGACGGGATGCCGACGATCCTGGCCAGCACCGCCATCGAGGCCGCGAACTGCTCGCAGTAGCCCGTACGGTCGCGCAGCAGGAAGTCGCGCAGCGCGGAGTTGCCGTGCCCCTGCGTCCTGAGGTCGTAGCGGAAGTCGCCGTCCTTGGTGAAGAACTGCTGGAGCTTCACCGCCGCCTCGTAGTTGGAGTTGGTCTGCGCGGTCAGCGAACGGGCCAGCCGGACGATCTCGGGTGGCAGGTTGTCCGGCAGCTTCAGGTACCGCCGGTCCACGCTCGGCTGGACGCCCTCCAGCGACTCCAGCAGCTCCGGCGTGGCGTCCGGCTCGCTGGTGGCGACCTCGTACTCCAGGCCGGCCGCCTCGTCGGGGATGGAGAAGACCATCAGCGTGCCGACGTCGGCGCGCCAGTCGCCGTCCACCCGGATCTGCCGCGGCGGGTACGGCAGCGGCAGGAACTGCAGCCGCTCGATCTCGTCGCTCATCCGGATCCTGGTGACGACGTTGCTGACCTTCGTGCTCGCGCTCAGCCCAGGGGGCGGCGGCAGCGGGCCGTTCTCCGTCCTGTTGTCCGGCGAGCCCTTCGGCTCGGTCATGCCGAACTGCTGGCCGTCGAAGGTGTCCAGCGCGTAGATCCGCAGGTACCTGGGCTTGTCGTCGTTGTTGTTGTAGGTGAGCACCGTGCGCCGCTCGGGCAGTTCGAGCTGGCCCCGCAGGCTGGCGATCGGGCTCGCGATGCTGATCGAGTTGCCCTTGCCGCCCCCTCGGCCGCCCACGCCGAACTGGAAGAAGGAGACCGGCTCCATCACCGGCAACGCGGCGGGCAGCAGCACGGCCAGCGCGATGGCGGCGAACCCGATGCGCTTGCCCGACAGCCGCAGCCCGCTGGTGTCGGCCCTGGCCCCGGCCGTCTCAGGACGCGGCCCGGTCGCCACCCGGGTCCGGCGGACGAGCACCGCCCGGCCCCAGTGGCCCACCCGCTCGCGCCCGTCGGCGATCAGCAGGCTGACGAAGCCGAGCGCGGCGATGATGAAGGCGGGCCAGCTGATCGGCTCGGCCAGGATCGTCGCCGGGACCGTGGCCAGCGCCAGCAGGGGCAGCCCGGCCAGCGCCGCCCGCCGCAGCCGCGCGGCGAGCAGGTCCACGGCGACGGCGATGACGCCCACCCCGCCCGCGGTCAGCAGCGTGATGCCGTCCGTGGACGGTACGGGCGCGGCGTAGCGCTGGATGTCGGCCCAGCCGACGCCCAGCAGCCTGCCCAGCTCCCCCACCGACTCCTTGGTCGGGATCACCAGCGCCCACGCCTTGCCGGAGGCGAAGACCACGGTCAGGAAGATCCACAGCGCGGCCAGCCCCACCAGCGGCGCGGCCCAGGCGGGCAACGACAGGCGGGAGCTGAGCAGCCCGGCGGCCGTCACGGCCAGCACCGCGCCGAACGATGTCCAGAACCAGGCGCCGCCCTGGAAGAGCGGATAGAGCAGGATCGCCGCGGTGAACGCGGCCACGCCCGAGGCGCCCGTCAGCCTCATGCCGCACCTCCCGTGGGGTTGAGCGCGTACCTGCCGCGGTTGGCGGCGTCCGGCCAGACCGAGGCGATGGACGTGCCGGCGGACAGGCGGACGATCCGCCAGCCGTAGCCGGCCAGCACGCCCTGCACGGCGTCGAAGTTCTCGTGCGAGCCGCGGCCGGCGCCCTCCCATGTGCCGGCGTCGAGCAGGACCGCGACGCCGGTGACGCCGCTGTGCCGTAACCGGGCCAGCTCCCTGGCCTCCTCGGGGTCGAGCGCGCCGAGCACGGCCACGATCAGGCCGTCGCCGCCGCCCTGGCGCAGCGCCGAGACGCCCATCTCCAGGGAACGGGCCGAACTGTGCCGCACCACGGCGAGCGTGTCGAGCAGCGAGTAGCTGAGCCCCTGGTCGGTCAGGTGCTCGGCGCCCTGGTCGGTGACCAGCCGCAGGCCCAGGCCCTCGTGGGCGAGGTGCACGCCGATCGAGGCCGCGGCCGAGACCGCCACCTCGAAGGAGGAGCGCGGGCCCTCGCCGCGGTGGGCGTGCCTGCGGGTGTCGAGCAGGAGCGCGCCGCGGCTCTGCCACTGCTGCTCCTCGCGGCGCACCATCAGCTCGCCGTACCGGGCGGTCGAGCGCCAGTGCACCCGGCGCAGGTCGTCGCCCTGCCGGTACTCGCGCGGCGCCACGTCGTCGTCGCCCGCGGCGGCCACGCTCCGGGTACGGCTGTCGCCGCCGCCCGTCCACTCGCCCGACAGCCGGACGTGCGGCAGCGCCACCACCTGCGGCGTCACCACGAGCGTGTCACTGATCGTGAACGCCCGGGTCAGCTCCACCAGCCCGAACGGGTCGGCGATGCGCACCGACAGCGGCCCGATCGTGTACCTGCCGCGCAGATCCGACCGGACCCGGTAGTCGATCTCGCGCACGCCCTTGGACTCGACCCGGTCGAGCACGAACCGCGGCCGCACGCCCAGCGCGTACGGCACGGTGTCCTCGATCAGCAGCAGCCCGGTCGGCAGCCTGGTCACGTTCTCCAGGCGCAACGTCACCGTGGCCTCCCCGCCCACCTCCGCCCGGGGCGGGTCCAGCCTCCGCGCGCAGCTCAGCCGGTACCTGGTACGTGCCACCACCAGCGCGGCCAGCAGCGGCAGCGCCGTGACCAGCACGCCGATCCTGAACAGGTCGTTCTCGCCCAGGATCAGGGCCATCAGCAGCGCCGCGACCCCCGAGGCCAGGAACGACCTGCCGCGGGAGGTCAGCGCCCGCAGTCCGGCCCTCACGACGCTCGCGTCTCCGGCACCGGCACACGCCTGACGAGGTCGGTCACCACCTGCTCGGGCAGGCGGCGCTGGCCCTGGGCCTCGACGCTGGGCAGCAGCCGGTGCGCCAGCACGGGCACCGCCAGGTCCTGAAGGTCGTCGGGGATGACATAGTCGCGCCCGGCCAGCGCCGCGTGCGCCCTGGCCGCGCGGACGAGCTGCAGCGTGGACCTGGGGGAGGCGCCCAGCCGCAGGTCGGGGGAGTGGCGGGTGGCCACGACGAGGTCGATGGCGTACTTCTTGACCGGCTGCGAGACGTACACGCCGCGCACGGCCTCGATCAGGGCGCGCACCTCGGCGGTCGTGGCGACCGACTCCAGCTTGTCCAGCGGCGAGGTGCTGCCGTGCACGTCGAGCATCTCCAGCTCGGCCGTCGGCTCCGGGTATCCCATGGCCACCCTGGCGGTGAAGCGGTCGCGCTGGGCCTCGGGGAGGGGATAGGTGCCCTCCATCTCGATGGGGTTCTGGGTGGCGATCACCATGAAGGGGGCGTCAAGGGGGTACGTCACGCCGTCCACCGTGACCTGGTGCTCCTCCATGCACTCCAGCAACGCCGACTGGGTCTTGGGGGAGGCGCGGTTGATCTCGTCGCCCACGACGATGTTGGCGAACACCGGGCCGGGCTTGAACTCGAACTCACGCGTCTGCTGGTTGTAGGCGCTGACCCCGGTGATGTCACTGGGCAACAGGTCGGGCGTGAACTGCACGCGGCGCACCGGGCAGTCGATGGACCGCGCCAGAGCCTTGGCGAGCATCGTCTTGCCGACGCCCGGCACGTCCTCGATCAAAAGGTGGCCTTCGGCGAGCAGGACGGTCAGCGTGAGGCGGACTGCGTCGCTCTTTCCCTCGATCACCGACTCGATGGCCTGCCGGATGCGGTGGGCGGTGGAGACCAGCTCGTCGAGCTGGGGAGGGACGTCATGGGTTAGTGCCACCAGGCCTCCATAGTGCGACGGCTGTCCCGCACGGTGCCATTACGGGAGCCATGCCATTCCTTTTCCATTGTCTGTACGACCCTACGACGCTGGGGGTTCTTGAGCGACATTTGTGGATATTCCAGGGAACCTCGCTGATGTTCCTGTTCTTGTCGCATAGCAGTGCGAATCCCGTGACACTGCCCCCTCGGCCGCCCCACTTTCCTCCACCCCGGCCATCGCGCCCGTCCGGGAGCCCCTGTTTCACCGGTCTTTCGAACCCTCGACACGCCCATGAGGGTTGACCCGCCCCCCGGCGCCCCCCACCGCACTCCACCGCCCTGACCTGCGGTAACGCAACGGAAACTGATGATGAAGACGGTTCGAATCAGTTGACGGTGGGGAGAAGTGGAGTATGGTGGTGCGCAGTGGAGGGCCCGGTGCGCCAGCGCTGAGCGCTTCGCTGAGGCACGGGAGGTGGCGCCGATGTTCCTCGGCACCCATCAACCGCGTCTTGACGACAAGGGACGGCTGTTCCTGCCGGCTAAGTACCGTGAGGAGCTGGCGGAGGGTCTTGTGATCACCAAAGGCCAGGAGCGATGCCTCTACGTCTTTCCAGTAGAGGAGTTCCAGCGCATAACCGAGGCTCTCAGCACCGCCCCGGTCACCGCCAAGGCGGTGCGTGACTACAGCCGCGTCTTCTTCGCCAGCGCGTCCGACGAGAAACCAGACAAGCAGGGACGCATCACGATCCCGCAGAGCCTGCGCCAGTACGCCGGCCTGGAACGTGACTGCGTTGTCATCGGGGCCAACACCCGCCTGGAGATCTGGGACTCGCAGGCTTGGGACACCTATCTCAACGCGCAGGAGCAGGCGTTCGCCGATCTGTCGGAGGAGGTGCTGCCAGGGATCTTGTAGTGACCACGGTCGATCCGTCGGTGATGTCGTTCGGCGAGGTCTCCACCCGCAACCACTGCCCGTCAACTGATGCACCTTCCCCGGTGTCAGAGGTCGGGCGTCCACGAAGAGGGTGCGGATGGGGACCTGGCCGGGCGGCGCCGGGTGGGGACCCAGGAATGACTGACGATTGATCGATACGCGTCATCCGCGAGCAGGACGCGAGAGGGGGGTTGGAGATGGACGACAACGTAGGCACGAGCGGTCACGTTCCGGTGATGCTCGACCGCGTACTGGAGCTGCTGGGCCCGGCGCTGTCGGGGCCGGAGCCGGTCGTCGTCGACGCCAACCTCGGCCTCGGCGGCCACTCCGAGGCCCTGCTCGCCGCCTTCCCCTCCCTGCACCTCATCGGGATCGACCGCGACCCGTTCGCGATCGACTTCTCCACCCGCAGGCTCGCCCCCTACGCCGGGCGCACCACGCTGGTCCACGCCTCCTCCGGCGACCTGGCCCAGGTCGTCGCCGATGCCGGGCGTCCCGCCCTCGACGGCGTGCTGTTCGACCTCGGGGTCTCCTCGCCGCAGCTCGACGAGGCCGAGCGCGGCTTCGCCTACTCCTACGACGCCCCGCTCGACATGCGCATGGACACCGACCAGGAGCTGACGGCCGAGCGCGTGGTCAACACCTATCCGGCCGCTGACCTGGCACGAATCCTGCGCGACTACGGCGAGGAACGTTTCGCGCCGAGGGTGGCGGGGCTTATCGTCAAGGAACGCGCCAAGGAGCCCATCACCTCCACCAAACGACTCGCCGACATCGTGCGCGACGCGATCCCCGCGGCGACCAGGCGCACCGGCGGCAATCCCGCCAAGAGGACTTTCCAGGCGCTGCGCATCGAGGTCAACGCGGAGCTGTCCGCCCTGGAGGCGGCGCTGCCCGCGGCACTCGACGCGCTGGTGCTCGGTGGGCGGGTCGTCGTGCTCTCCTACCACTCCCTTGAGGACCGGCTCACCAAGCAGGCCCTCACGGCGCGAACCAAGGACACCAGCCCGCCAGGGCTGCCCGTCCCGCTACCGGCGCACCAGCCGAGGTTCCGCCTGCTGACGAGGGGAGCCGAGCTCCCCGGCGATGAAGAGCTCGCCCGCAACCCGCGGGCGGCCTCGGCCCGGCTACGGGCGGCAGAGAGGATCCGCGTTGACGATTGAGCAGGAGACCGGCCGGGTCACGCCCGTCCGCCGTGCCGTGCCCAAGCCGGGCACGCGCAGGCCGGGCGCCTCGCACCAGACCAAGCCGCGGCCGCGTCCTGACACCGACGTCCGGCGGCCGGCCGCCGCGCGCCCCGGCGAGACCGCCGCGCCCGCGCGCCGTCCCGCCGCGCGGCGATCCTCGACCAAGCGGCAGCGGGCGCCGTTCGTGCTGCTCGTCGTCGGGTTGATGTGCGGTGGGCTGGTGAGCCTGCTGCTGCTCAACATCATGCTCAACCGCGACGCCATCACCGATGCCAAGCTGCGCGAGGAGATCGCGGTGGCCCAGCAGGAGAAGGAAGCGCTCCGGCTGGAGTACGAGCGCAAGATGCAGCCCCAGAACATCGCCGACCGCGCCGAGGCGCAGGGCTACCACCTGGACAAGAACCTGCGGTCCTGGAACGCGGGCGACCCGAGTGCCCAGGCGGTCCCGGAGCGGTGAGGGATTCAGGCGGCAGGGGACAGGGTCCCGGCCGCGGCGCCGGCGGCGCCGGCTCTCCTGGAGGGCCCGGCGCCGCTCGTCGTACGCCGGGCGGCCCGGGGCGGGCGGGGCGAGGGGGCTCTTCCCGCTCTGAGGGGGCAGGCCGCCCGGCGTCGCCGGACGACCCGCCGCGCAAGCGGCCCCCGGACCCGTTCGACCTGCCGTTCGACGACGACCTGAGAGGGCGCCGGCCGCAGGACCCCGGCGACGACGCGCGCGACAGCGCCCGCCGCGACTCGGCGGGCGGCCCCCGCGGCCGGCAGCGCCGCGACGACGGCGACCGCGCGCGGCCCCGCGACGACGACGAGGGCACCCGCTCGCGCCGCGACCCGGGCGACGGCCCCCGCCCCCGCCGCCGCTCCCGCGACGACTCCGGCGGCTCCCGCGGCCGCGCCGCCTCCCAGGGGCGCGACGACGACGACCGCCCGCGCGGGCGGTCCCCCCAGAGCCGGGACGACAGCGACCGGGCCCGCGGACGCACCCCCCAAGGGCGGGACGACAGCGACCGGGCCCGCGGACGCGCGTCCCAGGGGCGGGACGAGGGCGCCCGGGGCGGGGGGCCGCAGGAGCGGCTACGCCGGCGTGGCGACGGCCCCGGCCCCGACCAGGCACGCGGCTCCAGAGCCGACCAGGCGCGGGGTTCCCGGTCCGACCAGTCGCGTGGTTCCGGACCCGGCCAGTCGCGCGGCACCAGGCCGGAGCAGACGCGGAGCTCCAGGACGAGCCAGGCGCGCGGTTCCGCGTCCGGCCAGGCCCGCACCTCGGGGCTCGACCAGGCGCGCGGGCGCGAGCGCGGCGTGCTGCGCCGGGACGCGGACGTGCCGCCCCCCAGGGGCCCGCGCCGTCCGCCCACCCCGCCGCGCCCGCCGAGGCCCCCGCTGGTGCTGCGACTGGGCAGCCCGCGCAGGCGCATCAACATCGGACTCATCGGCATGACGTTCGTTCTGTCGATCTTCGCCGGGCGGCTGATCCAGATGCAGGGCCTCGACTCCAAGGTCTACGAGGCCGCCGCGGTCGGCCAGCGCCAGCACGTCGAGGAGATCCCCGCCAAGCGCGGCACGATCACCGACGTCAACGGCAACGCGCTGGCCCGTACGTCGGAGGCCCGCGAGGTGTCGATCGACCCTTCCAAGGTGCCCGCGGGCGTCCGCGCCAACGTGGCCGCGATCCTGGCCAGGCAGCTCGGCAAGACCGTCGAGGAGATGACCGCCAAGCTGTCCAGGACCGAGAGCCGCTACCAGCTCCTGGCCAGAGACGTCGACCCGGTCGTGGCCACGCGCCTGCTCCAGGCCCGCGTGCCCGCCCTCAGCGCGAAGAAGACCTACCGCCGCGACTACCCGGCCGGCGACCTGGCCGGCAGCCTCATCGGCTTCGTCGGCGACGAGGGCAACGGCCTGGGCGGCATGGAACAGGCCAAGAACAGGATCCTGGCCGGCCGCGACGGCAAGCAGCGGGTCGAGACGGGCCGCGACGGCCTGCGCATCCCCATGACCAGCAGCGAGCGCACCGCGCCCGTCAACGGCCAGGACGTGCGGCTCACCATCGACCGCGACATCCAGTGGGCCGCCCAGAAGTCGGTCGCCGACCAGGTACGCGAGTCGGGCGCGAGCAGCGGCGCGGTGATCGTCATGGACGTGCGGACCGCCCAGATCGTCGCCATGGCCAACGCGCCCGAGCTCGACCTGGGCAACTGGCGCAGGGCTCCCGAGTCCTCCTACATCAACAAGGCCGCCGCGGACGTGTTCGAGCCCGGCAGCACCAACAAGGTGATCACCGCCGCCGCCGCGCTGGAGGCCAAGGAGGTTACCCCCGACACGGTGTTCCAGGTGCCCGACAACATCAAGTGCGCCGACCGGGTGCTGCGCGACGCCCACCCCCACAAGCCCGAGGCGATGACCTTCCGGCAGGCCATGGCCCAGTCCAGCAACGTGGCCACGATCATGGCCGCCCGCAAGGTCGGCAGCGAGCGCCTGTACACGATGCTCAGGGCGTTCGGGTTCGGCACGACCCCGGCGGGCGGCGTGCCGAACGCCGAGGCGGGCCTGCTGCCCAACTACAAGAACTGGTCGGGCAGCCAGAGCTGCACGGTCGCCTACGGCCAGGGCGTGTCGGTGACCGCCCTGCAGACGGCCAGCGTCTACCAGACCATCGCCAACGGCGGCGTACGCGTCGATCCGCAGATCGTGGCGGGCACCAGCGACGCGACCGGCAGGTTCGTCCCGGCTCCCGCGGGCAAGCAGACCAGAGTGGTGAGCGAGACGACGGCCAAGGAGATCACGACCATGCTGGAGACGGCGGTGAGCGCCGAGGGCACCGGCGCGCTGGCCGCCATCCCCGGCTACCGGGTGGCGGGCAAGACCGGCACGGCCGACCGCTACGACGCCGAGCTGGGCCGCTACGACGGCTACACGGCCTCCTTCGTCGGGTTCGCGCCCGCGGACGCGCCCCGGCTGGTGGTGCTCTCGGTGCTCCAGAACCCCAAGAACGGCCATTTCGGCGGCCAGCTCGCGGCCCCCGTGTTCAAGGATGTGATGACGTTCGCCATCAAGAGCAGGAAGATTCCTCCCACAGGCTCGGACGCGTCACCGGTGCGTACGCGCGCGGGACAGTGAGCAGGGAAGGTACGCTCTCGCCGTGCGTCCCCCGTCGTCTATGCGTCCCAAGACCAGCCCGCCCCGTCCGCTGACCGGGCTCGCGACCATGCTCGACGCCGATTCCGGCACGTCGAGGTCGCCTCACGCCGCCCTGACCGGCGTCACCATCGATTCCCGTGCCGTGCAACGCGGCGATCTCTACGTGGCGCTGCCGGGCAACCGCGTGCACGGCGCGACCTTCGCCGCCGAGGCGATGGCGCGCGGAGCCGTGGCAGTCCTCACCGACCGGGCCGGGCGGGAGGCGTCCGTGGCCACCGGCCTGCCGGTGCTGATCGTGCCCGACCCGCGCGCGCTGCTCGGGCAGGTCTCCTCCTGGGTCTACGGCCAGCCGGCCCACGACGTCCAGGTGATCGGGGTGACCGGCACGAGCGGCAAGTCCACCACCACGTTCATGCTGGAGGCCGGGCTGAAGGCGGCGGGTCACACGACGGGCCTGGTCGGCGGCGTCGAGATCCACGCCGGAGACCTCGCCTTCGAGCCCACCCTGACCACGCCCGAGGCCCCGCAGCTGCACGCCCTGTTCGCGCTGATGCGCGAGCAGGGGGTCACCGCGGCCACCATGGAGGTCTCCAGCCACGCGCTGGCGCTCGGCCGGGTCGACGGCGTCTTCTACGACGTCGCGCTGTTCACCAACCTCTCCCAGGACCACCTCGACTTCCACAAGGACTTCGAGGACTACTTCGCCACCAAGGTCAGGCTGTTCCAGCCCGAGCTGAGCCGCGTCGGCGTGACCAACATCGACGACCCGCACGGCCGGGAGCTGCTGCACCGGGCCAAGGTGCCGATGACCACGTTCTCGGCGCTCGGCGCCCCCGAGGCGGAGTGGCGGGCGATGGAGGTCAGGCTCGGCGCCGACGGCAGCGCGTTCCGGGTGGCCGGCCCCGGCGGGGTCGAGGCCGACGCGCAGATCTCGCTGCCGGGGCCGTTCAACGTCGCCAACGCGCTCGGCGCGATCGTCTGCCTGGTGGAGTCGGGGGTGCCGCTCCAGACCGCCGTGCACGGCGTGGGCACCCTCACCGGGGTCCCCGGGCGCATGCAGCGCATCACCTCCGCCGAGGAGGAGTTCCAGGCGCTCGTGGACTACTCCCACAAGCCGGGCGCCGTGGAGTCGGTGCTGCGCTCGCTGCGGGAGGTGACCGCGGGCACGCTGACGATCGTCCTGGGCTGCGGCGGCGACCGCGACACCGGCAAACGCCCGCTCATGGGCGAGATCGCCGCCCGGCTGGCCGATGTGGCGATTTTCACCAACGACAACCCGCGCTCGGAGGATCCGCTCGCCATCCTGGCCGCGATGATGGAGGGAGCGCTCGGCGTTCCGTCCCGCGACCGCGCTCATGTGATCATTGAGCCCGACCGCGCGGCCGCCATCGACCTGGCCGTCGGCCGGGCCGGCCGCGGCGACGTGATCGTCGTGGCGGGCAAGGGTCACGAGCAGGGCCAGTACGTCTCAGGCGAAGTGATCCCCTTCGACGACCGCGAAGTGGTCGCCGAGGCGATCGACGCACGCAAGGAAAGCAGGAAGCACCGATGATCCCGTTGCCTCTGGCCAGGATCGCCGAGATAACCTCGGGCGCCCTGTCGGGCATGGCAGACCCCCGCGCCGTGGTGCGCGGGCCCGTAGTGATCGACTCACGGGCGGTGGAACCGGGATCCCTGTTCGTCGCCCTCGCCGGAGAGCGGGTCGACGGCCACGACTACGCCGCGCAGGCGATCCGGGCCGGAGCGGTCGCCGTCCTGGCCTCCAGGCCGGTCGACGCGCCCGCGGTGATCGTCCCCGACGCCGCGGTCGCCCTGGCCGAGCTGGCCGCCGCGCAGACCGCCTCGCTGCCGCAGGCCACCGTGATCGGCGTGACCGGCTCGGCCGGCAAGACCAGCACCAAAGACCTGCTGGCCAGGCTGGCCGGCCGGATGGGGCCGACCATCGCGCCCGTGGGCAGCTTCAACAACGAGCTCGGCCACCCGCTGACCGTGCTGCGCGCCGACGTCGACACCCGGTTCATGGTGCTCGAACTGGCCGCCCGCAACATCGGCCACATCAAGGACCTCACCCGCATCGCGCCGCCCACGATCGGCGTGGTGCTCAACGTCGGCACCGCGCACCTCGGCGTGTTCGGCGGCAAGGAGGCCATCGCCAAGGCCAAGGGCGAGCTGGTGGAGGCGCTGCCGCGCACCGGGGTGGCGGTGCTCAACGCCGACGACCCGCTGGTGTCGCAGATGGCCTCGCGCACCGACGCGCGGGTGACGTACTTCGGGCGCGGCGAGGGCGCGGCCATCCGGGCCGAGGAGGAGACGGTCGACGCGCGCGGGCGGGCCTCGTTCCTGTTGCGCACGCCGTCCGGGGCCGCGCAGGTCACGCTTCAGCTCTACGGCGCGCACGCCGTGGAGAACGCCCTGGCCGCCGCCGCCGCGGCCTACGAGCTCGGCCTGCCGGTCGCCACGATCGCCGAGGAGCTGTCGGAGGCCACGCCGCGCAGCCGCTGGCGCATGGAGGTCACCGACCGCCCCGACGGTGTCACGGTCGTCAACGACGCCTACAACGCCAACCCCGACTCGATGCGGGCCGCGTTCGACATGTTCGGGGTGATGGGACGGGAGCGGCGGCGGTTCGCGGTCATCGCGGCGCTGCGCGAGCTGGGCGAGGAGAGCGCGGCGCTCAACGCCGAGCTGGGGCGGCTGGCGGGCGGTTCGGGCCTGACGGGCCTGGTCGTCGTCGGGCCGGACGCGGGCCCGGTGCTGGAGGGCGCGAACGGGGCGCTGTCGGCCGCCGCGGGACCGCCGGGTGGCGGAGGGCCATATGCTCCCCAGATGACCCGGATCGTACACGTCCCTGATGCCGAGGCTGCGGCGGCCGCACTGGCCGGCCTGCTGCGCCCCGGCGACGCGGTGCTCGTCAAGGGCCCCCGCGCGATGGGCCTGGAACGCACGGCGGAACTCCTTCTCGGGGGTGCCGCTCAGTGATCAACATCGTCATCGCCGGCGCGGTGGGCCTGGTCCTGTCGATGCTGGGGACCCCCTTGGCGATCAGGCTGTTCTCACGCCGCGGCTACGGCCAGGAGATCCGCGAGGAGGGCGTGCAGGCCCACCTCGGCAAGCGGGGCACCCCCACCATGGGCGGCATCGTGTTCGTGCTGGCCGCGCTGCTGGCCTACGGCGGCTCCCACCTGGCCACGCTCACGCCGCCGACGGTGTCGGGCATGCTCGTGCTGTTCCTGATGACCGGCCTCGGCGCGGTCGGGTTCCTCGACGACTTCATCAAGATCTACAAGCAGCGCAGCCTGGGCCTGCGCAGCGGCGCCAAGGCCCTCGGCCAGCTCGTCGTCGGCGCCGTGTTCGCCGTGCTGATCACCCGCCAGCCCAACGTCTACGGCATCACCCCCGCCGAGACCCGGCTGTCGTTCCTGCGCGACATCGGCCCCTCGATCGGCATCGTCGGCTTCACCATCTGGGTGCTGTTCATGATCGTCGGGTTCTCCAACGCCGTGAACCTCACCGACGGCCTCGACGGCCTGGCCAGCGGCGCGACCGGCGTCGTGCTGGGCGCGTACGTGCTGATCGGCAACTGGCAGCTGCGCAACAACTGCATCGACCAGCTCGGCCCCAACTGTTACTGGGTACGCGACCCCCTCGACCTGTCGGTCGTGGCCGCGGCCGTGCTGGGGGCGCTGGTCGGGTTCCTGTGGTGGAACGCGCCGCCGGCGAAGATCTTCATGGGCGACACGGGCTCGCTGGCCCTGGGCGGCGTGCTGGCCGGGCTGGCCATCGCCACCCGTACGCAGCTCCTGCTGATCATCCTGGCCGGCCTGTGCGTGATCATCACGGCGTCCGTCATCATCCAGGTCGGGTTCTTCAAGATGACCGGTAAACGGGTGTTCAGGATGGCGCCGCTGCAACACCACTTCGAGCTGAAGGGCTGGGCCGAGACCACGATCGTGGTGCGGTTCTGGCTGATCGCCGGGCTCTGCGCGGCGCTCGGGCTCGGCCTGTTCTACGTCGAGTGGATGCCCAAGTCATGACGCTCACGTGCGTGGCCGGGCTCGGCGTCTCCGGCACCGCGGTGGCCGAGGTGCTGGCCGGGCGCGGCGAGCGGGTCGTGGTCGTGGAGGCCGTGGAGGGCGAGCGGCAGCTCGCCGCCGCGGCCGGACTGGCCCGGGCCGGGGTCGAGACCAGGTTCGGCGAGATGGTGCTGCCCGAGGGCGTGACCAGGCTCGTCACCACCGGCTGGGCGCCGCACCACCCGCTGATCGCCGCCGCGCTGGCCGCCGGCGTCGAGGTCGTCGGCGAGGTGGAGCTGGCCTGGCGGCTGCGCCCGCCGCACGCGGCCCCCTGGCTCGCGCTGACCGGCACCAACGGCAAGACCACCGCCGTACGCATGCTCACCTCGATCCTGGTGGCCGCCGGGCGCGACGCCCTGGCCGTGGGGAACGTGGGCGTCCCGGTCGTACGCGCCGTCGCCGAGCCGTACGACGCCCTGGCCGTCGAGCTGTCCAGCTTCCAGCTCCACTGGTCCAGCACCCTGGCCCCGCACGCGGCGGCGATCCTGAACATCGCCCCCGACCACCTCGACTGGCACGGCTCGATGGCCGAGTACGCCGCCGCCAAGGGCCGCATCTACGAACGCGCCGGCACCGTGATCTACAACGCCGACGACCCCGAGTGCGCCCGCCTGGCCGAGCCCTACGAGGGCGCCGTCGGCTTCACGCTGCGGGTGCCGCGCAGCGGTCAGCTCGGCCTGGTCGAGGACCTGCTGGTCGACCGGGCGTTCGTGGACGACCCGGTGGAGGCGGCAGAAGAGCTGGCCACGCTGGCCGACATCCACCCGCCGGCCCCCCACAACGTGGCCGACGCCCTGGCCGCCGCCGCCCTGGCCCGCTCGCTCGGCGTGCCGTCCGAGGCCGTGCGCCTGGGGCTGCGCGCCTTCAAGCCCGACCCCCACCGCCTGTCCCACGTCGACCGGGTCGGCGACGTGGACTACGTCGACGACTCCAAGGCCACCAACCCGCACGCCGCCGCCGCCGCGCTGAGCGCCTACCCGTCGATCGTGTGGGTGGCGGGCGGTCAGCTCAAGGGCGCCGACGTCGACGACCTGGTCCGGCGGGCCGCGCCCCGGCTGCGCGGCGCGGTGCTGCTGGGCGCCGACCGCGCGGCGATCGCCGAAGCACTCGCGCGACACGCGCCGAATGTCCCCGTCGTGGACATCCCGGGCCAAGACACTGGTGTGATGGACACCGTCGTCACCGAAGCCGCGCGCCTGGCCTCGCCCGGGGACACCGTGCTGCTCTCCCCCGCGGGCGCCTCACTCGACATGTTCCCCGGCTACCCGGCGCGAGGGGAGGCCTTCGCACGTGCCGTCCACGAGCTCAGGCGGCGGCGTGAGCAGTAGCACCGGGACCGCCGGCAGCCGTCCGGCCACGGGTCAGGCCAAAGCTCAGGCCAAAGCTCAGGCCAAGGCTCAGGAAGGCCCGGCCAGCTGGGTCCGTGAGCAGCGCGCCGTGCTGAAGGAGCTGCTCGACAAGCCGCTGACGACCTACTACCTGATCATCATGTGCAGCGCGCTGCTGCTCGCGCTCGGGCTGATGATGGTGTTGTCGGCCTCCGCGATCGAGGCGCAGCAGAAGACCGGCAACCCGTTCTCGTGGTTCATCAAGCAGTCGCTGTCGGCCGGCGTCGGCGTGCCGGTGATGTACGCCTGCTCGCGCCTGCCGCCGAAGTTCTTCCGCTGGGCGGGCTACCCGCTCATGGCGCTGGCGGTGCTGGCGCTGGTCATGGTGCTGTTCATCGGCGAGTCCGAGCTGGGCGCGCAGCGGTGGATCTACCTCGGCCCGTTCACCCTCCAGCCGTCCGAGCCGGCCAAGCTGGCGCTCGTGCTGTGGGGGGCCGACCTGCTGGCCAGACGGGCCAGACAGGGCCGGATCGAGTGGCGGCAGATGCTGATCCCGCTCATGCCCGGCACCGCGATCCTGGTCGTCATGGTCCTGCTCGGCCGCGACCTCGGCACCACCCTCGTGCTCTTCATGATCTTCCTGTCGCTGCTGTGGGTGGTGGGGGCGCCGGTCAAGCTGTTCGGCGGCATCCTGGCGCTGGCGGTGCTGGCCGCGGTCATCATGATCAAGGTGGAGCCGTACCGGATGGCGCGCATCGGGGCCTTCCTCGACCCGTGGGCCGACGCCCAGGGCGCCGGCTACCAGGCCGTCCAGGGGCAGATCGCGATGGGCTCGGGCGGCTGGTTCGGGCTCGGGCTCGGCAGCAGCCGCCAGAAGTGGAGCTGGCTGCCCCACGGCGAGAGCGACTTCATCTTCGCCATCCTCGGCGAGGAGCTGGGGCTGATGGGCACGCTGATGGTGGTGGCGCTGTTCGGCCTGCTCGGCTACGCGGGCCTGCGGGTGGCGGTCCGGGTCAACGACGGCTTCGTCCGCCTGGCCGCGGCCGCCATGGTGGCCTGGATCGTCGGGCAGGCGACCGTCAACATGGGCGCGGTGCTCGGCGTGCTGCCCATCACCGGCATCCCGCTGCCGTTGGTCTCCTACGGAGGATCGTCGCTGCTCCCCACGCTGGCGGCGCTGGGCATCCTGCTGTCGTTCGCCAAACGCGAGCCCGGCGCGCGTGAAGCCTTGGCCGCGCGTGGCCCCGGACCCGCCGCACGGGGCCTAAGCTGGCTTGGCCTGGGGGGTACGTCCAGAGGCCGAGTGAGACGTTAGGGAGTGACCGAGATGAGGGTGGTCCTCGCCGGTGGGGGGACGGCCGGGCACATCGAGCCCGCGCTCGCCCTTGCGGACGCGCTGCGCCATCTTGACCGGAGCGTCGGCATCACCTGCGTGGGCACCGAGCGCGGCCTGGAGACGCGGCTCGTGCCCGCCAGGGGCTACGAACTCGAACTGGTGCCGGCCGTGCCGCTGCCCAGGGCGATCACCCCGAGCCTGCTGACCGTGCCGGGCCGGCTGGCCGGGGCGATCAACGCCGTGTCCGGGGTGCTCGACCGGGTCGGCGCCGACATCCTGGTCGGCTTCGGCGGCTACGTCGCCACGCCCGCCTACCTGGCGGCCAAGCGCAAGGGCCTGCCGATCGTCGTCCACGAGGCCAACCCCCGTCCCGGCCTGGCCAACCGGCTGGGCGCCCGGCTGACCGACCACGTCTTCACCGGCTTCCCCGACGCCTCCCTGCCCAAGGCCGAGTTCATCGGCACCCCGCTGCGCCGCGAGATCGTCACGCTCGACCGGCTGTCCACCGGCGACAAGGCGCGCTCCTGGTTCGGGCTGGAGAACGACCGGCCCACGCTGCTGGTGTTCGGCGGCTCCCAGGGCGCCAGGTCGCTCAACGACGCCGCGCTGACCGCCGCGCCGGTGCTGCGCCGGGCCGGCATCCAGGTGCTGCACGTGATCGGCCTGAAGAACACCGTCGAGCACGAGCCGCCGCCCGGCGACCCCCAGTACGTGCTGCTGCCCTACGTCGACCGGATGGACCTCGCCTACGCCGCCGCCGACTTCGCGTTGTGCCGCAGCGGTGCGCTCACCTGCGCCGAGCTGACGGCCGTGGGGCTGCCGGCCGCGTACGTGCCGCTGCCCCACGGCAACGGCGAGCAGGCCGTCAACGCCGAGCGCGTCGTGCGGGGCGGCGGCGGCCTGATGGTCGACGACTCCGACCTGTCACCCGATTGGATCATCCAGAACGTGCTGCCCATCCTCCACGACCCCGAACGGGTCGCCGTCATGTCGGAGGCCGCCTCCCGGCTGGGGCGCAAGGACGCCGATATCATGCTTGCCAGGAAAGTGTTGGAGATAGCCCGATGAGTCTCGTCAAGCTGGTCGATCCCGTAGCCGTCGAAGAGCTCGGCCGCGTGCACTTCATCGGCATCGGCGGCGCGGGCATGTCGGGCATCGCCCGCATCCTGCTCAAGCGCGGCGTCCGCGTCACCGGCAGCGACGCGCGCAGCTCCGAGCTGGTGACCGAGCTGCGCGAGCTGGGCGCCACCGTGCACATCGGGCACGCCGCCTCCCACATCAGAGACGTCGACACCGTGGTCGTCTCCACCGCCATCCGCGACTCCAACCCCGAGCTGGGCGAGGCGCTCAAGCAGGGGCTGCGGATCATCCCGCGGGCCGCCGCGCTGGCCTCGGTGATGGCCGGCCGCACCGGCGTGGCCATCGCCGGCACCCACGGCAAGACCACCACCACCTCCATGCTGACCGTGGCGCTGCAGAAGTGCGGCGCCGAGCCGTCCTACTGCGTGGGCGGCCAGCTCGTCACCACCGGGCTCGGCGCCGACGAGGGCACGGGCCGGGTGTTCGTGGCCGAGGCCGACGAGAGCGACGGCTCCTTCCTCATGCTGGCCCCCGACATCGCCGTGGTGACCAACGTCGAGGCCGACCACCTCGACAACTACGGCGACCCGCGGGCGGTGCACGACAGCTTCGCCCGCTTCGCCGACCGGGTGGGCTCGCTGCTCATCCTCTGCGCCGACGACCCGGGGTCCGCAGAGCTGGCCGGGCGGGCGCGCGAGCGCGGGCTGCGGGTCAAGACCTACGGCGAGCGCGGCGACGACTACCGGGTGACCGGCGTGCGGCCCGACGGCTTCGGCACGGTCTTCTCCATCGAGGGCAGGGGAGACGTGCGGCTGGCCGTCCCCGGGGCGCACAACGCCCTCAACGCCACCGCCGCCATCGCCGTGGCCGACGAGCTGGGGCTGGCGTTCGAGGACATCAGAGACGGCCTGGCGGCCTTCACGGGGGCCAAGCGGCGCTTCGAGGCCAAGGGCGAGGCGGGCGGCGTCGCGGTGTTCGACAGCTACGCCCACCACCCGACCGAGCTGGCCGCCGACCTGCGGGCCGCGCGCGACGTCGTGGCCTCCTACTCGGGCACGGGCCGGGTCATCGCGATCTTCCAGCCCCACCTCTACTCGCGCACCCGCTTCTTCGCCGACGAATTCGGCGCCGCGCTCGCGCTGGCCGACGAGGTCATCGTGCTCGACGTCTACGGCGCGCGGGAGGATCCCGAGCCCGGCGTGTCCGGCGCGATGGTGGCCGGGCGCGTGCCGCTGCCCGCCGAGCGGGTGGCCTACGCCCCCGACCGGGCGGCGGTGCCCGATCTGGTGGCCGGGCGGGCGCGTCCCGGTGACATCGTGCTCACGATGGGGGCGGGCGACGTGACCGAGCTCGGGCCGCAACTCGTGGCGCGCCTGTCCTGAGCCGTACGGGCGTGGCGGGCGGGTGCCGGGCGGCCCGGCGTCGTACGTTCGAAGCCGGCGTACGAGGAGGGCGATGAAGGCGCGTAACGCGTTCCTGGTGCTGTTGACGGCGGGGGTGGTCGGCTCGGCCGCCTGGCTGGTGTTCTTCTCGCCGGTGCTGGGCGTGCGGTCGATCGAGATCGTGGGAAATCTCACAGTGACCAGCGAGCACATCAAGCAGCAGGCCGCCGTGCCCGACCTGCACCCGCTGGCCACGGTCGACCTGGCCGACGTCCAGACGCGGGTGCTCGGCATCCGGCAGCTCGCCACGGCGAAGGTCGACCGGGTGTGGCCGGGCACGCTCAAGATCGAGGTGGTCGAGCGCGAGCCCGTCGCCGCGATCCCCGCCGGCGGCCGGTTCGCGGTCGTCGACAAGCAGGGCGTGGTGATCGAGGTCAAGGACACGTTGCCGTTCATGCTGCCGTTGCTCAAGGTCGACCGGCCGGCCGCGGGCGACCCGGCCACCATGGCGGCGCTCCAGGTCGTCCAGGCGCTGCCGCCGGTGGTGGCGGGCAAGGTCCGGCAGGTGCGCGCGCCCTCGGCCGAGGGCGTGACGCTGGAGCTGTCCGACGGCCGCACCGTCCTGTGGGGCGGCGCCGACAGGCCGGAGGAGAAAGGCCGCATCCTGGTCTCGCTCCTGGGCCGCAAGGCCACCCTGTACGACGTCAGCTCTCCCGACGTCGTCACCTTGAAGTGATCACGAGTGTCAGGGTCTGGCAACTCCGTGGCAAGGGCATCGCGTGCCTGTGCGAGGTGGGGGTCGCGGCGTGAGAGCCTGTAGATCGGACCTTCGGCAGAGGAAGGCCCCGACCAGGCACGACTTCGGAGCGAACCGGACAGCCCGCGACACGCCGGACGTGCTTGCGGCGCGGTTAGTTGACCCGCCTGGTAGGGGACTCCTACTGTCCGTATCAATCCTCAGGTTGACATAAATCTAAATCTCAACCTGAGGTTGAGAGTTACGAAAACTGAGAAAAAGCGGAGACGATCCGCACCGAAATGGCAAGTCAACGAGCGGAAAGGCCCCTCGTCGTGGCAGCACCGCAGAACTACCTCGCGGTCATCAAGGTCGTCGGCATCGGCGGCGGCGGAGTGAACGCCGTCAACCGGATGATCGAAGAGGGACTCAAGGGCGTCGAGTTCATCGCCATAAACACCGACGCCCAGGCGCTGCTGATGAGTGACGCCGATGTGAAACTCGACGTGGGCCGCGAGCTCACGCGCGGACTGGGCGCCGGAGCCAACCCCGACGTGGGGCGCAAGGCGGCCGAAGACCACCGTGAGGAGATCGAGGAGGTCCTCAAGGGGGCCGACATGGTCTTCGTCACGGCCGGCGAGGGCGGTGGCACGGGCACCGGCGGCGCGCCGGTCGTGGCCAACATCGCCCGCACGCTCGGCGCGCTGACGATCGGCGTGGTGACCCGGCCCTTCAGCTTCGAGGGGCGGCGTCGCGCCTCGCAGGCCGAGGCCGGGATAGAGACGCTGCGCGACGAGGTCGACACCCTCATCGTGATCCCCAACGACCGCCTGCTGTCGATCTCCGACCGGCAGGTGAGCGTGCTCGACGCGTTCAAGGCGGCCGACCAGGTGCTGCTGTCCGGTGTCCAGGGCATCACCGACCTGATCACCACGCCCGGCCTGATCAACCTCGACTTCGCCGACGTCAAGTCGGTCATGTCGGGCGCGGGCTCGGCGCTCATGGGCATCGGCCACGCGCGTGGCGACGACCGGTCGGTCGCCGCCGCCGAGATGGCGGTCTCCAGCCCGCTGCTGGAGGCGAGCATCGACGGCGCCCACGGCGTGCTGCTGTCGATCGCGGGCGGCTCCGACCTCGGCCTGTTCGAGATCAACGAGGCGGCCCAGCTCGTCTCGATGGCCGCCGCGCCCGACGCCAACATCATCTTCGGCACGGTCATCGACGACGCCCTCGGGGACGAGGTGCGGGTCACGGTGATCGCGGCGGGGTTCGACGACGTGCCGCCGCCGGTCGAGAAGCCGCTGCCGAGGCCCGCGGCCCGGCCGGCCGCGCAGCCCGCGGCGCCGGTGTCCTCCTCGGCCCTGCGGCCCGGCGTCCCGGCCTCGCCCAGCGTGAAGTCCGAGCCGCCCGCGCCGCGTCCCGAGCCGCGTCCGGAGCCGCGTGCCGAGCTTCGGTCGGAGCCCCGCCAGGAGTTCCGCGCCGAGCCCAGGCCGGAGCCGCGTCCCGAGCCGCGCCAGGAGTTCAGGCCCGAGCCCCGGCAGGAGTTCCGCCCGGAGCCGCGTCCCGAGCCGCGCGAGTTCAGGCCGGAGCCGCGTCCTGAGCCGGTGCGCCCGGTGGAGTCGGTCCAGCCCGCGGAGCCCGTCGCCGCCGCACTCGGTGACGACGAGCCCCAGGCCCCCGTCTCGATCCCGAGGCCCACGCCCGAACCGGCCAACCCGCCCACGCCCATCACCTCCCGCATGTCGGAGCCTCCCAAACGTCCTCGGGTGATCTTCGAGGAGCAGGAGGAAGAGCTCGACGTCCCCGACTTCCTCAAGTAGCTCACCACCCACCGCCGCTCCCCGCAGGCATACGGGAGCGGCGCCGTCGTGTGTGCCGGGAACCGACCCGCGGCACGGAAAGGGGGCCATCGTGGCGTACGGCGTACAGGCCGAACTGCGGGACGATGGAGGCAGGGAGAGGGAGAGAGGCGTGCGAAGGGACGAGATCGCTGCCGGTCTCACCGAGATCGAGGCCCGCATCGGCGAGGCCTGCCACGCGGTGGGCCGCGACCGCGGCGAGGTCACCATGATCGCGGTCACCAAGACCAGACCGGCCGACGACGTGCGCATCCTGTGCGAGCTGGGCGTGCGCGACGTCGGCGAGAACCGCGACCAGGAGGCCGCGCCCAAGGCGCACGAGCTGGCCGGCCTGCCGCTCACCTGGCACTTCGTGGGCCAGCTGCAGACCAACAAGGTGCGGTCCGTCGTCGGCTACGCCGACGTGATCCACTCGCTCGACCGCCTCCGGCTGCTGGAGGCGATCAGCAAGGAGGCCGTGCGGCAGGGCCGCAAGGTCGGCTGCCTGATCCAGGTGGCGCTCGACGACGACCCCTCCAGGGGCGGCGCCCGGCCCGCCGACGTGCTCGCGCTGGCCGACGAGGTGGCGCTGGCCGAGGGCGTGTGGCTGGGCGGCGTCATGGCGGTCGCCCCGCTGGGGGTGGAGCCCGCCCGGGCCTTCGCCGTCCTGCGCGATGTCGCCACCCGCGTCCAGGAGCAGCATCCGCGGGCCACGATGGTCTCCGCGGGCATGAGCCAGGACCTCGACGAGGCGGTCGCGTACGGTGCGACACACGTGCGGATCGGTACGGCGTTGCTCGGTCGTCGCTGGCCCTTCGTCAGGTAATGTCCCCTCAAGTGGGCCTTCAGGCCCATGATCAAGTAGAGGTCGATCCGCGGTGAGCTCCAAGGGGGTACGGCTGCCGCCTCGGCCCCGGCGACGGGTCCGAGCGAGTGCGACCATGAGCAGGAGGACGACGTAGCGATGGCCGGCGCGATGCGCAAGATGGCGGTCTACCTCGGTCTCGTGGAGGACGACCGCTACGAGAGGTACGAGACCTACACCGACGAGTACGCCTACGACGACGATGTCCAGCGGACCGGCGAGGAACGGCCCGTGGCGGTCCAGGACCGCGACGAGGAGGCCGACTCGGGGGTGCCCGCGCCCAGGCCCGCCACGACGATCCTGGAGCGCCGTACGACCGACCTGGCGCGCATCACGACCCTCCATCCCAGGACCTACAACGAGGCCCGAACCATCGGAGAGCACTTCCGCGACGGCACCCCGGTCATCATGAATCTGACCGAAATGGTTGACAGCGACGCGAAGCGGCTCGTGGATTTCGCGGCAGGTCTGGTCTTCGGCCTACATGGAAGCATTGAACGTGTTACCAACAAGGTGTTCCTGTTGTCCCCTGCCAATGTCGAGGTGACCGCCGAGGACAAGGCCCGAATCGCGGAACGCGGGTTCTTCAACCAGAGTTAGAGTCTCTGTATGTCCATCGCACCCAACCGGGTCCACGCGCGGCCGGGAGGGCACACCAGAAGTGGAGGCGCGGCCGGGCCGTGGAGATCGTGAGTGGGATCTTGGTCGTAGTCCTGTCTCTGTATTTGGTACTGCTCATCGGCAGGATGATCTTTGAGACGGTGCAGGCGTTCGCCCGGCAGTGGCGGCCTTCCGGGGTCGTGCTGGTGCTGGCCGAGGCCACATACACCGCGACCGACCCACCTCTCAAGTTCCTCCGCCGTTTCATTCCCCCGCTCCGGTTGGGTACGGTGGCCTTTGACCTGAGCTTCACTGTCCTGTTCATCGTCGTCCTGATCTTGATCCAGATCGCTGGGTCACTGGGCGGCCGGTGAGGCGGGCTGGTGGGGTGCCGGTCGTGATCCAACTCGTGTCCGCGCTGAAGTGATTCGGGTTCACCGTCCCTCCGGACAGACTCCAAGCGCGCCAAGGAGACCAAAAAATGCCGCTGACGCCCGCTGATGTGCGGAACAAGCAGTTCAGTACCACCCGGCTGCGGCCGGGCTACGACGAGGAGGAGGTCGATGCCTTCCTCGACGAGGTGGAGGCTGAGCTCGACCGCCTGATCCAAGAGAACGAGGAGCTACGCGCCAAACTGGCCGAGTGCCTGCGTGGGAAGGTGCCGGGCGGCATGGGCATGCCCATGGCCTCCGCTCCCGTCCAGGAGCAGCCCAAGCCGGAGATGATGGCGCCGCCGCAGCCGGAGCCCATGCGGGCCCCCGAGCCGCAGCCGATGCGAGCCCCCGAGCCGCAGCCCGTGGCCATGAGCATGCCTCCCGCCGAGGACAACATGGACACCGCGGCCCGCGTGCTGGCCCTCGCCCAGCAGACCGCCGACCAGGCGATCTCCGACGCCCGCCGGGAGGCGGACGAGACGGTGACCCGCGCCCGCCGCGAGGCCGACGAGATCCTCACCAAGGCCCGCCGCCAGGCCGAGCAGGTCATCGGCGACGCCCGCGCCCGCGCCGAGACGCTTGAGCGCGACGCGCAGGAGCGCCACCGCCAGGCGATGGGCTCGCTGGTGCAGACCCGCGACGAGCTCGAGCGCAAGGTCGAGGAGCTGCGCAGCTTCGAGCGCGAATACCGCAGCCGGCTCAAGCTCTACCTGGAGAACCAGCTCGCCGAGCTCAACGTCTCCGCCGAGGGCAGCGGTGGGTTCCCGGTCATGTCCGGTCCGCAGGGGCAGGCTCCCGCCATGTCGCACGCGGTTCCCCAGGGTGGCCAGCAGCCTCTTCCCGGTGGTCCCAACCCGTTCGGCGGCGAGGCTCCGCAAGGCGCTTTCCCTGGCAGCGACGGTCCGCACAACGACCGCCGGTAAAGTAACGGGTCACTTGGACCTGTCACTCGAAAGAGCCCCCTGTGATCCTTATCAGTGCTGGTTTGGTGCTCGCGGCGGTCGTGCTGCTGATCGCGGGCTTCGTACTGGCTAAGCCGTTCCTGATCATGTGGTCCATCGTGATCAGCGTGCTGTCCGCGCTGTTCCTGGTGATCGGGGCGCTGCTGCGGCGTCACGAGCTGTTTCCCGGTGGTGGGCGGGCCGCTGCGCCGGCCACCCCTCCGGCCCCGCTCCCGCCGCCTGGCCTGCCGTACAACCAGACCGGTCCTGCCGGGCCCCAGCCGCAACCACAGCCCCACCCGCACCCGCACCCGCAGACGCTTCAGCGGACCGCCGTTCCGGCCTCCGCGCCTCGCCGCCCCGCGGCGAGCGGCATCTCGCCGGACGCGATCGTGCTGGTGATCCCGGGCCGCAGGAGATACCACGTGCCAGGCTGCCGCCAGCTGGCCGGACGGGATCACGAGGAGCTCACCCACGAGGAGGCACGCGAGGAGGGCTTCACGCCCTGCACGACGTGCCTTCCAGAGGCCGCGCTCGGCGGACGGCAGTTGCCGCCTGCCGCCGACCCCGAGCCCGTCGTCGCGCCCGACCCCGCTCCCGCCCCCTCCACCGTGGCGGAGAACCGGGCCGAGACCTCCGCGGAGACCCAGGACCTGCGTCCGCCGGTCGTACCGCCGAAGCCCGGCACGAAGGCTGCCACCCCCACCCCGGAGCCCGCCGCCTCCCGCGAGGAAGGCGCCACCGGGTGGTTCGGCCGTCCGGCCGCCGCCGCGCAGGCGAGCGACCCGGCCAAGCCCTCCTCCTCCGCGCCTGATTCCGGTGACGAGCAGGCGGATATCCGGACTTCCTACTTCCGGCCGTCGTCGGAGCGTGAGCGGCCCGCGCGTCCCTCTTCCGGGGACGACGCCAAGGGCCCGTCGGCCGGCCCGCAGAGCACTTCCGCCTCACCGAAGAGCCCGTCGGCTCCGGCCAAGGGTTCGTCGGGTTCGGCCAAGGGCTCGTCGGGTTCCGTCCCGGCCAAGGGGGCGTCGGGTTCGGCTGCCGCCAAGGGGGCGCCTGCTTCGGCTCCGGCCGAGGGGGCTTCGGGGCCGTCCAAGGGTTCGCCGGGTTCGGCTCCGGTGGATGGTGAAGCCGCGGGTTCGGCACGGAGCGAAGGGCCGGTCTCTGCGTCCAAGGGGGCGGCATCTAAGGGGGCGGCTCCTGCGTCCGCTGAGCGGCCCGCGTCGGCGGACCGGTCGGGTGCCGGTGCGGCTTCTTCGGGCAAGTCGGCCGATGCGGCTACTTCCGGCAAGCCGGTCGAGAGCGCGCCGGGCAAGCCGTCTTCCGCGGCCCGGCCGTCGCCCGCTGACTCGCCCGTGCGGCCCGCTGCTCCTTCCGTGCGGCCCGTTGACGAGGAGGATGACTCCTCCGATCCCGACACGGCTCCGCAGCCTCGTGTGACGTCCTCCGGGCTGCCGGTCCAGCCGGAACCCTCGGGTGGGGCTGCCGGGGCGTCCGAGCGGCCTTCTGGGGCTGCGCCGGCCGGTTCCAAGGGTTCCGCGACCGGGCGGCCCTCGTCGTCCGCCAAGCCGGAGACCGGTCCCAAGCCGCCCACGGCATCGGCGGCGAGCAGCCCAGCCGACGCGGGCAAGAAGGGTGACGCGCCGGAGGGCGGCTCCGGAGACAAGCCCGCGAAGGCCGGTGAGCGCTCCGGGACGGTCAAGGTCATCGTCGGTACGCGCCGCTACCACAGCACCGCCTGCCCGCTGATCAGAGGCGCGGGGGAGACGGGTGTGGAGACCATGACGGTCGCCGAGGCCGAGGCCGCCGGTCTGACCAGCTGCTCGGTGTGCCAGCACGACCGCGAGACGCCGGAGTAGAGACGCCCAGGTAGAGACGCCTGAGTACGCCCGGGTAGAGCTGCGCCGCCATGGCAGGGCCCCTGAATCCGCGCCTTCGTGAAGGTCCGGAAGGTCGGCTCTGTGAGGCGACCTTCCGGTTGGGCGGCAGCGTGGCGGGAGCTTCGCTGAAAGGCTCGTCCGCGAGGCCGAGGCCGGACGGTCCCAGAGGTCAAGGCGTGTGGGGCAGGTGGGCGAGCCAGGGGTGGGTGGTGTGCTCGGTTCGCAGGGACGCCGCCAGCCAGTGGCGTTGGCCGTCGTCCAGCAGGGGCAGGACGGTTTCGAAGTCGATCTCGTCTTTCGGACGGCGAATCTTGGATTTGTAGAGGAGCTGAACTTCCGGAACGACGTGCCGGAAACCGTTCCGCTTGATTGTCAGGTCTGTCAGGGGACGGCGGACGCGCGGGTCGCGGCGGTAGATCCACTCCTCTTCCGCGGACTCGTCGAGCATGAGCTGGAAGCGCCAGGGGCCGTCGGGGTGTTCGCGTACCCAGATGTCGTGGGCGGAGCCGGGGAGCACTTCGTCCACGGGCCAGGGGCGGAGGGTGCCGGGGACGATCGCGGCGTGGACGTCCCAGCCGGTCAGGAGGCGTCGGGCGGCCAGGTGGTCGCGGCGCAGGAGCGCGATGTCGACGTCGGCGTGCTCGCGGTACGCGCGTCCGGCGGTCAGCTCCAGCGCGTGGCCGCCCGCCACCCACCAGGGCGCGGCCAGTCCGCGCATCAGCGCGACGACCTCCTCCAGGGGCGCGGCCTCCCAGGGGCCCCACGGCGTGTCGATCCTCGTCATGCGGCCATTGTCCGCCGTTCCGGGGAAGCCCGAAGGGCCCCCGCGTCGGTGCGGGGGCCCCGGAGAGCGCGGTGTCAGGCGCGGCGGAGGTGGAAGGTCAGGCCCAGGTCCTCGTCCTGATGGGCCGGGAGGTCCTCCCGGGGGCCCTCGGTGAGGGACGTGGCCAGCACCTCGTCGGCGACCGTCCCGCCGTCGGAGCGCAGGGCGGCGGCCAGGTCGGGGGAGGAGGCCGTCCACCACAGGTCGATGCGGTCGGTGATCGACAGGCCGGAGGACTTGCGGGCCTCCTGGACCAGGCGGATCACCTCGCGCAGCAGGCCCGCGCGGCGCAGCTCGTCGGACAGCTCCAGGTCGAGCGCGACGGTCTCGCCGGTGCCGGTGCCGATGGCGCCGGTCTCCACGGCCCAGCCCGCGCGCGGCTGCTCGGTGACGATCACCTCGTCGGGGCCGAGCATGATCTCGCCGAGCTCGTCCGCCTCGATCATGACGGGGGTGCCGCCACGCAGCGTACGGGCCACGCGGGTGGCGTCGGCGGCGGTCACCGCGGCGGCCACCAGCTTGGTACGCGCCCCGAACCGCTTCCCGAGCGCCCGGAAGTTCGGCTTCACCGTGTACGACACGAGATCAGCGTCGAATCCGGACATGTCCTCAAGAGCCTGGACGTTGAGCTCGTCCGCCACCAGCCCCCGCAGCTCGGCGGGCAGCGACGGCCACCCGTGCGCGCCCACCAGCGCCCGGCGCAGCGGCTGCCGCGTCTTCACGCCGGAGGAGGCACGGGCCGAGCGGCCCAGCTCGACCAGGCGGCGGACCAGGGCCATCTGGTCCGACAGCGCCGGGTTGAGCAGGTCCTCGCGCACCTGCGGCCAGGAGGTCAGGTGGACGGAGGAGGGCGCGCCGGGCGCGCGCAGCACGTCCCAGAGGTAGTCGGTGACGAACGGCGTGATCGGCGCCATCAGCCGGGTGACCGTCTCCAGGCACTCGTACAGGGTGGCGAACGCGTCGCGCGAGCCCTGCCAGAAGCGGCGGCGGGAGCGGCGGACGTACCAGTTGGACAGGTCGTCGAGGAAGTCGGCCAGGCGGCGGCCGGCGCGCTGGGTGTCGTACTCGTCCAGGGACGCGGTGACCTCGGCGACCGTCCGGTGCAGCTCGGCCAGCACCCAGCGGTCCAGCAGCGGGCGCTCGGCGGCCGGCGGAGCCGGCTCGGACGGGGTCCAGGACTCGGCGTTGGCGTACAGGGTGAAGAAGGAGGAGGTGTTCCACAGGGTCAGCAGGACCTTGCGGACGATCTCCTCCAGGCCGTTGTGCCCCACCCGGCGGGCCGACCAGGGCGATCCGGAGCAGGCCATGAACCAGCGCAGCGCGTCGGCGCCGTGCTGGTCCATCAGCGGGATCGGCTCCAGGATGTTGCCCAGGTGCTTGCTCATCTTGCGGCCGTCCTCGGCCAGGATGAGGCCGAGGCAGAGCACGTTCTCGTAGGAGGACTGGCCGAAGACCAGCGTGCCGACCGCCATCAGCGAGTAGAACCAGCCGCGGGTCTGGTCGGTGGCCTCGCAGATGAACTGCGCGGGGTAGACGCCCTCGGGCTTGCCGTGCTCGCCCCACTGCGCGAACGGCATCGAGCCCGAGTCGTACCAGGCGTCGATGACGTCGGGCACGCGGGTGGCGAGCGCGCCGCAGGAGAGGCAGTCGAAGGTCACGTCGTCGACGTACGGACGGTGGGGGTCGAGCGCGGAGACGTCCTGGCCGGCCAGCGTGCCCAGTTCCTCCAGCGAGCCGACGCAGGTGACGTGGCTCTCGTCCGCCGAGCACACCCACAGCGGCAGCGGCGTGCCCCAGTAGCGCGAGCGCGACAGCGACCAGTCGACGTTGTTGCGCAGCCACTCGCCGAACCGGCCCCACTTGATGGTCTCGGGGTACCAGTTGGTGTTGGCGTTCTCCGACAACATCTGGTCCTTGACCGCGGTGGTGCGGATGTACCAGGACGGGAGCGCGTAGTACAGCAGCGCGGTGTGGCAGCGCCAGCAGTGGGGGTAGGCGTGCTCGAAGTGGGTGCCCCGGTACAGCAGGCCGCGCCGGCGCAGGTCCTCGGTGAGCTCCTCGTCGGCGTCCTTGAAGAAGCGGCCGCCGACCATGGCCACGTCGTCGAGGAAGCGGCCGTCGGGGCCGATCGGGTTGACGATCGGCATGTCGTACCGCTTGATGACGGCCATGTCGTCGGCGCCGAAGGCGGGGGCCTGGTGGACCAGGCCGGTGCCGTCCTCGACGGTGACGTAGTCGCCGAGCACGACGTAGTGGGCGCCGGGGATGTCGACCAGGTCGAAGGGGCGGCTGTAGCGGGTGCGCTCCAGCTCGCGGCCGGTGTAGCGGGCCACCTCGGTCACGTCCTCGCCGAGGACGGACAGCAGCGGCTCGGCCACCACCAGCACCTCGCCGTCGGCGGTTCTGGCGGCGACGTAGGTGACGTCGGGGTGGACGGCGACGGCCGTGTTGGACACCAGCGTCCAGGGCGTGGTCGTCCAGATGAGCAGCGCGGCGCCCAGCTCGGCCAGCGGCCCGGACGTCACGGGCATGCGCACGTAGACCGACGGGCTGGAGACGTTCTCGTAGCCGCCGGGCTGGCCCAGCTCGTGGTCGGACAGGCCGGTGCCGCAGCGCGGGCAGTACGGCGTGATGCGGAAGTCGCGGAACAGCAGCCCCTTGTCGAAGACGACCTTCAGCGACCACCAGACCGACTCGATGTAGGACGGGTCCATCGTCCGGTACGCCTGGGACAGGTCGATCCAGTAGCCCATGCGCTCGGTCATCTGCTCGAACGCGTCCACGTGCCGCAGCACCGACTCGCGGCACTTGGCGTTGAACTCGGCGATGCCGTATTCCTCGATGTCCTTCTTGCCGGTCAGGCCCAGCTCACGCTCGATGCCGACCTCGACGGGCAGGCCGTGGCAGT
Organism: Nonomuraea sp. NPDC052265; assembly: GCF_044547985.1. Lineage (NCBI taxonomy): Bacteria > Bacillati > Actinomycetota > Actinomycetes > Streptosporangiales > Streptosporangiaceae > Nonomuraea > Nonomuraea sp. NPDC052265. Next base: position 341,588 of record NZ_JBIUBJ010000003.1, read on the forward strand.
CCCAGCCGGCCTTGCGCGGGACGCTGAAGCCGCGCATCGACTTGTAGCGCGGGAACAGGTCCTTGAACACCCTGGCCTCGACGTGGTGCACGCCGGGCAGGCCGTTGGCGGTGGGCGGGCCCTCGTAGAAGACCCAGGCGGGGTTGCCGGCGTTCTGCTCGACGGACCGCTCGAAGATCTTCCCGTCCCGCCAGCGGTCGAGGACCTCGCGCTCGAGCGCGGGCAGGTCGACCTGCGCGGGAAGAGAGCGGAAAGATGGGGAAGACATGTCGGGCGGGACCTCCACGCGTCAGCGGCCGGTTGTGGCTTGCGCGAAGGGACGAAGCCTCGCGGCTCCGCGGTACCACCCTTCTTGGCCTCCGGGGAGGCCCTCTTCATTCGCTTGCTGCCGGGTCTAGTGAGCTCAGCCGAGCCGTTCTTCCGGCGGCTCCGGGGTGATATCCCTCACAGTGGGGCCCCATCAACGCCTTGCAGTCTCAAACCATAACGCAGAGTGGAGCCGAAGGCTTCCAGGTTTCCGATGGGCGCCCGCCGCGTTGGTACGCGGGGAGGAAATTTGTGGGAATGGACCTCCCTGCGGAGGAGTTGAACGGGCGAGGCGGGATAGTACGGGTGAGGTAAACCAACCGGCGGGTCGTTTGCCGTTCCGTTATGAGGATCCTAAGCTGCCCGCACCATTCACGGCCTTGATCAGCATGGAGGCAGCCATGGCGGCAGTCACGCAGACCGCTACACCGTCGATGTGGTCGGAAGAGGAGCTGGCCGAGGTACGCGGCAGGCTGCGGACCGAGATCGACGAGCTGGAGGCCGACATCCTCCGCCACGAGACGGAGATAGCCTCGGGTGACGTCACCCAGGGCGCGGGCGACGACCAGGCGGACGCCGGCGCCAAGACGTACGAGCGCGAACGCGAGATCGCCCTTACCCTGAATGCGCGCGACCTGGTCGCGCAGAACGAACGTGCGATCGCCAGGATCGACGCAGGGACCTATGGAGTGTGCGAATCGTGCCACAAGCCGATCGGCAAGGAACGTCTTCAGGCGTTCCCGAGGGCGACGCTGTGCGTGGCCTGCAAGCAGAAGGAGGAACGCCGGTAGGCAGAGCACGCGGACATCTCCTCGCGATCCTCACCGCGCTGGCGGTCGTCGTCTATGCGGCTGACCTGATCAGCAAGACGATCGTGCTGCGCACGCTCGAAGGCAAGGCACCGCTCGTCGTCCTCCAGGACGTCCTGCAGTTCCGGGTGATCTTCAACTCGGGGGCCGCGTTCAGCATCGGCACGGGGATGACGTTCGTGTTCACGTTCATCGCGGCGGGCGTGGTGGTGGCGATCGTGCGCACCGCGCGCAAGCTCCGCAGCCTGCCGTGGGCGATCACCCTCGGGCTGCTCCTCGGCGGGGCGCTCGGCAACCTGACCGACAGGCTGCTGCGCTACCCGTCGGGGTTCGGCCGCTCCACGCAGTTCCAGGGGCACGTCGTCGACTTCATCGAGGTGCTGCCCGGTCATTTCCCGGTGATCGACTACTTCCCGGTGTTCAACGTCGCCGACTCGGCGATCGTCTGCGGCGGCATCCTGGCGGTGCTGCTGGCCTGGCGCAACGTGCAGATCGACGGCACCAGGGAGATCACGGCGGACACCGGGAAGGAGCCCCAGGATGGCTGAGCGGCGAAGCCTCCCCGTACCCGACGGGCTGGAGGGCGAGCGGGTCGACGCGGCGATCTCGCGGTTGTTCGGCTTCTCCCGCACCCGCGCGGCCGAGCTGATCGCCGCCGGCGAGGTGCAGCTCGACGGCGGGCAGCCGGCCAAGTCCGACCGCGTGCACGCCGGCGCCTGGCTGGAGGTGACGCTGCCGCCGCCGGTCACCACGCCGATGCCGGTGGCCGAGCCGGTGCCGGGCATGACGATCGTCTACGAGGACGACGACATCATCGTGGTCAACAAGCCGATCGGGGTGGCCGCCCACCCGACCGTCGGCTGGACCGGCCCGACCGTGATCGGCGGCCTGCTCGGCGCCGGGCACACGATCGCCACCAGCGGCGCGGCCGAGCGGCAGGGCATCGTCCACCGGCTCGACGCCAACACCACGGGCGCGATGGTCGTGGCCAAGAGCGAGCACGCGTACTCGGTGCTCAAGCGCGCCTTCAAGGAGCGTACGGTCGACAAGCGCTACCACGCGCTGGTCCAGGGCCACCCCGACCCGTTCAGGGGCACCGTCGACGCGCCCATCGACCGCCACCCCTCGGGCGAGGGCAAGTTCGCCGTCGTCGCGGGCGGCAAGCCGTCGGTCACCCACTACGACACGATCGAGGCGTTCCGGGCGGCCTCGCTGCTCGACATCAAGCTGGAGACCGGCCGTACGCACCAGATCCGCGTGCACATGTCGGCCCTGCGCCACCCCTGCGTCGGCGACATGCTCTACGGCGCCGACCCCACGCTCGCGGCCCGGCTGGGCGTCACCCGGCAGTGGCTGCACGCGGTCTCGCTCGGCTTCGAGCACCCGGCCACCGGCGAGTGGATGTCCTTCAGCACCGACTACCCCGAGGACCTGCGGAAGGCGCTCGACGCCGTCGCCGCCGACTCCTGAGCGGTCCCGCGCTACTCCTGGCCGTCCTGGGAGGGGTCGATCTGGCCCGGGGTCCTTGAGGGGGCGTCGTCCTTGTTGTTCTGCTGCTCGTCCCTCTGGGGCGCGGACCGGGTGGGCGTCGGCTTCTTCTCGGGGGATCGGGCGGGGGTGCCGGTCCGTTCGCCGCTGGTGGGCGAGGGGGCGCTGGATCGCGGAGGATGCGAGGTGGCGGGGGGTGGCTGGGAGTCGGTGACCCTGGTCTTCGGCCGGTCCTTCGGGGCGTCGCTGCCGGGCGGGGTCACGACCGCCGGGATCGTCGGGGCGCGGCCCTGCACCGGTTGGTCCGACTGCTTGGTCCACCAGGCCGCGCCGCCGGTGACCAGGCCCACGAGCAGCGCGCCCGCCGTGATGGCCAGGATCGGCATCCCGCGGGGGCGGCGCACGGCCATCGGGGGCACCGGGACCGGGCCGGTCTGCTCCATCGGACCGCCGGTCAGGACCAGGCTCAGCCGTTGCTCGGCCTCCTCCAGCGACATGCGTTGCGAGGGGTTCTTGCGCAGCAGCCCGAGCAGCACGGGGGCCAGCACGCCCGCCCTGGCCAGCGGTTCGGGTTCGGAGTGCATGACCGCGCCGAGCGTGGCCAGCGCGTGCTCCCGGTGGAAGGGGGAGTGGCCCTCGACCGCCATGTACAGCGTCACGCCCAGCGACCACAGGTCGGAGGCGGGCCTGGCCTGGCCGCCGGCCGCCCGTTCGGGGGCCATGAAGGCGGGGGTGCCGATGAGGATGCCGGTCCTGGTGACGGGGGCCTCGTCCTCGGTGGTGGCGATGCCGAAGTCGGTGAGCACCGCCCGTCCGTCCTCGGTCAGCAGCACGTTGTCGGGCTTGACGTCACGGTGGAGCACGCCCGCCGCGTGCGCGGCGCGCAGCGCCTCCAGCAGTTGCAGCCCGATGGCGGCGACCTTCGAGGGCGGCAGCGGGCCGTCGGTGCGGACGATCTCGCCCAGGGTACGGGAGTGCACGAGCTGCATGACGATCCACGGATGCCCGCCCTCCTCCAGCACGTCGTAGACGGCCGCCACCCCCGGGTGCGCCACCCGGCCGGCCGCCCGCGCCTCGCGGAAGGTGCGTACGGCGAACACCTCGCGTTCAGGGCCGCTCAGGTCGGGAGGCGGGAGCACCTCCTTGACGGCCACGTCACGGCCGAGCACCTCGTCGTGCGCCTGCCACACGGTTCCCATACCGCCCTGGCCGATCGTCCTGAGCAGCCGGTAGCGGCCACCGACCATCCCCGCAGAATCGGACATGCACGGCGACTACCCAAGAAACATCCGGGCAAGCGCGGTGACGACGGCCGCCGCCGCCAGGATGACGAGGAACGGCGCCCGCAACACCAGGGCGACCACCGCCGCGGCCAGGCCGGCCGTCCGCGCCGGGTCGAAGGCGGGCCTGCCGTCCTCGGTGAACATCTGCACCGCGATCAGGGCCGCGAGCAGCGCCACCGGCACCAGTTCGGCGAACCTGCGCACCGCCGGATGGTCCAGCACCCGGCGCGGCGCGGCCAGCCCGGCCAGCTTGAGGGCGTAGCAGCCGAGGCAGACCGCGACGATCGCCCACCACACCGTCATCGCACCATCACCACCAGCACCGCCACCGCCGACAGCAGCACCGGCACGCCCGGCGGGAAGAACGGCGTGGCCGCCAGCGCGACCGCCGCCCCGGCCAGGGCCAGCACCCGCAGCCGCCCGCTCGCGGCCAGCCGCGGCCACAGGATGGCCAGGAACGTGGCCGGGCCCACGGCGTCGAGCCCGAGCACGCGCGGGTCGCCCAGGAAGGACGTGCCGACCGCGCCGGCGAGGGTGGTGAGGTTCCAGGCGACGTACAGGCTGGCGAAGGTGGTGAGGAAGCCGGTGCGTGCCGACGGCTCGTCCGGCTGGGCCAGCGTGACGGCGGTGGTCTCGTCGATCACGCCGTGGGCGGCCAGCAGCCGGCGCGGGCCGCGGACGTTCAGCAGGTCGGCCAGGCGCAGGCCGTAAAGGGTGTTGCGGCCGCCGAGCAGCAGCGCGCCCGCGGCCGCGGCCGTCAGGTCGCCGCCCGCGCCGATCGCCCCGGCCAGCGCGAACTGCGAGGCGCCGGTGAAGGCCAGCAGGCTCAGCACGCACGCCTGGGCCACGCTGAGCCCGGCGGTGACCGCCGCCGCGCCGAACGCGAGGCCGGACAGCCCCACGGCCAGCCCCACACCCAGGCCGTCCCGCACCGCGGTGGACCGGCGAGTTGTCTGTTCCATGGACAGAAGCCTATGAAGTGGGCAAATGTCCGGTCTTGTACGTTCCTGCGGCCCGCTGGTAGGCGGCGGGCGGCACGCCCACGACGCGTTTGAAGTGCCGGTTCAGGTGGGCCTGGTCGGTGAAGCCCACGTCCGCGGCCACCTGTGCCGGGCGTACCCCCGCCAGGAGCAGCCGGCGGGCCTGCCGGACGCGCAGCGAGGTGAGGTAGGCGTGCGGCGGCAGGCCCGTCGCCGCCTTGAACGCGCGCAGCAGCGGGAACGGCCGCACCCCCACCGCCTCGGCCAGCGCCTCCAGCGTCGGCGGGTCGAGCAGGCTCTCGTGCAGCAGCGCCATGGCCTCGCGCACCGCCTGCCGGCCCGCGCCCGGCGGCCCCGCGTCCGGTCTGGGGGCGGCGTGCCTGGTCAGCAGCCGGGCGAACAGCGTGCGCGACAGCGTGGAGGCGGCCAGCGCGTCGCCGCGCTCGGCCGCCTCGTGCGCCCGCCCGAGCAGCACCGCCACCTCCGGGTCGCGCACCACCTGTTCGGGGAAGTACGGGGTGGCCGGCGGCGCGTCGAGCTCAGCCGCGATCCCGGCCAGCGCCTCGACCGACGGATAGAGCATCCGGTACGCCCACCCGCCCGGCGTGCCCGCCTGGCCGGTGTGCACCGAGTCCGGGTTGACCAGCACCAGCTCGCCCGCGCCCGCCCGGTGCAGGGTGCCGCGGTAGTCGAACTCCTCCACGCCCGCCACGATCAGCCCGATGGCGTACCCGTCGTGGACGTGCCGGGAGAAGCGGTGGGTGACGTAGCGGGCCTTGAGCAGATCGGTCCCGGGGACCGCCGGATGCCGCCAGAACCGGGCCCGTTCGCGCGCGCCGTCGTGCTCCGGCGTCATTCCGGGCGGAAGGTCTTGGCGAAGGTGTCGAACCAGCGCCGGTCGGTGTTCCAGCGGGAGTCGAGGGTCTCCCAGTACAGGGCGTACGGGCGGCCGCCCGCGGTGTGGAAGCCGCGGTTGATCACGTGGATGAGCTCGCCCTCGCGCATCCGGGTGAACTCCCAGTCGGCGGCGCGCAGGCCGAGGTAGTCGGTGGGGGTGATGCCGATGCGGGTGTAGCGGTCGAACTCGCCCTTGGCCTCGATCTCCTTCTCCAGGCCGATCCAGTGCTGCTCCGGGTCCTTCCAGGGGATGTCGGGGACGGTCCACTCGACGATCATCACGCCGGGGGTGCCGGGGCCGGAGATGCGGATGCTGTCCCTGGTCAGGTTCTTGGCGGCCTTCCAGGTCTTCGGGATGGCCATGGAGAAGTGGCCGGTGGTGCTGGTGAGGGGGCGCCAGCCGGCGGGCACCGGCGGGGCCGTGGGGGTCGGCTCGTCCGTCGGGTCCCCGGTCGGGTCTCCGGTGGGCTTCGGCGTGGGCTCCCCGGTCGGGTCGCCAGTCGGTTCCTTCGACGGCGGCGTCGAGGGGTCGGGGCCGGTGGCGGGCGGCTGGGCGCCGGTCGTCGGGGTGGGCGTGGCAGGGCCCGACAACTGCTCGTAGAGCAGCGCGCCGCCCCCGCCCAGGAGCGCCAGGACGGCCACCGCGGCGGGCACCGCGACCCACGCCGTCCTGCCGCGCCGCCGCGGGGCGCCGGGGACCGTCCGGTGCGGCGACCGCCCGCCACCGGTGACGGGCGGCGGGTCGGGCGGCGCGGTGTAGGGGCCGCCCTGCATGGGCTGGGGGCCGCTCGGAGTGGCGTGCGGGGTGTTCGGGTTCGGGTACTGGCTGTTCGGGGCGGGGCCTTGGGGGTAGGGGGCGGGCACCGGGGGCGTGAAGTGGGCCGACCACATGGGGGTCTGGTCGGCCACCAGCGGCTGCCCGGTCGCCACCTGGTGGAGCAGGCGCGCGGCCTCTCCGGCCGGCATCCGGGCCGCCGGGTCCCGCCGCAGCAACCCCATGATGACCGGCCGCAACGCCCCCGCCCGCACGGGCGGCTCGGGCTCGTCGCGCAGCACCGCCGCCACGGTGGCCGCCCACGAGTCGCGCTTGAACGGCGGCCGCCCCTCCACCGCCGCGTAGAGGGTGGCGCCCAGCGACCACAGGTCGGACTCCGGACGGGCGGGCTCGCCGTTGAGCCGCTCGGGCGGCATGTACGCCGGGGTGCCCACCAGCCCGCCGGTCGCCGTCAGTCCCGACTCGGCCTCCAGGGCGGCGATGCCGAAGTCGGTCAGCACGACCCTGCCGTCGTCGGCCAGCAGCACGTTCTCGGGCTTCACGTCACGATGGAGCACCCCGGTGGCGTGGGCGGCCCGCAGCGCGTCGAGCACCCGGCCGCCGACCATCGCCACCAGCGCCGCCGGCAGCGGCCCGCGCTCGCCGATCACCTCGGCCAGGGAGCGGGACCGTACGAGCTGCATGACGATCCACGGCCGGCCGTCCTCCTCGACGACGTCGTGGATGACGATCACCGACGGGTGGTCGAGGCGGCCGGCCGCCCTGGCCTCCCTGATGGTCCGGCGGTTGAGGTCGGCCCGCTTGGCGTCGCCCACGCCCGTGTAGCGGACCTCCTTGATCGCCACCGTACGGTCGAGCAGCTCGTCGTAGGCACGCCAGACCACCCCCATGCCGCCCTCCCCGAGGGGCTCGATGAGGCGATACCGGTTGCTGACCTGCCTTTCCACGCAGGGAAGCCTACTTGGCGGGTTTGAAGGTCGCGCTGAAGCCCTCGAAGAAGTGGTAGTCCTTCTTCCAGTGGCTGTTGAGGGTGTGCCAGTAGATGGCGTACGCCCTCCCGTTGTCGGTGATGAAGCCCCGGTCGCGCACCCGCGTCTTGCCCGTGTTGGTGTTCCAGGTGAAGTCCCAGTCGGCGGCGGCCTTCATGTAGTCGACCTTCTTGATGCCGAGCTTCTTGTAGCCGCCGAAGTTGTGCTTGAGCGACGGCTCCTGCTTCTTCCAGTCCTTGTACGGGTCCTTGCCGGGCTTGGCCGCCTCCTCGATCATCAGGTAGGCGTTCGAGGCCGCGCCGGGGCCCTTGAACTTGACCTGCCGGCCGCCGCGGTCCCAGACGTCCCAGCCCTTGGGCAGCCCGATGGAGAAGCCGAGCTCCTTGTCCTTGTACATCTTCCAGCCGCTGGGCAACGGGTCGGACTCCTCGGTCTTGTCCGGAGTGGACGAGGGCGAGGAGGACGGCGCGGCCGTGGGCGTGCCCGTGGCCGGCGGCTTCGACTCGGTGCCCGAGGCGGGCGCGGAGGGTGAGGTGTGGGTCTTGGCGGACTGCCTGGCCTGCGGCGTGGACGCCTGGTCCTCGGGGGCCGAGCTCAGCCCGAGGTAGCCGCCGATCCCGGCGACCAGCACGACGGCCCCGGCCGCCAGCGCGATCGGCCCGTACTTGCGCCCCTGCTGGCGGGCGCCCACCGTGGGCTCGCCCGTGAGCGCGGCGTCCCTGGCCGGGGCCGTGGGCCGCCGGCCGGTCTCGGCGGGCGGCGGCGTGCCGGTGGTCCTGGGCGTGGGTCTGGGCGCCGTCCGGGGGGTGGACCTGGGGTTGGGCCTGGGGGTGGGCAGGTCGGGGTCGGTCGGGGTGTCGTCCTCGTCCTCGACGGGGGCGGGCGGGGGGACGTGCAGCTTGCGGCTGGGGAACCGCCTGGTCTCCGGCGCGCTCGACGCGGTGGCGGCCTCGCGCAGCATCCGCGCGGCCTCCTCGTACGACAGGCGCTGCACCGGCTCCTTGACCAGCAGCCCGCTGATCACCCCGGCCAGCGGCCCCGCGTGCTGCGCGGGGTCGGGCTCGTCGGTCAGAACGGCGTGCATCGTGGCCAGCGCCATGCCGCGCTCGTGCGGCGAGCGGCCCTCCACGGCCGTGTAGAGCGTCGCGCCCAGCGACCACAGGTCGGACTCGCGGCGCGCGGGCAGCCCCTTGAGCCGCTCGGGCGCGATGAACGCGGGCGTGCCCGCCAGGCCCGTCACGGTGAGCTGCGTCTCGGTCTCCAGCGTGGCGATGCCGAAGTCGGTGAGCACGACCCTGCCGTCGTCGGCCAGCAGCACGTTCTCGGGCTTGACGTCGCGGTGGAGCACGCCGGACTCATGAGCCCGGTGCAGCGCGTCGAGCACGGCGATGCCGATCCCGGCCACCCGCTCGGGCGGCAGCGGCCCCTCCTGCTTGATCACCGCCCCCAGGGAGCGCGACTGGACCAGCTGCATGACGATCCAGGGCCGGCCGTCCTCCTCGATCACGTCGTGGACGACGATCACGTTGGGGTGCTCGAACCTGGCCGCGGCCCGCGCCTCGCGCATCGTGCGCCGGTTGAGCAACTGCACCTCGTCGCCCAGGGCGGCGGCGTACCGGACCTCCTTGACCGCGACAGTGCGGTCGAGAAGCTCGTCGTGGGCACGCCAGACGATGCCCATGCCGCCCTTGCCGATGGGCTCCAGCAGCTCGTACCGGCCGGCGATGCGGCGTCCGTCCTGCTTGCGATCCGACATCAACGGCCTCAAACCCTCCCTCTCGGCCAAGAAATACTCCCATAGCGAGGGATCATCGGCGACTCGCCGGAAGGTCAGTCCGGCATATGAGAAGGAACGTCCAGCAGGTGGAGGCGGGTGTAAGGTTTCAGACATGACTTGTCGCTACACCTTTACCGAGCCGGCTCCGGGAGGGCCGGTCGTCAGCTAGCGACCACCTGGAGTCGGCACAAGGCAGAGACGCCCCGTCTCTGCCTTTTTGGTTTTCCTGCCGGCTTCGCTGGGCCGGCCCGAGTGGGGAGTCGAGATGACATCGACCTTGGAGCGGCACATGGTGACGATCGGCGGGCTGCGCGTGGGTGACGGCCCGGCCGTGGTGATCGGCGGGCGGGTGAGCCTGCGCCCGCATCGGGGGCGGCTCGACGCGCGCCAGGCGCTGCGGGAGCGGGCCACGCTGGTGGAGCCGTACTCGGCGGCGGACCTGCCGGCGATCGCGGCGCTGGCCGACGCCGTGGTGGTGGGGGGCACCTGGACGCGGGACATCCCGCTGGTGCGGGCCGCGGCCGGGCTCGGGCTGCCGGTGGTGGTCGAACGCCGGCCTTCGGCGTCGGTGGAGGAGTGGGTGGGGCTGGCCGGCTACTGCGCCGCCGAGGGGAACGACCAGGTGGTCCTGTGCGAGGGTGGCCGGCTGGACCTCGGGGTGCTGCGGGCGGCGCGGGCCGCGTCGGGGCGTCCGGTGCTGGCCGACGTCTCGCGCGACCCGGGGCTGGCGGCGGCGGCCGTGGCGGCGGGCGCCGACGGGCTCGTGGTGGCCGGGCCCGGCCGTTCCGGCGCGTCCGCCCAGGAGGACGGCCCGGGGAACGCGGAGGCGGACGTGAGGGCGGCGGAGGAGGCGGTGACGCTGGTCGGCGCGCTGCTGCGGCCCGAGTCGCCCGCCACGCTGGCCGAGTGCAGGGAGGCGATCGATCGGGTCGACGCGGCGCTGGCCACCCTCCTGGAGCGCCGGGCCGCCTTGGCGGGCGTCGTGCAGCGGCTCAAGCCCGTCGGCGGGTTCGCCGGGCGGGACCTGGCGCGGGAGCGGGCGCTGGTGGCGCGGATGGCCTCGCGGGCGCCCCAGCTGGGTGAGGAGCGGCTGGCGGCCGTCATGAACGCCGTCATCGAGGCCGGTCTCCACCTGGCCGAGGAGCGCGCCCGCCACTGAGCCACCTCCTGAGCCCCGGGCGGCCGGCCCGGGGCTCAGGAGGTGGTGAGCCGGAAGTTGTGCAGCGGGCGGCCGGGGCCGGCGGCGATCTGCCGGTTGATCAGCTCGGCGAAGCGGCGGTAGCCGTCGCCGGTGGGGTGGAAGCTGCGGGCGTTGACGGTCAGCGGGTCGATGTCGACGGCCAGGCTGTTGAGGTACGGCTGCGGCGTGCCGGCCTCGTGGCCCGTGAACGCCTCGTAGGCGTCGACGTACTCGACGCTGCCGGGGGCGCCGAGGCCGGCCAGGCCCCGGTCGTACTCGGCCGTGACGGCGCCCACGGTGTCGTTGAGCTTGCGCGTGACGGTGTTGAGCCACCGCTGGTCGGTCACGCTCAGGTTGTCGACCGTGCGGACCGGCGAGGCGGGGAACGGCCTGGGGTAGCCGAGGACGATCACCCGGGCCCCCGGCGCGCGTGCGCGCAGCTCGCCGAGCACCCTGGACAGGCTGGGCCGCAGCTCGGCGATGCGCCGGGCGACCGCGGCGTCCTGGTCGACGCAGGCCGACGACCAGGGCAGCTTGACGATGCAGTCCGTCAGGACGTCGGTGAACCCGGCGTCGTTGCCGCCGATGCTGAGCGTCACCAGGCTGGCCGACGGGCCGACGCGGGTGATCTGCGGGGCCTGGCCGTACTGGCCGGACAGGAGCTGGCGGGTGGTGGCGCCGCTGCAGGCGTAGAAGGCGCTGCCGCCGGTGAAGGGATGGGTCTCGGCCACCAGCGGGACGTAGGAGCCCCGGGCGCGGTGGCAGCGGTCGGCGCCGTCGTTGACCGGGCTCGCGTCCTGGTCGTAGACGCCCTCGCCGGAGGAGTAGGAGTCGCCGAGCGCGACGTACGTGCCGCTCAGCGCCGCCTGGACGGGCGTCAGCCGGGTCAGCCGTGGCAGGTGGCCGCGCGGCTCCTGGAGCGGGCTCGCCGGGCAACCGGGGGAGAGCACCGCGCAGGCGAGCTTCGGGTAGACGCCCAGCGGCACGCCGGCCAGCGCGAGCGCGGCCCCCACCGCCGCTGCCGCCGCCGCGACCCGCCGGACGTGCCACCGCCGCCGGGCCCGCGCCACGGAAGCCGCGGGCTCGGCCTCGGCGGGCTCCGGCGGCCGGAGAGCGGGGACGGCGGTCGCCGCCCCGTCGAGCGCGGGATCGAGTGTGTCGTCCAGCTTGTCCAGTGTGGCCTCCCCCGAGCGGCGACTCCTGCCCGGACGAGACTAACCCGCCTGCTGCGGGGCCTCCCGCAACCGCCGGCGGCGGCGTACGGCCAGCCAGCCGAGCGCGATGCCCGCGACCAGGGCCGGGATCAGGAAGAAGGCCACCTGCTGATCGCGGTCGGCGAACGGCATCAACAGGATCACCAACGCCAGGAACCCGAGCGTCAGCCAGTTGGTGTAGGGCGAGCCCGGCATCGGGAACGCCGACCGGTGCCCCGTGGCGCGCAGCCGGGTCTGGCAGTAGACCAGCACCCCCCAGGTGCTGATCACGCCCAGGGAGGCGACCGCCGTGGCGATGTTGAAGGCGCGTTCGGGCAGGTAGTAGAAGAGCGCCACGCCGCCGAGGAACATGGCCGCGGTGAACACGATCCCGCCGATCGGCACGTGCCGGGAGCTGAGCTGGGCGGCGAAGGCGGGGGCCTCCCGCCTGGCGGCCATCGAGCGCAGGATGCGGCCGGTGGCGTACAGGCCGGAGTTGCAGGACGAGAGCGCGGCCGTGATCACCACGAGGTTCATCGCGTCGCCCGCCCACGGCACCCCCAGCCCGGCGAAGAACGTGACGAACGGCGAGGTGCTGGCGCGGTAGGCCGTCCAGGGCAGGACCATGGCCAGCAGCAGCACCGAGCCCACGTAGAAGATCGCGATGCGCCAGATCACGCCGTTGATCGCCCGCGGCATGACCTCGTGCGGCCGGGCGGTCTCGCCGGCGGTGATGCCGACCAGCTCGATCGAGGCGTAGGCGAACACCACCGACTGCAGGCTCATCAGGACCAGCGGGAAGCCGGTGGGGAAGAAGCCGCCGTGCGCGACCAGGTTGCGCGGCCCGGCGTCGCCGACGGCGAACACCACCAGCACCAGCGCGACCACCAGGAAGATCACGATGGCCAGCACCTTCAGCATCGCGAACCAGAACTCCAGCTCGCCGAACAGCCGGACCGACAGCAGGTTGACCACCAGCACGAACCCCAGCGCGAGCAGCGCCGTCAGCCACTGGGGGAAGCCGCCGGCCCAGTAATGGACGTACGCGGCGATCGCGGTCAGCTCGGCGATGCCGGTGAAGGCCCAGTTGACCCAGTACATCCAGCCGCTGGCGAAGGCCGCCCACGGGCCGATGAACTCGCCCGCGTACTCGACGAAGGAGCCCGAGGCCGGGCGGTAGAGCACCAGCTCGCCGAGCGCCCGCATGACGAAGAAGGCGGCCAGCCCGGCGGTGGCGTAGGACAGCACGAGCGCGGGCCCGGTGGCGGCCAGGCGGCCGCCCGCGCCGAGGAAGAGGCCGACCCCGATCGCGCCGCCGATCGCGATCATCTGGATCTGGCGGTTGCCCAGCGCGTGGCTGTACCCCTCGTCGGACTGCGTGCGCACCCGGTGTCTCCTTCATTACTTTGCGTGAGGGAGACGATATCGAGGCCGGTGGCCGCGACGCTTCCGGCGCGCCGGTTCCGCGGGGCGCGCGAGGCGGCTCCGGGATGTCGGTCCGGGCCACTAGAGTCGGAGCGCACCATCGCATCCAGACCCGGGGAGGCGCCGCTCCATGTCGTCCAGCGACTCGTTCGTCCATCTGCATGTGCACACCGAATACTCCATGCTCGACGGGGCCGCCCGGCTCAAGCAGATGTTCAAACAGGTCGGCGACCTGGGCATGCCCGCCATCGCGATCACCGACCACGGCAACATGCACGGCGCGTACGACTTCTACCGGCAGGCCACCGCCGCCGGCATCAAGCCGGTCATCGGCATCGAGGCCTACGTCGCGCCGGAGTTGCGGCACAACAAGAAGCCCGTGTTGTGGGGCGAGCCGCACCAGAAGAAGGACGACGTCTCGGCGGGTGGCTACTACACCCACATGACGATCTGGGCGCGCAACAAGACCGGCCTGCACAACCTGATGAAGCTCAGCTCGCGCGCCTACACCGAGGGCTTCGTGCGCAAGTGGGCCCGCATGGACGCCGACATCCTGGCCGAGCACGCCGACGGCCTGATGGCCACCACGGGCTGCCCGTCGGGCGAGGTGCAGACGAGGCTGCGGCTGGGCCAGTACGACGAGGCGCTCAAGGCCGCCGCGAAATATCAGGAAATCTTCGGCAAGGACAATTTCTTCCTGGAGATCATGGACCACGGCCTCGACATCGAGCGCCGGGTCCGCGACGGCCTGACCCGCATCAGCAAAGAGCTCGCCATCCCGCCGCTGGTCACCAACGACTCCCACTACACCTACGAGTCCGACGCCGCCTCCCACGACGCCCTGCTGTGCATCCAGACCGGCAAGCAGCTGTCCGACCCCGACCGCTTCCGCTTCGACGGCTCCGGCTACTACATCAAGACCGCCGACGAGATGCGCGCGGTCGACTCCTCCGACCTGTGGGCCGAGGGCTGCCGCAACACGCTCCTGGTGGCCGAGAAGGTCGACCCGGCCGGGTTCTTCGAGTTCAAGAACCTCATGCCCACCTACCCCATCCCCGACGGCCTGACGGAGAGCGAGTTCTTCCGCCAGACCGTCTGGGAGGGCATGGACCGCCGCTGGCCCGAGGGCTACGACGCCGAGCACAAGCGGCAGGCCGATTACGAGATCGGCATCATCGAGCAGATGGGCTTCCCGAGCTACTTCCTCGTGGTCGCCGACTTCATCATGTGGGCCAAGCAGAACGGCATCCCGGTCGGCCCGGGCCGTGGCTCGGCGGCCGGCTCGCTGGTGGCGTACGCGATGGGCATCACCGACCTCGACCCGCTCCCGCACGGCCTGATCTTCGAGCGCTTCCTCAACCCCGACCGCGTCTCCATGCCCGACGTCGACATCGACTTCGACGAGCGCAGGCGCGGCGACGTGATCCGCTACGTGACCGAGAAGTGGGGCGCCGACAAGGTCGCCATGATCGCCACGTTCGGCACCATCAAGGCGAAGGCCGCCATCAAGGACGCCGGTCGCGTCCTGGGCTACCCCTACGCGCTGGGCGACAAGGTGTCCGAGGCGTTCCCGCCGGCCGTGATGGGCAAGGACATCCCGCTGGCGGGCATCTTCGACAAGGACCACCCGCGCTACAACGAGGCCGGCGAGCTGCGCAGGCTCTACGAGGAAGACGTCGACGTCAAGGCGACGATGGACCTCGGCAAGGGCCTGGAGGGCCTGATCAGGCAGACGGGCGTGCACGCCGCCGGCGTGATCATGTCCCGCGAGGTGATCACCGACCACATCCCGATCATGCGCCGCGACTCCGACGGCGCGATCATCACGCAGTTCGACTACCCGACCTGCGAGACGCTCGGCCTGCTGAAGATGGACTTCCTGGGCCTGCGCAACCTCACGATCATCGACGACTGCCTGAAGATGATCGAGTCCACCACCGGTGAGCAGATCGACCTGCTGAAGCTGCCGCTCGACGACCGCAAGACGTACGAGCTGCTGGGCAGGGGCGACACACTGGGCGTGTTCCAGCTCGACGGCGGCGGCATGCGCTCGCTGCTGCGGCTGATGAAGCCCGACAACTTCGAGGACATCTCGGCCGTCGGCGCCCTCTACCGTCCCGGCCCGATGGGCGCCAACTCCCACACCAACTACGCCCTGCGCAAGAACGGCCAGCAGGAGATCACCCCGATCCATCCCGAGTTCAAGGAGTCGCTGGCCGAGATCCTCGACACGACCTACGGCCTGATCGTCTATCAGGAGCAGGTCATGGCCATCGCGCAGAAGGTCGCCGGGTTCTCGCTCGGCAAAGCCGACCTGCTGCGCCGCGCGATGGGCAAGAAGAAGAAGGCCGAGCTGGACAAACAGTTCGAGTCCTTCGAGAGCGGTATGAAGGACAACGGCTACTCGGCCGCCGCCGTCAAGACGCTCTGGGACATCCTGCTGCCCTTCTCCGACTACGCCTTCAACAAGGCCCACTCGGCGGCCTACGGCCTGGTCTCCTACTGGACGGCCTTCCTCAAGGCCAACCACCCGGCCGCGTACATGGCGGCGCTGCTGTCGAGCGTGAAGGACGACAAGGACAAGTCGGCCCTCTACCTCAACGAGTGCCGCCGCATGGGCATCAAGGTGTTCCCGCCGGACGTCAACGACTCCGACTTCGACTTCACCCCGCGCGGCACCGACATCCGCTTCGGCCTGTCGGCGGTGCGCAACGTCGGCGGCAACGTCGTCGACGGCATCATCTCGGCGCGCAAGTCCAAGGGCCGCTTCGCCGACTTCAAGGAGTTCCTGCGCAAGGTGCCCGCGATCGTGTGCAACAAGCGCGTGATCGAGTCGCTGATCAAGGCCGGGTCCTTCGACTCGCTGGGCCACGTGCGCAAGGGCCTGGTCATGGTGCACGAGCAGGCCGTCGACGCGATCATCGACATCAAGAAGAACGAGGCCATCGGCCAGGACTCCCTGTTCGGCGCGATCGACGGCGGCGAGGACCAGACCTTCGACGTGCAGATCCCGGTGGGGGAGTGGGACAAGAACACGCTGCTGCAGTTCGAGCGGGAGATGCTCGGGCTCTACGTCTCCGACCACCCGCTGTTCGGCGTGGAGCACATCCTGGCCGCGGGGGCCGACTGCTCGATCGCCGCCGTCCAGGACGAGAGCCGGGCCGACGGGCAGGTCGTGACGCTGGGCGGCATCCTGAGCGGGGTGCAGCGCAAGGTCACCAAGAAGGGCGACACGTGGGTGCTCACCCAGCTTGAGGACCTCGAAGGCGCGATCGAAGTGATGATCTTCCCGTCGTCGTACCAGCTGTGCTCGACGATCCTGGCCGAGGACGCGATCGTCTTCGTCAAGGGGCGCATCGACAAGCGCGAGGACGTCGCGAAGATCATCGCCATGGAGGTGACCGCGCCCGACCTGACGCAGGAGGCGGGCGGGCCGCTGCTGGTGAGCCTGCCGCTGACCCGGTGCACGCCACCGGTGGTCGGCCGGCTGAAGGAGATCCTCACCACGCATCCGGGCACGTCGGAGGTGCATCTCCAGGTGCACAACGGGCCGAAGACGACCGTCATGCGGGTCGACGACCGCCTCCGGGTCTCGCCGTCGCCGGCGCTGATGGGCGACCTCAAGCAACTCCTCGGCCCGGCCTGCCTGGGCGCCTGACCCTCCGGAGCGTCAGGCGCCGAGACGGGCCGGCCCGGGGAGCCCGCCTTGTGGGCGGGTGCCAAGGCGGGCGGGGGAGGTGGGCAAAGGTCGCCGTCGTGTCCCGGCCGGCAGGTGGGGCAGGATCGCAGGGTGAGCGAACTGCACTACCTGACCGCGACCGAGATGGCCCGCCTGATCAGGGCCCGGCAGGTGAGCGCCGTGGAGCTGCTCCAGGCCCACCTCGACCGGATCGAGCAGGTCAACCCCGAGGTCAACGCCATCGTGACGCTGGTGGCCGAGCGGGCGCTGGCGGCGGCGGAGGCGGCCGACGCGGCCGAGCCCGAGGGGCCGCTGCACGGCGTCCCGGTCGCGCACAAGGATCTGGTGGACACCGCGGGCATCCGCACCACGTACGGGTCGCCGCTGTTCGCGCGGAACGTCCCCGAGCGGGACGACCTGATCGTGCGCCGCCTGCGCGCGGCCGGGGCGATCACGGTCGGCAAGACCAACACCCCCGAGTTCGGCACCGGCTCGCACACGGTCAACGAGGTCTTCGGCGCCACCAGGAACCCCTACGACCTCGGCAGGTCCGCCGGCGGCAGCAGCGGAGGGGCCGCGGCGGCCCTGGCCACCGGCATGGTCCCGCTGGCCGACGGCTCCGACATGGGCGGCTCGCTGCGCAACCCGGCCTCCTTCTGCAACGTCGTCGGCCTGCGGCCCACGCCGGGCCGCGTCCCCGACCCCTCCGACACGGCCGCCTGGTACACGCTGGCCGTGCCGGGGCCGATGGCGCGCACGGTCGACGACCTCACGCTGATGCTGGGGGCCGTGGCCGGGTTCGACGCGCGTTCGCCGTTCGCGATCAAGGAGAGGTTCGCGCCCGAGCCCGAGCAGGGGGTACGCGGGATGCGGGTGGCGTGGAGCCCCGACCTGGGCGGGCTGCCGGTGGACCCGCGCACGGCCGCGGTGACCGCGACGGCGCCGGCCGTGTTGGAGGAGCTGGGGGCGCACGTGGAGGAGGTCGCGCTCGACCTGTCCGACGCCGAGGACGCCTTCCGGATCTACCGCGCCTGGTACTACGCCCTGTCCTTCGGCGACCTGACCGGCCTCGGCCCCAACACCGGCTGGAACGTCGAGCAGGGCCGCCAGGTCACCGGCGCCGACCTGGCCCGCGCCGAACGGCTGCGCAGCGGCCTCTACCAGCGCATGGCCGCCTTCTTCGACACCTACGACGTCCTGATCGCGCCGGTCAGCCAGGTGCCGCCGTTCCCGGTGGAGCAGCCGCACGTGACCGAGATCAACGGCGAACGGCTGCCCGACTACCTGGCCTGGATGCGCTCGGCGTACTGGATCAGCGTGCTGCACGCGCCGGCGGCGTCGGTGCCGGCCGGGTTCACGCCCGAGGGGCTGCCGGTCGGCGTGCAGATCGTCGGGCGGCCGTTCGCCGACGCCAGGGTGCTGCGCGTGGCCCGCGCGTTCGAGCAGGCCACCGGCCACGGCCTGCGCCGCCCGCCGCTGTAGGTCCAGGGCAGGTCTAGGGCTCGATCCCGTACGGCTGCCGCAGCGGCGACTCGCGGTAGCCGTGCATGCCTTCGAGCAGCCCGAACAGGCCGACCGAGAGCAGCGGCCAGGCCACCAGCACCCCCTGGGCGGTCAGCTTCAGCGCGCCGGGGACGATCCGCACCCCGGGCTCGGCCGCCGCCTCCACCGCCACCGCGCCGATCGTGAACGTGGACCCGGCCCACAACGTGAGGAAGCTGCCCGCCACCCCGCCCGCGCACAACCCGAGCAGCACCGCCAGCATCCACCGCCGCCCGGCGAACCACGCCAGCCCGCCGCAGAGCAGCCCCAGCGCGCCCGTGATCACCGCGAACCAGCCGTCGGCCGCGATCAGCGCCTGCGTGGTGAGGTCGGCCAGCACCAGACCATGATCGGTCACCTGGTACGGAGCCCGCGGCGAGATCGCGGACCAGCTCAGCCCGGCAGCGACTCCGAGTGTGGCGAGTATGAGGACAGTTACCGCAAAAGCGCGTACTTCCCTCGTCACGCCACTCCCCCTCACAACTGCATCCGAACCAGCTTGATGGTATCTCCCGGTTAGGCTCGCTTCGTGATTGCAGAAGAGGTCTGGCTGATCGAGCCCTCCGGCCCCCTCCGCGGGGACGTCGTCGTACGGGGCTCCAAGAACGGTGTGTCCAAGCACATGGTCGCCGCCATGCTCGGCAACGGTGAGAGCAGCATCCACAACGCCCCGGACGTCGGCGAGGTGGGCATCACCGCCGACATGCTGGAGGCGCTCGGCATCCACGTCGAGATCGCCGGCTCCGAGATCCGCATCGAGCGGGGGGCGGAGATCAGGCCGCGGGTGCCCGACGCGTTCACCGGGCTCAACCGCATCCCCATCCTGATGCTCGGCCCGTTGCTGCACCTGGCGGGGGAGGCGTTCGTCCCACTGGTCGGCGGCGACCCGATCGGCCGGCGGCCGGTGAACTTCCACGTGGAGGCGCTGCGCGCGATGGGGGCCGAGGTGGAGGTGGGGGACAACGGCATCTCCGCCAAGGCCAAACGGCTCAACGGGGCCCGGCTCGAACTGCCGTACCCCAGCGTGGGGGCGACGGAGACGATCCTCATGTCCGCGGTGCTGGCCGAGGGCAAGACCGTGCTGAAGAACGCGGCCATGGAGCCCGAGGTGGTGGAGCTGGCGCTGTTCCTGCAGCGCATGGGCGCCCGGATCGAGCTGTCGCCCGACCGCCGGATCGTCATCGAGGGCGTCGACCACCTGCGCGGCGCCTCGACCTGGCTGACCGGCGACCGCATCGAGGCGTTCTCCTACCTGGCGGCCGGGCTGGTCACCGGGGGAGAGGTCCGCGTGCACGGCTGCCCCCAGGACCGCCTGGTCACCGCGATCACCACGCTGGCCAGGATGGGCGCCCAGTTCGACATCAACGACGAATACCTGTGCGCCACCGCCCCGCCCGAGGGGCTGCGCTCGGCGGCCGTGCAGACCGACACCCACCCCGGGTTCATGACCGACTGGCAGACGCCGCTCATGGTGCTGTTCACGCAGAGCCAGGGCATGTCGGTGCTGCACGAGACGGTCTTCGAGAACCGCCTGGTCTACGTGCCGGCCCTCCAGCGGATGGGCTGCGAGATCGAGGTGTTCGACCAGTGCCTGGGCGGGCCGGCCTGCCGCTACCACGACACCAACGCCCGGCACTCGGCCGTGGTGCGCGGGGTCTCCAAGCTCAGGGGCGCCGACGTGACGCTGCCCGACATCAGGGCCGGGTTCTCGGCCGTCCTGGCCGCCGCGGTGGCCGACGGGACGTCCACGTTGCGCGGCGTGCACCACATCGAGCGGGGGTACCACCGGCCGTACGAGCAGTTCGTCTCGCTTGGTCTGAACATCCGAAGAGAACGGTAAAGACCGAGGAAGTCGGCGTTTGCCGATGATCTGCTGGTTGCAGATCATCTGCGTGACCGTACTCAGATCCATCGGTGGCCTCGCCATGGCGGGGGCGCTCGGCGGGGTGCTGGCGGCGGCACTGGCCGCTCCCGTGGTGAGCGGCGGCGGCCTGGCCGCCAAGAACGTCGCCGACACCTTCGTCGACCTGCCGCCCGCGCCGCGCGAGGAGCCCCTGGCGCAGGTGACCAGGCTGCTGGACAAGGACGGCAGGCAGTTCGCCCAGTTCTACGAGGCCAACAGGACGGCCGTGCCGCTCGGGGCCGTGGCGCCCGTGATGCGCAAGGCCATCGTGGCCATCGAGGACGCCCGCTTCTACGAGCACGGCGGCCTGGACGTCCGGGGCACGCTGCGGGCGCTGCTCACCAACACGCAGGCGGGCGGCATCCGGCAGGGCGGTTCGTCGCTGACGCAGCAGCTCGTCAAGAACATCCTGGTCGAGAGCGCCCGCACCGACGCCGAACGGGACAAGGCACGCGCCCCCAACCTGGCCCGCAAGATCACCGAACTGCGGTACGCGCTGGCCCTGGAACGCAAGTACCGCAAGGACGAGATCCTTGAGCGCTACCTGAACATCGCCTACTTCGGCGCGGGCGCGCACGGGGTGGAGGCGGCGGCCCGGCGCTTCTTCTCCACCACGGCCGCCAGGCTGACGCTGACCCAGGCGGCCACGCTGGCCGGGGCGGTGCGGATGCCGTACTCGACCGATCCCTCGCTCGGCCGCTCGCACGAGGCGCGGCTGAAGGAGCGGCGCGACCTCGTGCTGGACCGCATGGCCGGGCTCAAGCTGATCACGCAGGCCCAGGCGAGCGCCGCCAAGAGCACGCCGCTGGCCCTGCGGCTGCGGCCCGAGCCGGGCGGCTGCGGGCAGAGCGCGTACCCCTACTACTGCCTGTACGTCCAGCACGAGCTGCTGTCGAACCCGGCGTTCGGCAACACCCCGGCCGAGCGGCGGGCCAGGATGGCCAGGGGCGGACTGGTGATCAGGACCGGCCTCGACCCGGTCGCGCAGCGCGCGGCCGAGCACGCGATCCAGCGGCACGTCGCGCCGGAGGACACCGAGGTCGCCGCGGAGGCCATGATCGAGCCCGGCACCGGCCGGATCAGGGCGATGGCCGCCAGCAAACAGTTCGGCCGCAACCGGGGCAACAAGAAGAACGGGCCCAGGACCACCTTCAACCTGGCCGCCGACGTCGCGCACGGCGGCGGCCAGGGCTTCCAGGCGGGATCGACGTTCAAGGTCTTCACGCTGGCCACGGCGTTGCAGCAGGGCTGGCGGTTCGGCGACGGCTTCCAGACGCCGGGGGAACTGGTGCCCGCGCAGGGCTACCGCAACTGCGCCGGACGGCCGGTCAACGACCCCGACACGCGCATACTCAACGCCAGCGGCGAGGGCGCGGGCGGCCCGCACAGCATCGAGACCGGCACCTGGAAGTCGGTCAACATCTTCTACATGATGCTGGAGCGCAAGGTCGGGCTCTGCAACGTGGTCAAGACGGCCAAGGCGCTCGGCGCGGTCCGGGCCGACGGCGGGCCGCTGCGCGAGGTGCCGACGTTCACGCTGGGCGTCAACGAGATGGACCCGGTGACGGTCGCGGGGGCCTTCGCCACGTTCGCGGCGCGCGGCGTGCACTGCCGGCCGCTGGCGATCGTGGAGATCACCGACCGGAGCGGCAGGCGGGCCCACGTGCCGCCGTCCTGCGAGCAGGTCATGGAGCGGCCGGTCGCGGACGCCGTCAACTACGTCCTGTCCGGGGTGTTCGACAAGGGCACCATGCAGGGGCAGAGCATCGGCCGCCCGGCCGCGGGCAAGACCGGCACCAACAACGGCTACACCTCGGCCTGGTTCGCCGGGTACACGCCGGACCTGGCGGCGGCGGTGAGCCTGGGGGACATCCGCGGCTCCTACCGCTACCCGCTCCAGGGGGTGCAGATCGGCGACCAGTACTACGGCGCGGTGCAGGGGGCGTCGCTGCCCGGCCCGATCTGGGTCGAGTCGATGCAGCACGCACTGTCCAACACCGAGCCGAGGGGCTTCCCCGGGCCGGACATGGGCCGCTTCGGCGGCGGGTTCACACCCGGCCTGAAGGAGGCCGAGGCGCAGGAGGAGGACAAGAAGAAGAACAGGCGGCAGGGCGAGCGCGCCTTCTTCCGGCACCACCGGCGCCTGTTCGAATGGCTGCTCGGGCAGGGCCCGCCCGACCCGTCGTTCCGCCGGCCCCGCCACCGCACCCGGTAGCCCGCCGGCGGGGCGTTCAGCCCGCCTTGCCGATGGGCGCGGTGACCGCGCGGGTGAGGGTGATCAGGTTGTCGGGGGCGGTCTCGATCTGGAGCCCGCGCCGGCCGGCCGAGAAGTAGATCGTGCCGAAGTCGAGGGCCGAGGAGTCGACCACGGTGGGAAGCTGCTTGCGCTGGCCGAGCGGGCTGATGCCGCCCACCACGTAACCGGTCACCCGCTCGACCTTGGCCGCGTCGGCCATGGCGGCCCGCTTGCCGCCCAGCGCCGAGGCCAGGGCCTTGAGGTCGAGCTTGCCCGACACGGGCACGACCGCCACCGCCAGGCCGCTCTCGACCTCGGCGACCAGCGTCTTGAAGATCTGCTCGTAGGGGACGCCGAGCGCGTCGGCCGCCTCCTCGCCGTAGGCCTGGGCGTTGGGGTCGTGGTCGTAGGGGTGGAGCGTGAAGTCGGCCTTGGCCTTGGTCAGCGCCATGGTGGCCGGAGTGCCGCCGCCCTTGCCTTTCGTTTTGCTCACGTCCAACGATTGTAGCGAATCTACATTGTAAAGGCGTGGCCCGGCGTGTACCCGAGCGCCCGCCGGAAGACGTCGATGAACGCGCCGGCCGAGGCCCAGCCGCAACGATGGGCGACCACGGTCACCGGCAGGCCGTCGGCGAGCAGCAGCAGGGCGTGGTGCAGGCGGAGCTGGGTGCGCCACTGGGGGAAGCTCATGCCGAGCTCGCGGCGGCACAGCCGGGCGAACGTGCGCTCGCTGGTGCCGGCCCGGGCGGCGAGGGTGGCCAGGGTGCGCCCGTCGGCGGGGTCGTCGTGCAGGGCCCGCAGACGGCGGCCAGGCGCGGGTCGCGGGCACGTGGAAGGGCTGCTCGGGGGCGCGTCTGAGCTGGCTCTCCCTGCGCGTGACCCTGGGCCAGGACTTCCTGCCGAACCGGGTGGGCACCGCGAGCGACGTCACGCTGGGGCTGGCGGTGAGCGTGGGCGGCCTGACGAGCCCGCTGGTGGGCGCGGTCGCCGAGGCCACCACGCTCAGGACGGCGCTGGCCTGCCTGATCGCCTTCCCGGTGCTGGCCTGGCTGCTGGCGCGGACGCTGCGGGAGCCTGCGCCGGAGCCGGTCTAACCGTTGGCGGTGCGCAGGCGCAGGACGGCGGAGTTGTCGCGCTGGGCGGGGTCGAGGCGGGTGGAGGTGACGTGCATGGTGACCGGGAGGGCGGCGTCGGCGTCGCGGCCGACGGCGACCCTGGCGGAGATGCGTACCGGGCGGCCGGGGTGGATGACGTCGATCGTGCAGTCGGCCCGGTGGTCGCCGTGGCGGCAGGAGGCGCCGCTGACGGCGGTCAGGGTGGCGCCGGCCGGGAGCGTGAGGGTGACGGGCACCTGGGCGGCGGCCATGAGCCCGCGCATGGTGACGGTCGCGGTGACGGTGGCGGTGCCGCCGCGCCGGACGGGCGCGTCGGGGCCTGAGGCGTCGAGGGAGAGGGAGTCGTAGACGCCCTGGGGGTCGGCCTCGCCCACGATGGCGCCGTAGCCCTCCACGTTGAGCGCGGTGGCGACGGAGTTGCCGTCGGGCTCGCCGTCCTCCTTGCCGGCCGACAGGACGCCGACCAGGTCGCTGCTGCCGCGCACGACCCATGGCCCGCCGCTGTGGCCCTTGGCCAGGTGGCAGTTGTCGGTCTCCATCCGCCCGGTAAGGTCGGCGGGCCCGGCCAGCCGGGCGGCGAGCATGTCGCCGGCGGTCTCCTCGCCCTGGGCCTGCTGGGTGCGGCCCAGGCACCAGAGCTGGTCGCGGCCGTCGTAGGGCCGGCGGCCGAGCACGCCGGGGTAGCCGGAGGTGGCGATGGTGAAGCGGCCGCCCTGGTTGCGCAGGGGGGTGAGGGCGCCGACGGTGTCCTGGAGGGTGCGGTTCCTGCCGCCGACCTCGACCAGCGCGACGTCGTAGACGGAGTTCCAGTCGCCGCCGGTCCGCCCGGTGTAGGCGTCGGGCTTCCAGACGCGCCGGCCGCCCCACCTGCCGTACGGCTCGCGCTGCTCGGCGGTGGCGGCGCGGCCGTCGTAGGCGGGGACGAAGGCGAAGTGGGTGTGCCAGCGGCCGGACGCCGAGCCGTCGGGGCTGCTGTAGACGCAGTGGGCGGCGGTGACGACGAGCAGCCTGCTGGCCGAGCGGACGACGGAGGCGCTGCAGGAGTCGTCGCGGCCGGTGGCGTTGACGAAGAACAGCCGTCCGGTGACGCGGCTGTTGCCGTCGGCGGTGTACGGCCGGCGCACGCGGGCGTAGCCGTTGGCGTCGCCGCCGGGGGTGAGGCGTTTGGCGCCGGGCACGCTGCGCCGCTCGGCCGCCGCACTGCGATCGGGCGTGCCGGGGGCGGGCGTGACGGGACCGGCGGCGCTGAGGGGGAGGGGGGCGGCTTTGGCCTTGGCCTGTTTGCCGGGCGTCCAGTAGCGGGCGGCGCGTCCGGGGCGCATGAGCGGCGAGGACGCGGCCCCCGGGCTCCGGGCGGGACGTCGGGCCGCGCTCTGGGTGTGGGCCTTGAGCGGCGGGGGTTCGGCGGTGGCGGGTGCGGCGGCGAGTGAGACGCCGGCGAGCGCGGCCAGCATGGCGACCAGAGTCTTCGACACGATGTCCCCTTGATCAGTCTGAAGCGATTCTGATCACTGTAAGTCACGCCTTCATCGCTTACCGTGGTGAAACGGGACGTGTCGCGGGGCCGTGCGCGCTCAGCCCGCCGCCGCGTCCCCCGGGGCGAGGAACTCGGCGGCGCTCGCCTCGCCGGGTTCGCGGTCGGGGCGCAGGCCGCGCCAGGAGGGGTGGCGCAGGCGGCCGTCGCCGGTGACCTCGGCGTACTGGACCTCGCCGACGACGCGAGGCTCGACCCAGTGCGCGTGGCGGGCGTGCTCGCGCGGGACGGGCTCGTCGAAGGGCGGGTCGGGGCGTCGCAGGGGCGCGAGGAGGTCCTGGAGGTCGCGCAGCATCTGCTGGGTGAAGCCGGTGCCGACGTGCCCGACGTAGAGCAGGCGTCCGCGCGGGTCGTAGGCGCCGAGCAGCAGTGAGCCGATCATGCCCGACCGGCGTCCGCCGCCGGGGTGCCAGCCGCCGATCACGACCTCGGCGGCGCTGACGTTCTTGACCTTGGTCCATTCGCCGCTGCGCCGGCCGGGCCGGTACGGGGAGCCGAGCCGCTTGCACACCACGCCTTCGAGCCCGAGCTGGCGGGAGGAGTCGAAGGCGCGGTCGGCGTGGTCGGCGAACCAGACGGGCACCTCCCAGCGGAAGCCGGGCCGCAGGGTGCTCTCCAGCAGCTCGCGGCGTTCGCTGTAGGGCCGGCCGATCACGCTGTCGTCGTCGAGGTGCAGGATGTCGAAGGCCATGAACGTCACCGGCACCGCGCGGGTCAGCTCGGCCACGGTGGCGGGGTTGCGCTGGTGCATGCGGGGCTGAAGCGCGGCGAAGCTGGGGCGTCCGGTCTCGTCGAAGGCGACGATCTCGCCGTCGATCACGGCCGCGTGCCGGCCGGTGGAGCCGGCCATGAGCTGCAGTTCGGGGTAGGCGGCGGTGATGTCCTTGTTGTTGCGGGACATCAGGCGCACCGAGCCGCCCTCGACGTAGGCCAGGGCGCGTACGCCGTCCCACTTCATCTCCACCGCCCAGCCGGGGCCCTGGACGGAGGTCAGGGTGCCCAGCTGGGCCATCATCGGCGCGTAGGCCGGCAGCCGCACCATGGACTCTGCCGTACCCCGGGGGGTTGATCGACAGCGGCGGACCGGGGTCTACAAATGGTCAAGTGCGGTGTCTTCTACCAGTTCGCCGAGGTCTACGCCATGTTCGCCCAGTTCGGAGACGGTCTTGCAGTAGCCGCGCAGGTACGTCCGGCCGTTGACGCGGTGCGAGACGCGCAGCAGTGGACGATCATCGAGGATGATCGCCTCCACCAGGATGCCGCCGGGGGCTCGCCACTGTCCCATGCAGCCCAGGGTAGGCGAGCGGACATAATGGACATGTAATACGAAAGGCGTGATGATGCGCCGTCGCCGCGCCGAGCGGGGCAAACACCCGCAAGGTTATTTTTAACTCACCTAGAGTTTTCTTCGCCGCAGGGTGTTAGACGCCGGGCGGGCCGGGCAGAAGGGGGCCAAGCCATTCCCCGGCCGTGGCCGCGCCCCCGTGGCGGCCACGGCATCTCGGCCCCGGCTTGGCCCGGTCCGGGGCTCTGGCGGCCGCGGGGGGGGGGGGGGGGGGCCCCCCCCCCCCCGCCCCCCCCACCCCCCCCCCCCACCCCCCCCCCACCCCCCCCAAAACACACACCGGGCCCCGCCCCCGTAAAAGTGCAGGGGTTTTTCAGAGATTTTAATA